>CP003083.1:614553-921830 GCA_000306725.1 Methanolobus psychrophilus R15 | reverse complement strand
ACAGCTTGATGCCCGCGTGGATGCAGGTAAGTTTGATGCTGATGCGAAAGGACTTGCAGACGATGTGAACAGCCTGATGGACTCGATGGTTAAACCGTTCATGGCTGCATCAAAGTTCGTCGAGAGGCTCTCCAGGGGGGACATTCCTCCAAAGAGCACAAAAGAATTCAAGGGCTCTTTCAATGACCTGAGAAACAATCTCAATACATGTGTTGATGCGATAAATGCCCTTATGGTAGATTCTGCAAAGCTTGCACAAGCAACTGCCGCTGGTAAGGTCGATGTACGCGTGGACGCTTCTCAGCATGGCGGTGATTTCAGGAAGATCATTGAGAGCATGAACAGCAATCTTGATGCGATATCAAAGCCGCTCAATGAGAGTACCTCCATTCTCCTGAAGCTAGCCGTGAATGACTTTGAGGATGGTGTGACTGGCGAATACCCCGGCATCTTCAAGGATAATGCATACGCTGTGAACGAAGTTCGCAACAGGTTGCTTAACATCCAGCGCACATTCGAGTACATGGCAGTAGGCAATTTCGATGATCTTGAAAAATACAGGAAAGTAGGCAAGCGCTCTGAAAACGATAAGCTCCTTCCAAATACAATTGCAGTTATGGAGAAAGTCAAGGGCATGGCAGATGAGTTCATTGTTCTGGGCAAAGCTGCTGAAGAAGGTGATCTGGCACACAGGACAGACGCTTCCGGGTTTGATGGCCTTTTCAAGGAAGCTATTGTTACAGTCAACAAAGCATTTGATGCAGTCATCAACCCGCTGAACCTGACAGCCGAGTATGTCGAAAGCATATCCCGGGGAGAGGTTCCGGAAAAGATCACTGACAATTACAAGGGTGATTTCAATGTGATCAAGAACAACATCAATCATTGTATCGATGGTCTTGCAGGACTTCAGGAGAGCAATGAAGTGTTGCAGCTTATGGCTGAGAATGATCACACCCGCAGGGTCGAGGGACACTACCAGGGTATCTTTGCAGATATGGGTGCCGCTACAAACTCTGTCCGCGACAGGATACGCACTGTAATGTCGGTCAACAAGAAGATCGCTAAGGGTGACCTCAGTGATCTCCAGGGCCTTCAAAAAGTGGGCAGGCGTTCTGAGAACGATGAGCTGATCCCTTGCTATATCTCCATGATGGGTAATATTGAGGGCATTGTCAATGAGTTCATGAAACTGGGCCGTGCCAGTGAAGCCGGAAACCTTGATTACAGGGCTGATGGCTCTGCTTATGAAGGTGCTTTCCAAGAAGCCATCAATACGGTCAATAGTGCAATTGATGCACTTGTGACACCTCTCAACGAAGCTATCAGGATAGTGAATGAATATTCACAAGGCAATCTGGATGCAAGGGTAAGCTTTGAAACGCAGGGTGATTTCAAGATATTTGCAAACGCTCTTGATAACTTTGGAGAGAACCTGCAGGCAATCATCGAAGATTCCAGTGAGGTGCTCGATGCCATATCCAATAACGATCTGAGTCGTCCTGTACAGGTGGAAGGTGTCGGAGAGTTCAAACTGCTAACTGATGGCATAGAGAACACCAGGATATCTCTGAATAATGTTGTTTCTATGGTCCACACCACATCCAGGAATGTAGCTGCCACTGCAGAAGAGATGTCTGCATCTGTACAGGAGCTGACCTCTTCATCCTACCAGATAGCAGATACGGTCTCAGAGATATCAAAAGGGGCACAGAACCAGGCATCTAAGACCGAGGAGGTTTCCCGCGCAATGATTGATATGACCGTGACTGTCCAGGAAGTCGCGACCAACTCCCAGAAGGCCGCAGAAACTGCCAAGGAATCCAATGAACTCCTTCATGATCTGGGTATCATTACAAAGGACCTGCTGAAAAAGATGGAAGGCATCAAAGGTGCATCTTCAGATTCCTCCTCAGCTATAATGCAACTTGACGGTAAATCCAAACAGATAGGCGAGATAGTAAGTCTCATTACAAGCATTGCAGACCAGACCAACCTGCTTGCTCTCAATGCAGCAATAGAAGCTGCAAGAGCAGGAGAGCACGGCCGTGGGTTTGCTGTAGTTGCAGATGAGGTAAGAAAGTTGGCCGAGGATTCCGGTAACGCAGCCAAACAGATAGCTGGTCTTATACACGAGATACAGGCAGGCACATCCAATGCTGTGACAACCATGCAGCAGGGTGCTGTAGAGGTTTCCACAGGCGCTGAAGCTCTCAATAAGGCTGCATCTGTAATAGAGAAAGTCATGAAGGCCGGGGACACAATAGCCCACATGGTGCAGGATATTGCAGCAGCCGCAGAGGAGCAGTCTGCATCAATCGAAGAGGTCACATCATCTGTTGAGGAAGTATCTGCTGTCTCTGAAGAATCGGCAGCCGGCACCGAGGAAGCCTCCGCAGCTGTGCAGGAGCAAACAGCCACAATGCAGGAACTCTCAAAATCAGCAGAGAACCTGGCACTGGTTGCCGGGGAAATGAAAGATGTTGTTGATAAGTTCCTCCTCGATGAAACAGCAGGCAATGCTCCGGGGCAGGAAAAGGATTCCTTTAAGGGCAAGCCCGACTCCTTGTCAAAAGGTAGTAAACGCAAGGGCCATGCCCTTATATAATTTTTAGGAGACCAATAATATGGCTGACAATTCATTTGAAGGAAGAAGTAACGCAGCAGATCTGCTGCAGCTAGTGGTCTTTGAGCTGGGAGGCGAGGAATTCGGTGTAGAGATCATGAACGTACAGGAGATAATAAGGATGCCTGAGATGACCCAGATTCCCCAGTCTCCTGATTTTGTGGAAGGTGTGATAAACCTCAGAGGCAGGATAATTGTAGTTGTGAATCTTAGCAAGCGTTTTAACCTGCAGTCCAGGGTAGCCGATGAAAACTCCAGGATAATAGTGGTGGAGATAGGAAAATCTGTTGTAGGCATGATCGTAGACTCTGTGAACGAGGTGCTGCGGATACCTATCTCCAGTGTGGAGCCTGCTCCTGAACTTGTCATGTCCAAAGTCAGCAGGAACTACCTTAAAGGTGTTGGGAAAATTGACAAAAGGCTGCTCATACTCCTTGATCTTGGCAGAGTCCTGACAGTTGAAGAAGTAAGTGAGATAACAAACCTTGTCTGAATGGCAAGACCCCCTTCTCCAATATCATGGCTTTCACTTATTTTTTCAGAGATATGCAGACCCTTGAGATGATCCGGGACTACGTTATCCCTGGTCTGAGAACACGCAGGTACATACACATATGGGATGCAGGCTGTGCAATGGGCCCTGAACCATATTCGCTGGCTATTGTACTGCGGGAGAATATGGGCATGATCTTCAGGAACGTAAAGATCCACGCAACAGATATCGACAGCAGTAACCTATTCGGTGCTATCATCCAAAAAGGAACATATCCGTTAGAACAGGTACAGAGGATACCTGGGCCAATATTTGAAAAATATTTTTCTCCTGCAGATGAGCCTGGTCATTATACTATTTCAGAAGAGATACGCAGGAGTGTCTCATTTACAAAACATGATCTATTGAGCATGAAACCCATAAGGAAAGGCTTGAACCTTATCATGTGTAAGAACGTGCTTCTTCATTTCAATGAGCAGGAGCGTGTCGACGTTATAAGGATGTTCCATGATTCACTGGACGAAGGATATTTTGCCACGGAACAGACCCAGAAGATGCCTGAGGTTCTTGAAAGTCATTTTGAGCCGGTTGTTGCAAATGCACAGTTGTACCGCAAGATATGCATTTGAATCTTTTTTGAAAAGCTTGTAGGAGAGTTTCCAGCGGCCTGGTCAAAAGTGTGCGACAATGGATTGAGCATTAGATTATCTCAGGGGATAGCAGGGATTTACTCTAACTGAGATTATCTCTTCTTGCGCGAGAAAAGAAAAGATGTCATCTATATATTCTATGTATGTATAGTGACGCAATCGTATCTTGCCCACTTCTATATATCTCTATTTATTATTATATGTGAAGTGTTATATAATGGTATCTCTTTATAATTTATGATATATTCATATCCAAGTTAAAATGATTACCATGGCTAGGATGAAGGACTACGTTAACCGTGAAATAAGCTGGCTTGCTTTCAATGAGCGTGTACTTCAGGAGGCAATGGACCCTGCAGTACCACTCCTTGAGAGGCTTAAGTTTCTGGGTATTTTCTCGTCCAATCAGGATGAGTTCTTCAGTGTTAGGGTTGGCACCCTGAAAAGAATGCTGGATGCAGGTGTAAAGTCCAAAGCAATGGTAGGCGGTTCTCCGAAAAAGGTAATGAAGGATGTACACGATATTGTGATCCGGCTCCGGGACAATTTCGATACGGTGTTCCAGCAAATCCGCAAGGAACTTGAGAGATATAGCGTGTATATTGTTGACGGGACAGAGTTGAATATGGAGCAGCAGTCATTCCTTAAAACATATTTCAACGACAAGGTAAGGCCCCGTCTTGTTCCTATAATGATAAAGGACCTCCCTGAATTTCCATACCTGAGGAACCAGGCTATATATCTTGCAATTGCCATGTACCGTTACTCTGAGCCTCAGCACTTTAATTATGCTCTTATAGAAGTTCCGGCTGATGTCCTCCCACGTTTTATCGTCCTTCCTGATTCGGATAGTGGAAAATGTGTCATGATGCTTGATGATGTCATCCGTTTTGGTCTTGCGGATATCTTCTCCACTTTTGATTACGAATCAATAAAAGCCTATACAATAAAGCTAACAAGGGACGCAGAACTGGATTTTGATGACGATGTTACCAAAAGTTTCTTTGAAAGAGTTTCTGAAAGCCTCAAAGCAAGGGAAAAAGGGGAGCCTGTACGTTTTGTCTATGATAGGGAAATACCTGAGGACCTGCTCGATTTTATCCTCACCAGGCTTCATATAAGCGGTTTTGACAATATCGTGTCAGGTGGCAGGTACCACAATGCAAGAGATTTTATGAATTTTCCTGCTGTTGGTCCCGACACGCTGATGTACCGTAAAGATATCCCTCTTGCCCACAAGGACCTCATGAAACACAAAAGCATGTTCAGCGCAATCAAAGAGAATGATATTCTCCTGCATTATCCACACCAGTCCTTTGGTTACTATATCGACTTACTTCGTGAGGCAGCAATAGATCCCAACGTGATAAGCATTAAGACAACTCTTTACAGGGTTGCAAAAACATCCAATGTTGTCAATGCGCTTATAAATGCTGTTAACAATGGAAAAGAAGTCACTGTTGTCATCGAACTCCAGGCGCGGTTTGATGAAGAGCTCAACATGTACTGGACACGGAAACTCGAGGAAGCCGGCGCAAGGATAATAGACGGTGTGCCAAACCTGAAAGTGCACTCTAAGCTTTGTCATATCACCAGGCAGGAAGGTGATGATCTTGTACACTATTCATGCATTGGCACCGGTAATTTCAATGAAGATACTGCAAAGGTGTATTGTGACCATACCCTGATGACCGTGAATAAGAACCTGACTAATGAGGTCGAGCATCTATTCGATTTTTTCAGGTACAATTACAAGAGCTTCATATACAATCACCTTCTGGTTTCCCCGATGCATATGCGCCGGAAGCTATTACGGATGATAGATAACGAGCGAAAGAATGCCATTGCGGGAAAACCTGCCTACATATATGCTAAGATGAACAGTCTCGTTGACAGCCAGATGATCCGGAAACTCTATGATGCCAGCAGGGATGGTGTGAAAATAAGACTTATCATCAGAGGTATATGCTCTCTTGTGCCGGGTGTTAAGGGATTGAGCGAGAACATTGAGGTAATAAGCATAGTGGACAAATACCTTGAGCACTCCCGGATACTCATCTTCTCTAATGCCGGAGACGAAAAATATTATATCTCTTCTGCCGACTGGATGGTCAGGAACCTTGACAGACGTATTGAAGTGGCAGTGCCTATATATGATCACGACCTCCAGCAGGAACTCAGGCATTACATGGAACTGCAGTTCAGGGACAACACGAAGGCCAGGGTTATCAATGAGCAGCAGGATAACACTTACAGGAAAGGAAATGAAGGCAGCGTCTACCGTTCGCAGTTGGATATATATGGGTTCCTTAAAGACAAACTCGGGGATGCAGGAGTGAACAGATGAGATTTGCTGCAATTGATATAGGTTCGAACGCTGTTCGCTTGCTCCTTTCAAGAGTAGATATCACAGGTGTTGACCCTGTATTTGAGACTGTTTCCCTGATACGTATGCCTATACGCCTTGGTGATGATGTTTTTGTTCACGGGCGTATTTCAGATGAAAAGGTTGTTCAGCTTGTAAAGACAATGATAGCTTTCAGGTATCTTATGGATGCCTATGAGCCGATAGATGTCATGGCATGCGCAACTTCGGCAATGAGGGAAGCTCAGAACAGTGATGAGATTGTAAGCAGAATCAAGGATGAGAGTGGGATAGAGCTAAATGTTATAAGTGGGAGGAAGGAAGCCCGGATAATATATTCCAACCACATTGAGAAGATAATTGCCAACGATACTTCTTCCACATATCTTCATATTGATGTTGGCGGCGGCAGCACCGAACTTATCCTCTATGACAGGAGCAGGGTACTTGCATACAGGTCATTCAATATAGGTGCTATCCGCATGATCGAAGGTTTGGTTTCTAAAGATGAATGGAATGGAATGAAAAAATGGGTGAGGTCCGTTACAAAGGAATACCGCCCACTTTCTTCTGTGGGCAGCGGAGGCAACATCGGCAAGGTCTTCTCCCTTGCAAATGCTAAGGAAGGAACTCCTCTTTCATATGGCGACCTGAAAAATGTATATGACCTCCTGCGGGCTCATTCTCTTGAACAGCGTATAATGAAACTGGGACTCAAGCCTGACAGGGCCGATATCATAGTCCCGGCTTCTAAGATATATCTCTCAGTCATGAAGTGGGGAAATGTGGAAAAGATACATGTTCCTCAGCTGGGGCTTGCTGATGGTATTATACATGTTCTTTATGAGAAGCACAAGGATAATTATGTGTGAGCACCGACTTGTGATTTTTAACTTATTAAAAAACACTATGTATCGATAATGGTTTGATATTCTTTGTTTCCTTTTTTACATGGAAATTCGTGGTACCGCCATGGAATTGGATTCTATGTTCATAATATATATATACTGATTTGTATAGCCTTTTCTATTATCAATAGCAAAGTTACGAGGCATTATTGTGGCTACTCCTGAAAGTTTCCAAGAAGAGAATGAGACTGTTAACAACTTCGCTGGGTCTGAAACCAACGGGGATATCATCTATCTGGGAATCGACCTGGGTACTTCGAAGATAGCGATATGTACCAATGATGGAAATATGTTCTCAGAATATAGCCTCATTGCGCACGGAGATGGCCACGACACTGATATCGATGGCAAGGATGAGGTATTTTTTGGGAAGGCCGCACTTGAGAGAATGGACCTTAAAGAGAAGTGGCCCTTAAGGGACCTGATTGAAAATAGAAATGAAGGACCGGAGTACCTGACAGAATTGCTGGAGCATTGCATTCAAGCTGCTGGTATTTCTGCTGATACCGGGCAGATGTATGCTATTATAGGTGTGCCCTCAGGGGCTGACGCTTTCTATAAACGAGCGGTTCTGGGGGCGGCACGACATCTCTTCAGAGGGGTGATGGTAGCTAACGGGCTCTTCTGCGTCGCTTATGGTAACCAGAGGCTTGATAGCTCTGTCATCATTGACGTGGGTGCAAGTAAGACAGATATGTGCTTTATCAAAAGCAACATTCCGGAAGATGAGGATTGTCTCAGTATCTCTGTTGCCGGTGAGAGTATTGATAATGAACTTGTTGATCTGCTCGCAGAAAAATATGAAGGTTCAAAAGTGACAAGGGAAATCGCAAGAAGATGGAAAGAAGCATATGGCTTTGTGGGTGATATGGATGAAGAGTGTAAAGTGGAATTGCCTCTGGAAGATTTCTCAGAGGAAGTGATTATCACTGAGGAATTAAGGATTGCTTGTGAGTCTATAATACCGGATATCGTTTCAGGCATCATAAAAATGGTTTCCGGTGCAGAGCCACAGTTCCGTGCTACATTAAGGAATAACATCTGTCTCTGTGGAGGTGGCAGTAAGGTAAGGAACATGCGCAGCTTCATCGAGAGCGAGTTAAAAGAATTTGGCGGGGGCAGGGTTTTTCTCATAGATGATCCAGAGTTTGCCGGAGCTTACGGAGCATGCAGGCTTGCAGAAAAAATGCCGGATGAATTCTGGGAGAAGCTGAATAATTATGATAATTAAAACGATCTGATGTGGTATCTATGAGTTCATTGAACTGGTCTAAAAATTCCAAACAGGCTGCGAAAAGTCTTACAAATCAGGATTTCACTCCTAATATATATCGTAAGCCTGTTATTAATGAGGATGGCCGTGATAAGAGTCCTGATTCTCATAATCCGGAAAGTCCTGGTATCTACAATCAGAAGACTGTATTGAAAACTCTTGAGTCCGATCTTGAGCAGTTACAGGAGCGATACGAAGCACAAATAAAAGAATACCGGGAAAAGGAAGCTGTACTTATTGAAGTGAAGGCAAGATATGATTCCCAGATGGAAGAATACGAGGAAAAACAGAAGCATCTTGATGTATTAAAAGAGGATGTGTCCAGACAGGAAGAATTGCTCAGCCGCAAATGCACCATACTTAAATCAGCAGTGCTAAAAGCTGAAGAGTCTATCCCGGCTGCACAGGTTAACGAACTAGAAGAGAAGCGTTCTGCTTTCGAGAAGGATAAAGCTGAATTTGAACAAAGGGTGGAAGAGTTCGAAGCATCACAAAAGGATTATGAGCAACAGTCTGTTTTGCTTGAAAGTAAAAAGACAGAGCTTTCCGGCCTGATGTCCCGCTATGAAGAAGGGATGCAGGAGTATCATGCCAAGCAGAAAGAGTTAGAGGAAAAGCTGCATTCTCTTGAGGAGCAGCTTGCATCCGGAAATGATCTGCCAATAGGCATTGAAGGATTGAACTGTGGCACGGCCATAGACCTCGTCAGATCCAGATACTACTCAGAATTGAAGGAACTTAACCGCAAGCGCGCTGATCTTGGTACACTTCGGGAGGAACTGGAGAATGAAGAATCATTGCTCAATGCCAAAAGCTCCAGTATCATGGAAATAAAAGAGCAGGTCCAGAGCGAATTCTCCAGGCTGATACCGCAGACTGCAGAACTTGAGGCTGCTATGGCGGCCCACGAAATGAGGGCTCGGACCCATGAAGAGAATGAGCAGATGCTTGCACAGCTTACCCAAAAGTATGATGACAATTGCTCTCTTTTCCGGCAGAAGCAACATGAACTTGCAGAATTCCTGGCTCAGCAGGTGAAAAAGGAGTATGCGTTGGGAAAAAGGAAGCTTGCGGTATATGAATCTCGCAAGCTTGTGGATATGGAGATCGCCAGGATCAATTCAAGGTCTGCGGAGTTCCAGGAAAAGGTCTGTGCCTTTGAGAAGGACATCGGGGTTTACCAACAGAACCTCCTTGAGTATGAAGAAAACCTCCGTATCTATACAGAGAACAATAATAAGCTTCAGGCCTCTGTTTCTTTGTACGAGGAAGAGTTCAGGTCCTTTGAGGAGAGACGTGCAGCACTTGAAGAGCAAAAGCTTTCCATATCCGGTGAAGAGGATGTTATCAGGCAAAAACAATCCGAAATAGATATGGGTAAGAGGGAACTTGAGGCTGAGGAAGCCAAAGTAATTTCATGGAGAAGTGAGATCGAGTCCGAAAAATCTTCACTGGAATCGGAACTTGAGAGTATCAGGCTGAAACGTGAAGACACCTCTAAACTGGAAAGTGAGCTTGAATCGGGTTTCAATGAACTTGAGTCCCGCCGCAAAGAACTTGAAGATCTCCTGGGGACCACCGAGAAGGAGATCGGAACACATGTAACTCTCCATCGCCAGCATCTGGACATCCGGAAAGTGAACACAAGGCTTGAGCAACAGTCCGTCTACATTAAAAGCCTTGAGGATTCCCTGAAAGAAATGCAGAGGACTCTTGAAGACGCAATGTCAGATGCAAGGAAACACGAGATGTTCTCCCATATACTTAAAATGAATATGGAACTCTCGGAGTGAATATCAGAAATACATAAGTGGTCAGAAAGTAGTATAAGCGTAAGTACGAAAATGTGCCTCAGTACTCATAGGGTTCATCATCGATCAGAACGATTTTCTCATCACAGGCACATTTTTCTTTACTTTTAACCTTGTTTTGCCGCCATTGCAGGAAAGTCCTCTTTTCAGATCCCGGTCTTTATATCGGCAACGATGCCTGCTGCAGCTCTGGCCGGTTCTTCTGCCTGGTAGATGCTCCTGCCCACAATTACCCAGTCGGCGCCGGCCTTGATGGCATCAGAAGCGCTTCCTCCCTGCGCACCAACTCCAGGGGAGATTATTGTCAGTTCGTTACCTATTATCTTCCTTATTTCCCTTACTCTCTCGGGGCGTGTTGCGGGAGCAACCACGCCTGAGGCTCTTTCATCAGCAGCCATTTTTGCGATAGCTTCGCCTGCTTCCTGCATGAAGTCAAGTGCACCCGGATGGCTCATCTCGGTGACAACGAAAATATCCTTGTTGCTGCTCTTTGCCAGTTCCACGCAGGTCCTGAGGCTGTCATGCCCCGTGAAGCCCTGGATGATCACGGCATCTGCGCCGGCCCTGAAGACCTGCTCGCAAATAAGGCGGTTGGTGTTGGGAATGTCCGCAACTTTGAAATCTGCGATGATGGGTGCATATTTTGACAACTCTGTTATTATCCCGAGTCCGGTCGCAAGTATAAGGGGGTAGCCGACCTTGATGGCGTCCACGTATCCTGCCACATCCCCGGATATCCTTAGAGCTTCATCTCTATCCAGCACGTCCAGCGCGAGTATAAGCCGTGTGTTCTTCTCCATGAGTTTACTCCTTGTATGCTCCATGTGCCTGTTCTTATTCAGCTGAACTACTTATTATTCTATTCTTTTGCAAGCCTGCTCCTTGCAGCTGCAACGAGTATCGGGAGGGTTATCGTGGCGTCAGAGTGCACAGTAACTGAGCGTGCTGTTTCGCTTACTTTACCCCATGAGCGTGCCTCGTCCAGGGTTGCACCGCTCAGGCCACCGGTCTCAGGTGTGTCCATGGTCAGCTGGATAGCATACTCGAATTCCTGGTGTGTGATAAGCATTGACTGGAAGATGTAGTTCTTGGGGACGCCGCCTCCTATGAGCAATGCTCCGGGCCTCTTTGCCTCGTAGCACAGATTAATGATCTCCCGCATGTCCTCAAAGGCGTCAACCTTTAGGGGGTTCTTTTGCTTATAAAGCCAGGCCTGCAGTCCTATCATGGAGTCCTGGATAGCCGGACAGAAAACGGGCACATTCATATCAGCTGCTACTTTCAGTATGGAATCCTTGTCATCGATGTGATTGCCGATATGCGTCATCATCTGCCTGATGGATATGGGCTCGCTGCCCATGTCGGAGAAGATGGCCTGCATCTTTTCCTCAAAATCCACAAAATATGGCTCAGGGAGATAAACGTCATATATCCTGTTGATCTCCTCATGTTTGAGCTGAATGTCATCGCAATGCGAACATCCTTTGTAGTGGTGCAGCCCCATGGATTCCACGATCTCATGCACCATGTTGGCTCCGGTGGTAACGAGCACGTCGATGTAGCCGTCCTTTATCAGGTCCGCGACAATGCAACGCATGCCTGCAGGCACCATGGCGCCGGCAAGTCCGAAAAAGCTTGTGGAGCCTCCGGCCAGCATCTCATGGTAGATATCCACAGCATCGGCCAGTTTCCCGGCACCGAAGGCGCATCCGCACATAGCCTGGACAAGCGAGTCAACATCCATGCCCTCTGTGATCCTTGCCTGGTTTATCGGGTGCTGGAGTTTTTCCTCAGGTGAATGATGTTCCATTTAATATCATCTCTATCTATGTTTTGTTGGTTCTATGCCAGCCTTATTCTTTAAGTTTTCTTCTAGACCATTTCCCATCATATACAAAAGTTATCTTCATCTTATCCCGGCTCCTTGCATAAAATTGGTCAGGTTCTTCTGTTTTGTTCATGTGATCTTATATCATTCGTGATGCCCGTTTAAATGAGCTTGCACAATCCCGGTACATAATCTAAATAACTATAAGGGCACAATATCCCTTCATGAGTTCCATAATTGATCGGCTCACCCCGAAGCAGAGGAAGATGTCCACCCAGCTTGGTGGCCTGCTTATCATTGTGGGTGAGACAATGTTCCTGTTCTCGATACTGAACTTTCTTATGATCACAAGGCTACAGTACTACAGTTCGGGGGATAATTTCTTCAGGCTGCTGTTTCCCAACTATCTGCTGTTCCTTATAGGTCTATCAGCAGTCGCATTCATTGGAATGTGGCTGACTTACGTCTATGTTTTCCCGAGCAAGCAGAAGTTCTCCCAGGAGCAGGCTATTAAGGATGACCGCAGTCCTATGTATAATACTATACTGGAGATGCAAAAGGAGCTCCGCGAGATGAGAGCCACCGTCGAATCACTTTCAGAGAGAGTGGACATAATAGCTAAAGAACGAAAGTGATCTTTGGTTGAAATGGTAATAGAACTTGAACCTGTGATTGATGAGCCTGCGCTTATTGTCAGGAGTACGACAACGGCACTTGTAGTCGGTGATATCCATCTGGGGATAGAATGGGATTTATATCGGAGCGGGATATCAATTCCCAGCCGTATGAAGCACGGGCTTGAGCGTATACTCGGATACATCAGGCAGGAATCACCTGACCGGATCATCCTGCTGGGGGACCTGAAGCACAATGTACCCCAGATATCATGGCAGGAGAGGGATGAGATTCCCTATTTCCTGGAATCCCTGGCAGAACATGCTCAGATAGACATCTTTCCGGGAAATCATGACGGAGGCATCGAGCATCTGGTTCCCCGGAGGCCGGACATCCGAATACATCCTGTGCGCGGCTCTGTCATAGAAGGAGTTGCTTACTTCCATGGTCATACCTGGCCGGATCCGTCCCTGCTTGGTGCACAGTACATCGTTACAGCTCATAATCATCCTACCATCCGTTTCACTGATTCTCTCGGCTACTCGGTAACGGAGCAAAGCTGGATCAGGACAAAGCTCAATATGGATGTCCTGGGGGAACATTTCCGGGATTCTGGGATGCAGCTGCGTAAAGGCAAGGATGTGCCTGAACTTATCATCATTCCTTCATTCAACGAGCTGTGCGGAGGCGTGGCCTTCAACGAATCCCTTGATGACGACCTCCTGGGCCCTATGTTCTCTTCGGGGGCTGTGGATATCGATAATGCGCAGGTCTATCTTCTTGACGGGACCTGCCTTGGAGCTCTCAGACATATCCGCAGACTGGTGGAGAGCCGTCCAGACACTGGAAAGCGTAAAAGGAAGGTGATTAAAAAATGAGTTTTGGGAATATTTTTGATACACTGGACCCACGGATACAGGAGGCTCTCAGGAAACAGGATTTTGAAGCTCCCACGGAACCTCAGGAAAAGGTCCTTCCATTTATTCTAAGAGGTGATCACACTTTCCTGGTAGCTCCCACAGGCTCCGGTAAGACCGAATCCGCAGTGCTTCCAATATTCAACGCCATCCTTGCCAAGAGTCAGGAGCAGCGTGCCGGCATCTCGGCACTCTATA
This sequence comes from Methanolobus psychrophilus R15, assembly GCA_000306725.1. GTDB lineage: Archaea > Halobacteriota > Methanosarcinia > Methanosarcinales > Methanosarcinaceae > Methanolobus > Methanolobus psychrophilus. The sequence continues at coordinate 908,146 of CP003083.1, read as the reverse complement.
TTACACCCCTCAGGGCACTCAATAGGGACATGCTCTCCCGTATACAATGGTGGGGGGCTGAGCTGGGTATCGATGTGCAGGTCCGCCACGGGGATACGTCCCAGTATGAAAGGCAGAAGCAATCACGTAAACCACCGGATTTCCTGATAACGACTCCCGAAACCCTTCAGGCCATGTTCACAGGTTCCCGTCTGCGTAAGAATCTGCAGTCGGTGACCCATGTTGTAGTGGATGAGATACATGAGATGGCATCTTCAAAACGTGGCACTCAGCTTGCTGTTGGTCTTGAGAGGCTTGTGGAACTGTCAGGTGAGTTCCAGAGGATAGGGCTCTCTGCAACAGTGGGCAATCCGGAAGAGGTCGCAAAGTTCCTGGCAGGCACGGACCGCAAGGTCACTGTTGTGTCCGTATCCATGCTTAAATTGCTTGACTTTAATGTAGTAAGTCCTTCAGTGACTGATGAAGATATTATGATCGGAGGCAAGGTTGGCTCGGAAGCAGAATTTGCATCCCAGCTTCGGTGTATCCGGGACATCGTTGAGAATAACATCTCTACGCTGGTCTTTGTGAACACCCGCCAGAGTGCTGAGGCATTAGCGGCCGGTTTTAAGATGCTTGGCCTGCCCATAGGCGTGCACCACGGCTCCCTGTCAGTAGACTCTCGCATTGAGGCTGAGGAGTCTTTCAAGAGCGGGGACCTCCGGGGCCTGATATGTACGTCATCCATGGAGCTGGGTATAGACATCGGTAATGTCGACCATGTTGTACAGTATGGGTCGCCAAGACAGGTATCTCGGCTCCTGCAGCGTGTCGGGCGTGCCGGTCACAGGATACATGAGATCTCCCGGGGTACTATCCTGACTATCGGGTCTGATGATGTGGCTGAGAGCATGGCTATATGCAGGCTCGCACTTAGCGGGAAGGTGGAGGCGATATCTCCTCACATGAATTCCCTTGACGTGCTGGCAAACCAGATATCGGGCCTGGTGATAGATTTCGGCGACGTGGATATTGAAAAGGTGTTCACCATCCTTAAGCGCGCATATCCATTCAAGGACCTTAGCGAGCCAACCCTCCGGAAAGTAGTCTCACAGATCAATGATTACCGCATGGTTTGGAATGAGGAGGGGTCAGATGTCCTTTCACGCCGGAAGAAGAGCTGGCAGTACTATTATGATAACCTGTCCATGATACCTGACGAGAAGAAATACGAGATATTCGATATAGTTACCGGAAGGCCCGTGGGTGTGCTCGACGAAGCTTTTGTGATCAACTTTGTTTCCCCAGGTGCGGTCTTCATAACCAAGGGCGATATGTGGCGGGTAATTGAGATGAGCAGTGACCGGGACAGGATAAAGGTCGAGCCGGTGCGTGGGATGGGAGAGATACCAAGCTGGGTGGGTGAGGAAATACCCGTGCCTTTTGAGGTTGCCGGAGAGGTGGGCCTGATTCGCCAGGCTATTGCTGCGAAGGTGCTCGAAGGCCGGGAGGACGGTGAGATAGTTGAGCTTATGCGTGAAGCCTACCCTGTGGATGTCACCGGTGCCAAAGCGCTGGTGTCTCTTGTCAGGGAGCATACTGAAGGTGATTTTCCGGTCCCGCATGCAGGTATGCTCGTAATAGAGAATGATGGGGATGCTGTTCTTATCAATGCATGTTTTGGGCATAATGTCAATGAGACCCTTGCAAAGGTGCTGACGTCCCTGCTAGCTGCAAGATACGGAAGCAGTGTGTCCCAGGAGATAGATCCCTACAGGATAAGATTGCAGCTTCCGCGAAGGATAAAAGCGAAAGAGATCTCTGACCTTCTCCGGGAAATAAAACCGGAGCATATCGAGCCTATCATTGAGATGACCCTGAAGAACACCTCCCTGATGAAATGGAAGATGGTGCATGTGGCCAGGAAATTTGGCGCCCTGAGCAAGGACATCGATTATGACCGGATAAGCATGAAGAAACTGCTTGATATCTACAGGGACACGGCGATGTATGATGAGGTAATCAGGGAAATATTCCACACCATGCTGGATGTGAAGCGGGCTACTGAAGTACTGGAAGGTGTTTCGGCCGGCAGGATACAGATTGCCATCAGTCCCTCCACTCCTCTGGGAAGAGCGGGTTTTTCTATGAAACGAGACTTGGTGGCACCCGAGAAGGCTGACAGGTCTATTGTAATGGCACTTAAGGATAGGATCATGAACGATAGGGTGATACTCTTCTGCGTTCACTGTAAGAAATGGACCTCGCGCAGACAGGTAAAGAACGTTCCGGAAACTATTATTTGTCCAGTGTGTGATTCCCGGATGATCGCATCCTTGAAGCCTTGGGAAGAAGAAGAGATAAAACTGGTGCAAAAACCGGAGAACGTGAGTTCCGGAGAAGAACTTAAACGTATCAGGAAAGTGTACCGGAATGCCAATATCGTTATGACTCATGGGAAACAGGCTGTTATTGCCCTTGCAAGCCGGGGTGTCGGTCCGGAAATGGCGACACGGGTCATACAAAAAATGCGACAGGATGAGGAGGCTTTCTATCGTGACATCCTTGTGGCAGAGCGAAACTATGCCAAGAACAAGAGGTTCTGGGGGTAGATTTTCCTTTTTCAGGCATGCCTTCAGCATGAATGTTTTTTACTCTTATTATGTTCTTTTCAGAGCTTTTTACTACTTTGTGTGATTCCAGAGGCTTCGATGTGTGCTTTCTTCCCACGGTTTTCAAGTATAAGTAAGTGAAAGCGGCTTCAATCCAATAGTTTTATATCTGATGTAACGCAAATCAGGATGACTAAAATCTACTCAATAGAGAAGGATTCATTATGAACATGAAAGAAAGGTTTATCAAAGCATTGAAAGGTGAAGAAGTCGATAAAGTTCCGGTCGTATCTGTGACACAGACTGCTATCGTTGAACTTATGGATAAGACTGGCGCTGCATGGCCTGAGGCACACAGCGATGCACAGAAAATGGCCGACCTTGCAATGGCATCACACACAGAATGTGGTCTTGAAGGTGTAAGAGCTCCATACTGCCTTACCGTTCTCGCAGAGGCAATGGGCTGTACCGTCAATATGGGTACAAAGAACAGGCAGCCATCTGTCACAGACCACCCATATCCCAAGGGTGTTGAAAACCTTCAGATGCCTGAGAACCTCCTTGCACAGGGCAGGATACCTGTAGTTCTTGAAGCTATGAAGATCCTCAGAGCAAAGCTCGGAGACGATGTTCCTTTAATAGCCGGTATGGAAGGTCCGGTAACCCTCGCATCCGACCTTGCAAGTGTCAAGAAGTTCATGAAATGGTCTATAAAGGACCAAGAGGCTTTCCAGACAATTCTTGACTTTTCATGTGACGCATGCATACAGTATGCAAACGCCCTTGTAGAAGCAGGTGCAGATGTCATCAGCGTACCAGATCCGGTAGCATCCCCTGACCTCCTTGCCCCTGAGACATTCGGTACCATCCTCAAGCCAGTATTGCAGAGATTTGCAGATGGTGTCAATGCACCAATGATTCTCCACGTATGTGGCGATGTGTCCCCTATTCTAGAAATGATGGCAGACTGCCACTTCACATCAATCAGCATTGAAGAGAAGGTCAAGGACCTCGCAGCAGCAAAGACAAAGGTTGCCGGCAAGGTAACTATCTGCGGTAATGTTTCAAGCCCGTTCACTCTGCTTTCAGGCGATGAGGCTAAGGTCAAGGCTGACTCCAAGAAGGCTCTTGAAGACGGTGTTGACGTACTTGCTCCTGGCTGTGGAATTGCACCGGACACAAAGTGCTCCAACATCAGGGCAATGGTTACAGCAAGAGACGAATTCTTTGCATAAATTGAATTCTCCGGCATGACATAGTTTTATCTATGCCATGTCACTCTCTTTCTTTTTTAGATTGCTTTGCTTTAGTGGCTTACTATTTTCGTAAATGTATTAATACGAGTTGTTCTACTTGGCATAGCGCTTTATTCTGATCTTACAGGTGCGGCTGGGTCCGGATCTTATAGGAGTTCAATATCATGCAGTTTAGTCTTGGAATAGATGCAGGAGGTACTTATACTGACGCAATTCTGGTCAGGAATTCTGATAGTTCTATTGTGAGCTCAAGCAAGGCACTTACAACATACCCTGATCTCATAAAGGGTATAAAGAACACAATTGATGGCCTGAAGCAAGAGCATATCGAAAAAATAAGCCTTATATCAGTTTCAACAACCCTTGCCACCAATACTGTGCTTGAAGGCACAGGCAGCCCGGTTGCACTTATTCTTGTGGGCGAGCATCCAATAAAAGGGGACTTCCCTGCAAAGCATACTGTTCTTGTGGACGGCGGCCACAGTTTCAATGGTGAGGAAGTTCTGCCACTGGATGTTGAAAGGATCAGGAATTTTGCCATGAAGGTTAAAAGCGAAGTTGCTGCGTTTGCAGTTTCCGCATTTTTCAGTATCCGTAACCCTGAGCATGAAATTGCCATACGTACTCTTGTTTATGAATTGACTGGAATGCCGGTTGTATGCGGGCATGAACTTTCCCAGGAGCTGGGTGCATACGAAAGAGCTGTAACTGCAGCACTGAATGCGCAGTTGTTGCCCATATCCAATCACTTTATCCAATCTGTGATGGATGAAATCAAGCGAAGGAATATCAATGCAAAATTACTCATGTTGAAGTGTGATGGTACGGTCGTTGGATTGAAAGAGGCTCTGGAAAAACCTGTAGAATCTATATTTTCCGGCCCTGCTGCAAGCCTTGTGGGTGCATCTTACCTTTCTGGTTGTGATACCTGTGCTGTAATAGATGTTGGTGGGACCAGTACTGATGTTTCGGCTGTATATGACGGTGTTCCTGAACTAACAGATGCCGGTGCCATGGTCGGCGGGTGGAGAACGCGGGTCCGGGCAACAAGGATGGAAACCTCTGCCATGGGCGGTGACAGTCATGTATGGACACGGTCTAAAACAATATTCATCGGTCCAAGGAGAGTCATTCCGCTCTGCATTGCTGCTGCCCTATATCCTTCTTTCATGGAGAAGCTACAAAAGAGTGTGATTCCTCCAAGGCACATGCTCGACTGGAACGTGCAGCCGACTAAGTTCTTCATGAGATCCGGCTTTAGGGCTTCCGATCTTAATGAGTCCGAGACTGCAGTAATGGATGTGCTTGTTGATGAACCAATGTCCCTAGACGAAATAATTTCACTTTCAAAGAAGTATCCTTCAAGTATTGTTCTTGATTCCCTTATACAGAAAAGGTTAATTCAGCCAGTAGGTTTCACGCCCACGGATGCGCTTCATGTTCTTGGTGACTATGTCCACTGGAATGCTGAGGCATCAGCTCTCGGAGCTGAAAAACTTGGACGCATGAACAAGATGGATAAATCGGAGTTCAGCTCCAGGGTCAAGAACATGGTTGCAAAGAACATGGCCTTTAACCTGATGTCATTTCTGTTACCGGATGTTGAAAGGTCAGGGGTTAAGAGGATAGTGGACGGACAGTTCCCGGCAAGATTCAAAGTGGATGTTCCTGTAGTATTACTGGGGGGCCCGGTGAGGGCTCTCACTCAGGGACTTGCTAGTGTTATCGATGCTGACATCATTGTTCCGGATTATGCTGAGGTCGGAAATGCCGCAGGTGCGCTTTTTGGTAAAGGGATCAAAAGGATAGAGTTTATCATAAGGATGATCTCTGTGGCTGAACCGGATGCCGGATTCTACACTTTCTCTCCTCTTGGCAGGGGAGAGTTCAGGACTTATAGTGAAGCAGTCAATTCTTCAAAAGAACTTGGGAAAAAGATGGTTACCGAATATATGGGTGACTGCGGGGTAAGTAAGGAAAATCTGGAGGTGGAAGTCACTCATATGAGTTACTCTCCCGAGGGCTGGAAATACGACCCGCTGGAAACAAAACTGATAGTTGTAGGTGTAGGTTATCCCAGGGATCTAAGAGCACGCTAATATTAAGATAAGACTGAAGATAAGACTGTCCACCTTATATTATCTTGAATTGACTTAACTTTGCAAGTAAGCATTAGCGAATTGTCAATTATTATAAAAGAGCGATATGTTAATACTAATACTAAAAAAAGAAAAAAGTACAAGTTCTAGATTTAGAACTTGTAGTTGGCTTCTGGCCTGAATCTTGGTTCTTCTGCCTTGTACTTCGCGAGACTGTCGCTCATGAAGGAGTCGGACTCGTTGGTCAGTGCTTCGACAGATGCCTTTGCGTCTGCAAGCGCATTCTGCTCAAAGCGGGACATCACGAGTTTGCCTTCCTTCTTGGATGCTTCCAGAATCTTGATAGCTTCAACGACAGCGTTCTTTGAACGGAGGTACAGGTCGTTTCCGTCCTTGACGATTGCCTGGCCTACCTTGAATGCGTTGTCGTATGCAAGGACATAGCCCTGTGGGTCTCTGTACTTGTCAGAGAGGCACATCATGTCACGGAGCACTTTTGCATTTCCGGTCTGGATTGCAGTGTTCATAAGGGCTGCATCCATGTTCAGGGTCTGGGACCAGCACTGTACGCTTGTACCACCGAATTCACCGTGGTATTCGACGGACTCGTTGGACCAGAGGTCACAAACCTGCATTGTCAGGTTACCCATGACATCTGCGTGTGCGCAGGTTGCGGACTTTCCTTCCTGAGCGATTGGGCATCCGGTGATGGACTTGATTATGGTGTTCTCATAACCACAGTCCTTTCCTGGGCCCTGTGCGCCTGCTTCATATCCTACAAGTGTCCTTGAACCAGCCAGCACTCTTGCAAGGATTGCGAGGGTGTGTGCGAGGTTCTTGTCAAGGAGACCACCGGCAATGAACATTGCAGTGTTTGCCTGTGCACAGTCTGTGTCACCGGCTGCAATCCTGCCCTTCTTGTCTGCGATCTTCTTGATGTCGGTCCAGATCATACCCATGTCGATTCCGCCGAGGCAGCCGATTGCGTAGATCATACCAGGTACATCGTTCCTGAGGATTGAGTAGTCGAGGATTTCCTTTCCACCCATTGTCTCGATTGACAGGAAGTCTGCGCCGCCGTCTGCTACTGCTTCGAATGACTCCATGAGTTTGTCATACTTGCCACCGATCAGTGCAAGCAGGTCACGGTCTTCACGTATGTCACCAGGGGTGTGCCTGAGACCACACTTTATGCCGTATTCTTCGTGGTATTCTTCGAGGATTGTCTTCTGCACGTGAGCTATTTCTCCTCCCCATGTTGGGTTGTTGGTCATCTGCTCTACGTGTTCTGTCTCGAGTGATACTGCTGGGAAACCGATCTGTACAGCTCTTGCGAGGATGTCAGTTGTCAGTTTGCGGTATTCTGAAACGAGTTTCTCCTTGGAGACACCGGCCTCTGGCCTTGGTGCATAGTTAACTTCTGCTGTAACATATCCGGCTCCGACCTCTAATCCGAGTTCAGCTTTTACCGGGTGGACAGCAGTTCCGAAAATCATATCGTCAGCATTCTTGTATGCCATGGAAGTGTATCTTTTAACCATTTGCTTCACCTATCCTTAGTGCTTGTGGAACTGATCCTTCAACTGTGCAAGGCCCTTGCCTGCCAGTATTGCGTTTGCCATCTTTGGTGCATCTGCAGCTTCTTCACCATATATTCCGAGCTGGTATGATGCGACGAAGTCCTGGTTAACTGCTCCGCCACCGCACTGGAATGGTATCTTGATGCCTGCTTCGAGGAGTCTGTCGTTTATTTCCTTGAATGCATACATGGTTGTTGTCATCAATGCTGTTCCGGTGAGCATCATTGGGCTCTCCTTCTTTACAGCTGCAATGACTTCATCGACTGGGACATCACGGCCAAGGTCGACAACTGCAAATCCTGCAGCTCTGAGGAGTGCTGCTACTATTGTCTTTCCTATGTCGTGTACATCGCCTTCTGCTACATGGCATACAACTGTGCCCTTTGGCTTTGGTGATGATCCTGCTGTCTCTTTACAGTATTCGATACCTTCGAGCATTGCGTCAGCTGCCATCATAACGTTTGGCAGGAAAATGACACCCTGGTCATACAGGTCGGTAACGATCTTCATTCCTGGCATGAGTACGTCGTCAATAAGTGCTATTGGGCTTGCACCCTTCTCGATTGCCTTCTCTAAGGCCTCGATAACGTCGTCTTCTTCTCCCTCAAATATAGCCTTAGCGACTGATCTTGCTGGCTCAGTTTTCGGGAACATTTCGGTTGCCATCTGTTCAGGTGACTGTGCTTTCTCTTTCTGCACATTGTACCTGACTAAAATTTTGGTTGGGTCTATATCCATCTATTCTACCTCCTTAGTATCTAGATTGATCTTTCAATCAATTTTGTGCCACTCTATCGCTCAAAATATTCACAATCAGAGCAGCAGATGGATTTCAGCCGGTCTCAGGCGCTCTTTACTGCAGAAGAATCTCCACAATTCTTCTACAGTTATTATTAGCCTGTGGCCAACTTCATCTTTCCACACAGTTACCTAATCTAAGTTTGTATATAAACCTAGCGGTTTTGAGTATTTATCTAATACTTTTAATATATATATTGTCTATATTTTCATAGAGTTTCTTCTGATAACTTTTTTTTTCTCAAAAAACGGCGCTAGAAGTCATTATATTTTGAAAGTAATGCTTTATCCTTGTCATTATATTCATTAAGTGGGGTTTTTTGAGGGGCATGTTTAAATATATCTTTTGTTTAAAACAATTAAGGTTGTTTTATAACAAATAATATTTAGTTAATCTGTCTGACTTATATTATATATTAATTTATATATTGGATCTCTTTTCCATCTCTTCCCATATTTTGTCATGCAAATTGTGTTCCCGCTGTCAACACTGTTCTTTTATTTCTAATGTAAAATTGTACCTGCCTTTTGTTTACCGCTTGATTTAAGTAAAGGTGTTATTTTGTCGACATTATAATCAGCATTTGCATTTATTTAGACTGAAGTTTAAAAATCGATTATAATACATATGTTCGTAATGTTTAAATACTCTTGAATTTTACCTGCATCTTTTCCAGATAAAGTGGTTATGCAGAGCTTCTCAACATTTATCAACATGAAAAACCAACATGAAAAAAAGTTCCAACAGGTGGGACTTTGTCCGAACCAGTCGGACCAAGAGCCCAAGCTTATGGTGGATTGGCGCTTAACTTGTGAAGCACCGTTCAATGTGCATTAACTTTCTGTGTGAAACTGATCCCTTGATTCTTCAGTTTTTCCACAACGGCACCATTCACAATACTGATCAACCTCTCACGTTTGATGTTAGATACGGCTGAAAGTATCTTCAATCTGCGGGGTTCCACATTCCGTGACTGGATGAGCTCATACATGACCTCTTTATCAAATGCTGTCAGGTTTGCCCTCACTGTATCCGTTTCAGACTCCATGAACAGTTTGATATGCCCTACGAATTCAGGGCTGGACTTTATGACCTCTTCCTTGATATTCTCTATGAGGTCCCTGACAACGGACTCTGCCTGGTCGGTGTGGATGTTACCTATAGTGTACTCCGTGGCATAACTGGTGATCCCTGAGGCACCGATGGAGTCCATTATATCTGCGACAGGTTTGCCGGTTGTCTTATCGACCATCTGGATACCGGGGATATTGGTCTTGAGCTCGTCAGCTCTGTCTCCCTTTATTATTTCCTCTGCGCCTTCTCCAAATAACATTCTCACGAAATCGTACCAGTGTTCATTCTCGTATGTTGCAGAGAGCAGTATTACTTTGGCCTTCGGGTTCAATTGCTGGATGGAAGTCTCAATTATAGGTATCTGGATCTTATCTACAAGGTCTAGTTTGTTGATTCCCAGTACCTCCGCATCAATTATCTGCCTCATTGCAAAATGTTTGACCTCTTTCATCAGCTGCTTGAACCTGCTTCCGTCTATAAGCGTCACCAGTGGCTGGATCGTGGTGTCCTTCAGATCCATGAGTTTTATCTCATTCTTAATGATCTGGGGAAACGCAATGCCTGTAGGCTCGATGAGCAATATGTCCGGCTTATAGTCCCTCATCAGAATACTGATAGTTGTCTTCATGTTTACTTTCAACGAACAGCAGATACACCCGCTTGTCAGTTCGGTTGTCTGGAGACCATATTTGGAGATCACATCCCCGTCAATGCCCACTTCGCCTATTTCATTGACAATAATAGCGACTTTATTCCCTGCGTTGCTGAAATCCCGTCCAAGCCTTAAGATGGTGGTGGTCTTACCGCTACCTAAAAATCCACCAATAACAAGTACTTTCATAAGCTTATGCTCCCGTTCTAAAAAAGGATCATGCCGGGATTTCCAGCACTTCAAGATTCTCCCACTTGAATTTATCCTTCGGGCATGCGTTGATGCATCTCTTGCAGTTAGCGCCGTCGCAAAGATCCGAACTTATCATGACAAGGCCATCGTCATCGATACTGAGCGCATCGGTGGGACAGACCTTGGCGCACTTCTTGCACTCGGGGCAGTCAACTTTCATAGTAAGGAACGTGCCTACCTTTTCAAGCACCTCTAGTCCTTCCTCACCAAGCACGGGGATATCCCTTATCACGCGTTTATCGACCCTTGTGGTATGTTCCGGCAAGTCGATCTGGGGGAGCCCCTTTTTCTTGAGGAACTTCTTCAGCATCTTGAAAGGCATACCCTCTGTCCAGTAGGAGATCTCCTGGATATACGCATCCTTGAATCCCTGGTCGGTCGCAAACATTATGTGGTTGCTGAGGATTTTCTTTGCGATCTCCTGAAGTTCCCATAGCCTCTCTTCCGAGAGCAGGATCTCCTTTGCCACAATGAGTGATGTGTTTCCTATCTGGATCACTTCATCTACATTGTAGGGCACCATGCCTATCTGGTGTGCTTTCACTGCATCCATATAAGTGCCTGCAGCTCCTGACATGTATGCTTTCTTTACCTCGCTGACCTCTATACCGGCTGCATTACACAATGCAAGGTGGCCGGCACGTATGGCACCGATCGCAAGCCCGGCTTCCTGGACATCGTTCTCAAAGAATTTGACCTTGTCCTGCAGGTAGAGTATATGGTCAGGAGTGTTGATCTTTGGAAGCTGTATGATACCGTTCTTCATCCCGGCATCAATGATGGCAATAACTCCTGTACCTGTTATGCCTTTTGCATTAAGGTCGCTGTCCTCTAATACCTCTCCGTTCCTTGGGTCCACGAGCTTTGCTTTTATTGTATTCATTTCAGCATCAAGCACGTAGTTGCGCAGATTGCCATTCTCGAACTCTACATCCGCGATGACAAATGGTGATGCCAGTTTCCCGTACTTTATCTGCTGGCCTTCAAGCGCGGGGCCGGCTGCAGCGGAACCTGTATAGATGGTACCTTTGTGTATAAGTGCCATTTCTGCGTTGGTACCGTAGTCCGTGGCAATGGCAGTTTCCTGAGTGTCGAGGAAGCCGGATTTGATAATTAGCGCAAGTGCGTCTGCGCCAACTTCATGTCTGATAGCAGGCGGGACTACAAGTTTTGCATTTGGATAAACTTCAAGGCCTGTGACCTCGGAGCAGTTGACAATACGTGCACTCCTGTCAGATTCCTTAATGTTGAGCTTCTCCTTTTTCCGCTCTCCTGCATACGCAAGGTCATCTATCGGGATTCCCTGGAATATGGAAAGCTGTATCGGGTTTCCGCAAATAGCCATCCTCTGCAGTTCTTCAGGCACTATACCCAGGGCCTCAATGACCTTTCTTACGGCATTCACATGAAGTCCGTGAGCAAGTTCCAGCCCGTAGGTAATAGCAAAGTCAAGGTGGTCCATCACATTAGCTCCCGGAAGCGGGTTACGAAGCGTGATAACTGTCTTCTTAATCTCTCCGCTATCCAGGTCTATCTTCTGTGCTCGAATACCACTGGTTCCTAAGTCGATTGCAACTCCTGTTCTCATATCTATCCCTTGAAGTTTTTGTAAAGTTATTAAGTTAGTATTGAGTCCTAACTTAAAAATATATGCTACGGTACTGATGTTTGAAAGCAGTACTATTTAAATTGATTGAAGTACTTATATTAATTCTAAAAAATGGCAGTACAGCAACCGACTGAAAGCAAGTACCCCAAGTCAATTGGATTTGTATCTTATGGGCAGTATCAAAAGAAATAAATAGTCATTTCTTGCTGCACATCCTTTTTCCTTTTTCCGTCAGGACATACTTTTTACCTGCCTGAAAAGAACTTCCTTTGTTGCACGCTGGTGCTGAAGGGCAGGTGCAACACCCTTTACCGGCAGCTGGCTCGTCTTCATCACAAACCTCCCTGATATAGCCCATATGTTCCAGATTCTGAAGCATCCCCTTCAGGGTATCGGAGCTGATGTTAAGCCGCTGTGCAACCTCTCCGTAGGAAAGGTTCTCAAGGTACAGGCTTCTCAATACGTCTTTAAGCATCCTATCCACTCAATTTTCTGCAACCTCAAAGCTGTCCTTCCACTTAAGGTATGTGAGCAATGACAGCGCTCCCAGGTATATTTCAGGCCTCAGGGCATCAAGGACCGACCAGCCGGCATAGTCCTCGTTCTTTAACAGGCGGGCTTCAAGCAGGTCTCCTGTTGCTGCAAGCACATATATTCCTGCAAATATGAGGGAAAGCAGAATCCCTACATACACATATGCTATCCCTTCGTGTACGCCGGAATGTATCTCTGATGCCCCATACATGAATACGCATCCTATAAGTATGAGGATCATCCCTGCAATAATGTCCGGCGGGATGAACAGCATATCTGTGACAGCATATCCTGTGTAACCTGACATGTTGGCTTCAGACAAAGCCTTTAAGATACCTGTTATCAACTGGACCATTCCGATAAGGATGTAGCTACATCCCATAATAAGGGCGAACAGCATTTTGTCTGTAGTGCTCATCTCATAACCTCTGTTCAGTATCCAAGCAGTTTTCCTCCTTGATATACAAGGAAAGCCATTATCCAGGCGACTGCAATCCCGTAAAAAAAGGCGAAGGCAGTCCATTTCCAGGAGCCAGTTTCCTTTTTGATAACTCCCAGGGTTGCCACACAGGGCATATACAGCAGACTAAAAACCATGAGGCTGAGTGCGCTAAGGGCAGTTATCGACGGGTCAGCGATCAGGTTTGTAGTCAGAGCCTCGGGGTTGTCTCCTACTCCGTATAGTACCCCCATTGATGCCACAACTATTTCCTTTGCCACTAAACCAAACACAAGGGCTACGGTCATCTTCCAGTCAAAACCGAGGGGTTCAAGGAGGGGTGTGAAAAAGTGACCTATCATGCCTACATAACTTCCCTCGCTCCCATATTCAATTCCCCATGGGAATGAAGCCAGAGACCATATTATTACCACTCCAAGCAGTATGATGGTTCCTGCTTTTTTGATGTACATCGCCCCATTATCCCACATGTGCACAATGCTTGTCCTGAGCGTGGGCACGCGGTAAGGCGGCATTTCCATGATGAATGGCGCAGGCTTACCTTTCACGATCGTTGACCTGAGGAGTTTGGCAGATATGACTGCCACTACTATGCCAAGAACATACATGAAGAACACAACGGTCCCCGCCTGTCTCCCGAAGAAGGCCCCCGCCAGAAGTATATATATCGGAAGCCTCGCTCCACAGGATACGAATGGCACTACCAGTATAGTAATAAGTCTGTCCTTCTCATCCTCTATGCTGCGCGCGGCCATGATTGCAGGGACATTGCACCCGAATCCCATGAGCAATGGGATGAAGGATTTTCCATGCATGCCTATCTTGTACATGAGCCTGTCCATTATGAATGCTGCCCTGGCAAGATATCCGCTACCTTCGAGCAGGGACAGAAGGAAGAACAAAATGAAAATGTTCGGAACGAATGTAAGCACAGCTCCGACGCCCCCGATGATACCGTCTCCTATCAGCGAGGCCAGCCATTGCGGCTCCAGGCCGGAGCTCACATTGACCGCCAGCCATACAAATGCTCTTTCTATCATGTCGGTGAAAGGTGTGGCGAATGCAAAAGTCAGTTCAAAAGCTCCCCACATCAGGGCCAGAAATATTGGTATTCCTAGGTATTTATTTGTCAGGACCCTGTCTATCATGTCCGATTTTGTCAGCCTGACATTGCATCTTGTGCATATCTGTGGAAAAATAGCATTGATGGCAACATATCTTTTGTCTGCTATCTCTGCCTCGTACTCTTCCTGGTCAATGGAAGCAAGCAGTTGATTGATGGCCGTGGAAACCGGGCTTTTTTCCACCTTCGCCTTAACGTTGCCGTCCCCTTCAAGCAACCTGATGCTCATCCAGCGCAGGGGATACTTCTTTTGGAGACTCGGGTCTGTCAGCAGGATCTTCTCTATTTCAAGGACCTTGCTCTCAATAACGTCGCCGTAACCGATCTCACGTCCGTGGTACTTGTCATCCTGTTTCTGCTCGATCACTCTGTCGAGAAGCTCATCGATGCCGATATCACGGCTTGCCACAGTCTGCACTACTGGTGCTGCAAGGATTTCCTGCATCTTGTCGATGTAGAGTTTATCGCCTCTTTCCAGAGCAAGGTCACACATGTTAAGAGCTATGATCATCTCTGTATGAAGCTCCATTAACTGTGTTGTAAGGTAGAGGTTCCTCTCAAGATTTGAAGCGTCAACTATCTGGATAACAATATCTGGTTTTTCTTCTATGATATAGTCTCTTGCAACTATCTCATCCAGTGAGTATGCTGTGAGGCTGTAGGTGCCAGGGAGGTCTGTGATCTCTATGTCGTATCCCCTGTATGTCCTCACTCCTGTTTTCTTCTCAACCGTAACGCCGGGCCAGTTGCCCACATGCTGCCGGGAACCGGTTATTGCGTTGAACAATGTGGTCTTCCCCACATTTGGATTCCCTGCAAGAGCAACTCTGATTTTCGTGTTTTCCATAGGTTCCTCATTCATGTAACTTCGGTATGCAGGTCTTTTCTGATAATGGCAGGTTCCATCACTCGATCATCTGAACAAATATCTGACTCGCCTCTTCTCTCCTTATTGAAAGGTGATATCCCTTTATCTGGAACTCGATAGGATCACCTAGTGGTGCCTTTCTCACAAGTTCCACTTCTGAACCGGCGACCATCCCCATGTCTAACAGCTTCCTTCTGGCAGGACCTTTTACACGTACTTTGGTTATCCTCGCCAGTTCTCCGGGTTTGAGCGTGTCAAGCGTGATCTCGGACATTTTAAGCAGTTCCTTCTTCTAGCAGAATCTCTGATACGGTAATCATGCTTTTGATATATAGCAATATCTCGATAGCTAATATGTTTCTGCATGCAAAACAATCCGGGTGAATATGCTATACACTCTCTGTAACTATCGTTAATACCGTGCACAATTGCATTATCGCTAAGTTTTGCCGTTAATAATTACTTCTTATTGTTCCCGTGTATCGGACAATCTTCTTTTTGAGACGGCTTGCAATCGATATATTCGCCTGTAGTGTAAAAGTGCCTGAAGTGGTCCAGCCAGTATGGCCATTCACTTCTCATATCAATGAACTCAACAAACTTTGTAAGGATCTCAAATGTTTCGGGTGCAAGTACATGTTCTATCTTGCATGCGTCAAGATTGGCATTTTCCTCGTCAAGTCCAAGCAGTAAGAGGAAATCCCTTATGACGCCGTGTTTTTCCATTGTACATTTGGCGATCCTCTCTCCTTCTTCGGTAAGCGTGACACCGCCATACTTCTCATAGTTTATGTATCCGAGCTTGGTAAGTTTCTTGAACATCCCGGTAACGCTGGGTGAGCTGAGCTCCAGTTCCCTTGAAACGTCCTTTACCTGGGCATAACCTTTTCGTTCCACAACTTTTTCTATGGCTTTCAGGTAATCTTCAGTTCTTTCAGTTGTCATAAAAACCTACCGTTTTTCGGATTAGCTATTGTATGTAATGATGGGCAATGTTATCTTATATAGATGTGTCGGTTTTAATCCGCAAGGTATGTCTGAAGTCTGTCCATTCCTTCTTCTATTTTCTCCATACTGTTCGCATAGGAAAAGCGCAGATACCCTTCAGCACCGTCGCCAAAATCGATTCCAGGGGTGACTGCAACACCGGTATCTTCAAGTATTCTCCGGCTCAGCTCCAGTGAATTCTCTGAGAATCGGCGGGCATCAGCAAGTATGTAGTATGCTCCTCCGGGCTCGCCCTCTACCTCAAATCCCATTCTTCTCAAGCGTTTCAGCATATAGCGGCGTCTCTCATCATAAGTTGAGATCATCTCCTTTATCATATCCTGCGGTCCTCGGAGCGCGGCGATACCTGCATATTGCACAAAGGCATTCGTGGATATGAATAAGTTCTGCTGTACCTTTTGCAAGGTACGAACATACGCTTTAGGAGCGATCAGATATCCCAACCTCCAACCTGTCATGGCATACAGTTTGGAGAATCCATTAAGCACAAAGGCATTATCTGTGAACTCAAGAATGGTGTGGTCCTCGCCGTCGTATACCAGTCCCTGATATATCTCATCAGATATTATGGGTACATCCCCGGCGGCATCTGCCATCCCTCTGAGTGTTCCCTGGGGCATTACATGGCCGGTAGGGTTGGAGGGTGAGTTGATAAGTATCGCTTTTGTTTTATTGTTAATCCTCGCAGCAACCTGTTCCGGCTGCAGTATAAACCCGCTTTCCCTGTCTGTATAGATTAAGTCCGGAACTCCGCTCACTGCTCTCACGAAATTAGGATAGCATGCATAATGCGGGTTTGACATTATCACTTCATCTCCGGGATTAATAAGTGCGATGAACAGCAAAAGCATGGCGGGACTGGTTCCAGATGTGATAATTACCTGCTCGGGGCTGATCACGACCCCAAACTTATATCTGTAGTTCTCAACTATAGCTTCCCTGAGCTCCGGAACGCCCTGGCTGTGGGTGTACTTCGTGTTCCCTGAACACATCGCTGCAGCAGCAGCTTCGCATACATGTGGCGCAGTAGGAAAATCAGGCTCCCCAATTTCAAGGTGGATTATGTTCCTACCTTCTCTCTCCAGTTCCTGTGCTCTTTCAAGTACTTCCATAACGTGGAATGGCGGCATATTTGCTGCTCTTTCGGATAAACTGATATTCATTATGAATGGGTCCCTACCTGCTCTATAATAACAGGAAAGAGTAAATATATAAAAAAGCTTCCATCCTGGCTTCTGCCAGGACTGGCAAATGATAAAGAAAAAAGCCCGGCTTTAGTAAGCCAGGCCAGGTGTTTCATTGATGCTATAATCTTTACTTCCTTTCCTATAATTGGCTCTACTGTTTCTTCTCTCTCGCATAAGCCACAATGGCATCCTTTATGCCCCACTTGAATGCTACCACGATTGCAACTCCCCAGGCAAGCGGGTTGAGAAGAATATAGAATATGCTCGTATCTATGAGCATTGCATCAAGGGCAAGCAGGATCACCACCAATGCAAGGAAGCCCCGAAGAGCAGGCACCCATATCTCACTGCCTTCGACACTCATGTTCTTCATGAAGCTGCCAATATAATCCATGAACAGGTCTATCGCAAGAAGGCCAATGACCAGTATCAAGACACCTGCAAACAGGCTTGGCAAGTATGCTATCATGGCTGCAACAATGCCTGCGATGAGTACCAGGTTAAGGATGTCCAGTGCAGCCATTATGAAGATCAGGTAACCAAAAACCTTCACAATGCCGGCTATAAGTCCTGAAAAAGTTATTCCGCTGGTTCTCATCCCACTGCCGACAGATGTTCTTTCCAGGCGCTCATCAATACCTGTTGCAATCAATACATTCTTGACAAGGCCTGCCAGGAAATCGACAAGAAGTAAACCTATTATCAGTACGGCCAATGCCGAGAGTATCAAGGGGATGTATAGGATTATGCCTGTAATGAAGGCTGCCACAACCTGTATCTGTAGCAGGTCTATAATAATGACTGCAAATACCAGATAAACGAACCATCTTATGACTGCGTCAAATAGTTCCACAACAGTAAATTCTGTTCTTTCTATCATCCTTCCAATAGATGTTCTGTTTATAAGGTCATCCAGCCCTATTTTGTCAAGAATCGCAGACCCGATTTTCCCCAGAGCTCTTCCTGCTATCCAGCCTATGATTATTAGTAATATCACGGCTATCAATAGCGGAATAAAAGCGATTAATGCGTTTATCAGGCCATATACACTATTCGTTATAGCTGTTTCCACCATATTGTTTCCTCCCTTTCAAATGCAGCATACTAAACCCACTTTAAATATGCAGCATTGAGATCACACAAATGGATGCCCTTAAAAGGAAGACATCGCACTTAGTATACATGTCAAATTTTGTTATTGCTCTTATTTAAACATACTGTGCAATCAAATTGATAATCGATCTTCATAGAAAAATCCAATACTGATCGAGACGTTAATCATTACCAGATGATAGAAGATAAGTTCGATGATCTTGAAAAGCGGTTTCTGGAATACGCACGTTCTTTCTACTCGGAAGACAGTTTCATCCTCCGCAACATCAAGCTCAAGGAAGGGCACAGTCTGAGAGTATGTAAGAATGCCTCATTGATCTCGGCTTCTGAAAAGCTGGACTGTGAAGAGCGTTACCTTGCCATGACTATCGCACTTTTCCATGATATCGGCCGCTTTGAGCAGTTGTCCAGATACCGGACCTTCAGGGATTCGGAATCCGAGGACCATGCACTTCTGGGTGTAAAGGTTCTGAAATCGGCGGGAATACTCTCTGTTTTATCTCCTGAGCAGCAGGATACGATCTATCAGGCGATCTGGAATCACAACAGGTACAGGATCCCTGATGGTCTCGACAGTAAATGCCTTTTTCACTCAAGACTGGTGAGGGATGCTGACAAACTGGATATCTTCAAAGTCCTGACAGATTACTATTCTGAAAAGGATTCCTTCCCGAATCCTGCACTGGATATGGGCCTGCCTGATATCCCTGAATACTCGCAATCTCTGCTGGATGACATCTTCAATTGCCGGATAGCAAGCACTGCAAATGTGAAGACCTGCAACGACATGAGGCTTACAAGGCTCTCATGGGTTTTCGATCTCAACTTTCCCGAGACCTTGCGTCTTGTCAGGGAGCGGGGATACATAGACATGATCGTGGAAAAGCTTCCGCAGGATAATAATGTGGCAGCTATTCATGCTCATCTTAAAGGGCATATGGATTCTGTCCTTAATCCTCCATGCAAAGGATAACTTTTTAAAAGCCAGGTTAATACTCTATATAGTGTGTCCTGCTCTGGTGGAACTGATCAATTCGAAGATAAGCCTTTTAGAATTTTTGCCTGTGATCAGGGGATACTACCTCGTCTTGGGCGGCGGGAAGATAGGGGATTCTTTCCTCAGATACGCAAAGAAAGCGGGCTTCCCTTTTGTACTTGTGATCGATGCTGATGCCAATGCACCCGCTTCATTAAATGCGATTGTATTAAATGACAGGCGTTGTGTTATTGATACGATAAGGTCCATGGCTGCCAGCCAGGAAAAGGATACATCACGGAAGCCTTCTGCAAGGAAAGAGACTGAAGAAAAAATAACTTCTGAATCGCATACTTATTTTCACCGGATGGATGTGAATGATGTCTTCTCTCTCCTGGCCCACGGATTGCCTGAATTCATTATACCTGCCGTGACATCCCATGCTGCAGCGGACATAGTGGCAGATGCTCTGGATTTTGGGCAAGGAGGGATTGTGCGCAAGCTTTCCATCACAAGGGATGAAGGGGAGATAATGTTTTTCTTTGAAAGCCTTGTCTCTGCCTTCCCAAAAGACATTGTCGCAGGGAGTTATCCTGAACACGGTGCTATATTCTTCTCATACGCGCAACCCGGGGAGATATGCCCGGACAACTGTCCCGGCAAGGAAAGTTATTGCCGTACCTTTGCCAGGGAGAAACCCCGCACCATCACAAGCTATGTCCGCGAAGTGACTTTGATTTATCCTGGCCAGGTATTTGAGAGCTGCCAGATGAAGCCTGGTATAGGTGGTATTAAAGGAATTGATCTAAAGCAAAACCTGATTTCTGTCATGGGGCATGTTCTCACCCTCAGGCAAACTGCGCAGGAACATCCGGGAATAAAAGAGAGCTCCTTTTTCATCGCAACCACCTGTAACTGTCATGGGATTCTGACTATGCTGCAGCTAAGTGACTCCACTCATTGAGCGGGAATATCAGAAAAGGTTGGCCGGATGAAAATTTGGTGGTTGTTGGTTGGTTGGATTTGGTGGTACGATATGAACCCGGCCTAGTTAATAATTAAAACTATTAATATAAATATGTGTCTATTTGATTCTGTGAGTCTATGTCTTTTAAAATTCTTAGTTTCTCTAATTGTCATAAAATGAAAATAGTATTAGAGCTGCTAGCTTAATATTTAGGATTGAGAGCCTCAGGGAGGAGTTCATGCACGGATTCAAAGCCTACACGTTCACACCCTTGCATTAAGAAGTAGATCAGATATCAACTTTTCCGAGAGGTCACTTATATAAAGGAAGTAATATCAGTATCTATGTTACTATATCACTAGTATAACTTTATATACATCCCCGATTTTAATACCGATTATCAAAATGAGCTGTTAACTAAAGTTAAGTAAGGTTTGGGTTATATATTCTGAAAACTCACTAGGAATTGCGGGTTGTGGGGAAAATGAGCCGCAATACGGGAGTGGATCAATTGAGAGATGTTCTCCAATATTTCTTCTTAGGCTTGCGAGTGACCCATACTCGCAATGCCTACTAAGCCTTGTTCTTAATTAACCTCATCTGTTCTTAACTATGCAAACGGTTATATATTTGAGTTACGAACGTTATTTCAATGACCCTATATATTCATATTCAGGCATCGACTTGCGAATGCTTTTCTTGAAGAGTAGCCAGAACTCTCCTTTTTGCACTTGCCATTTTTATCTGCTCGAATCTCTTGAAATTATCAGAATTGTATTCTAATGGTTCATGTTCCAACAAAACCGAAACATCACCTATTATTTTTTTGTAGATCAGGTTCAAACCTTCGCTGGTCAGTTCCATGACTTGTTCATCCACAAGTTCCTTGAATACCAATTGCCGATAGTGCCGTTCATATTCGAATGAATTTATTTGAAGAATGTCCAGGATGTCCTTTTCTGCAGTATATCCCACGTAGAAGAAGAACAAAATACGGATCTGGATATCCTCGTCTCTACTCAGTAACCCATAAAATGCAACAATGATCGAATAATCATGGGACTTCAGCAATATGCTTGTATCATTCGCAGTATTGATAACCAAGCCCATTCCACAGCAGTTGTCGCACATCTCAATTTTCATTTCGGAAATGTTTTTTAGGGGTAGGTATTTTATTACATCAACTGTGGAAACATTTCCGCATAATGTGGAACTACCAGATTTCCATAATAATTTATTTGTGTGACAATCTAAGGACAATTTGTCCAAGTAATCCCACACCTTTCTTAGTTCATCGAATTTTGTAATGATATCAGAACCAATCTTTTTCTTTTCAATCCCTTTTACCTTATTTACAAGTTCCACACCAAGAGGGGTAAGAACGGTATATTCATCAACGAGCTCTTTTGCCTTTACAGCTGCAAAAGTTCTATAGAGCAAATCTTCATCACCATCAAAGATAGGGATTAGCATATCTGTTTTGTTCACCCCTGAAGCTAGCAGGCATAATAATCTAATCTCTTCGGCTCTCATACTTCCTACCAAGGGATCTACTTTCATTCCTAAGAGACTCATCAGTAGATACTTGAGATTGGATATGTCTGTCTTCTTACCCGCCAAAACAGTGGTGAAAATGACCTCGCCTACACCTATGGAGGCTTCTTTTTTGTAATCTATGATTATCACAGCTCCATGTCTGCTGGTGTTCTGAATCTTGTTTATAATGGCCTGCGAGAGGGAACGGTCCACAAATATGATATCCTTCAGGGGAATCTCAGTGATACTGTCTTCTGCTTGAATCTCCAGGTTTTCGTCGTTTATCCGAATTTTCCATTGTATCCATTTTGTAGTATTAAGGTAAAACATCGTAGAAATATGTGGCACATCTGCTATGCCAAGAACTTCCATCTCACCATATATCATCTGAAACACCAGTATGTAATTAAGATTGACTTCAGTTATAAAGAAGTAAATTTTGATACGTATCGCATTATATAATAGTTACTTTAATTATTTATTTCAATATTATATAATGTTACGCATCAAAGAGCAGCAACTCCTGTTTTTAAGCTCAGGTTCTTTAAAAAGTAATGGGAAGGAGGGAATGTGTATGTATGTTTGCTTCCTTCATAATTATATCTGAAATTATACTATTAAACTAATATTATATCAGTAAACTATATGTAAAAAGAACTCTTTTTGGGAATTAATAGCCACATCTACAGCTTCGATAAAATGATAAGAACATTAGCACCTCTAATTTCTTCTTGATCATACATCAATATCGCTTGTTGTAGAGCCTAAGGGAGTGAGTAACGTGAAAAGTGTCCTTGTAGTGGAAGACAATATTGAGAGCATGGAACTGGTTGTTTGTCTCCTTGAAACGAAAGGTTACACATCAGAAGTAGCAAATGATGGAAAACAAGCATTGGAACTTGTCAACAAATACCTTTTTGACCTAATAATATTAGATATGCAGCTTCCTAAAGTTGATGGCTTTGAAGTGCTTCAAAGACTAAAAAGGACTTTGAATTCTAATACTCCAGTTGTTGTTGTTACGGCATGTATTATACGTGAGAATGAAAAAGAGTTCCTGGAAAAGAATAATATAAGATACCTTTTAAAACCATATAAGATTAATCAGTTTTATGAAGCAACTTCATTTTATCTTTCCAATAATGTCTCAGCCTCAATAAGAGCATGATGGAGTTTTGGGAGGTTCTTTCTCATGGCTAACATGTTCATGTGAGGAGAAGGTCTATTTATATTTCAGTAGCCGGAAAAGCCCTTTAGATGGCTTGTAAATCCTGTCAGGGAAGTTTTCGACAAGTTTGCAGATGCATCCATTGACCGTTTTCGGCTGAAAAGTTGGAGCTGATGCCTTAATCTTTGAGAGCAGTTCTGACCAATGCAGACCTTCTGGATACTTCTCGAGTAACTCAAACGCTTTTGCTTTTATACGTTCAGTAACTTTGAATGATTGTATATTGGTTTTGGTGTTTCTACCATACGAGTATTACTTTCTTTCATGTCAATAAATATTTTATTGAAAGCCAGCCTGAATTGAATATAAAATAGGGATTAAGAGAAGATTACGCAGAGAATTCTCGACACTATCATTCTGAATGCTCATGTTCGGGAAAGGTTGGAGATTAGGATGGGTGCTAATTCAATACGAAATTAGTTCGCTAAATAAAGATATATGTTGAACTAAATCTAATTCATTATAAATCTTTGATTTAAAAAATAATAGCCTCCGGGGGGATTTGAACCCCCGACCTGCTGATTACGAATCAGCCGCTATACCGCTAAGCCACAGAGGCAGATGTGGATGACCTTATAATCGTATATAGTGATTTAATGATTTCGCTTATATGGTCATGTTCTATTATATTACTTTCACTTCTATACATACGTTGAACTGGTGTGGGGCATAGGAACGGACGACCCTTGTATGAATAACTTCGGTTTTCCGGCCTGCTCTGCCTGCAGCTTCCTCGATTAGCTTCAGAGAACCCTGGAAAAGGTCATCCTCTGGTGTAATATCGTAATAGTGGATGGTAGCATTTCGGGAACAGAGTTTCACGGCAGCGTCAAGGAACTCGTGGGCGTTGTGAGGTAAATTCATGATGATATGGTCCGCCAGGCCTGAGAATCGATCTGCTTCCAGGTTTGCATCGCCTTCAATCGTCTCGACGTTAGTCGCGGAATTGAGTTCTACGTTGCGGCGCAGGAACTCAACAGCATCTGGATTCTTATCGATGGCGATAACCCGTATGTCATTGCTCTTTTTTGCTATCATTATGCTATAGGGGCCGACACCTGCGAACATGTCCACAACGGTCTGTCCTTCTCCGACCTGTGCCAGGATACGCGAGCGCTCCGTTGCGAGGCGGGGAGTAAAGTATGCTTTTTCAAGGTCGATGTAGTATCTGCATCCGTACTCTTTGTGGATGGTGGAGGTCTTGTCCTCTCCTGCGATTCTCCTGAACCTGCGGGTTCTGAACTCTCCCTCTACAGGTCCCAGGGCAGCAAGTACCGTTTTAACATTGACCTTGACTTTCATGATGGCCTCAGCGACCATTTCAGGCTGCGACACGTCATCTTCGATAAGCGCGATATCTCCTATCACTTCAAAATGCGGCACTTCATCCATAAGGTCTTCAAGCTTCAGTTGTCCTTTATGCTCTTTAAAATCCTGCTCTGTGAGCTCAAAATCTCCCGGCAGCAACTTAAGCTCTGTATCCTGCGGTTCTGCTGTGAGGGGCAGGTAAAGGAAGTCACCTTCCGAGCAGATCCTGGAAGCATTGTCCAGCAGATCCATATCAAGAAGTGCCCTTCGTATAGGCTCGCCGTTCTTTTTCAAAATCCGGATGCAACTTTTTCTCATGTTTATGTACCTATGATAAACCATGCCCCGAACAGGACAAGGAACAGACCACATGACATCAGTACCCTTTCATAAAGTTTTGGGGACATCAGCTTCTTCCCTTTGCTGAATGATGTGGAAACAACCATGAAATAACTCAGGTCTGCCATCCAGTGACCTATAACAAACAGTGCTGCTGCAAGCATGCTAATCTCAAGTCCTTTCAGTACAAGGGCGCTCCCTGCGGCAAGCCACCACAGCCAGAAATAGGGATTCGAGGCAGAAGCTAATATCCCTGCCAGCACAGGGCTCGAATAATTGCTCCTGTGCTCATGCATTGAGCCTGCCGCACCATTTGCATTCCTGATTGTGAGGATGCCGAAGATAACCAGTGTGGCTCCTCCTATAATGGATATTGCCGTGACAGTGTTGTCACTTACTGCTGTGATGCCGTATATTATCAGCATGCAAACTATGAACTCTAAGGCCGCGTGGCCGATGAAGATCTCCGGACCTGCCTGCCATCCCCTTTTCAGGGATGTGTCGATAGTCGCGAAAAGCATTGGTCCGGGCACAAGCGCACCTGTCATCCCCACGGTAAATCCGATGGCCAGCATCTCCAGTAGCTCTAACATAGTTAACACTGCTTGATCTGGTCAAATGTTAAAAATATCTGGCAAAAATGAATATGTAACAAAGGAAGCAGTCGTGATCCCTTCCTTTGTCCACTTACTTCGTTCCGGTATATTGTGTGCTCAGAGAATGATCTCGATATCGAGCTCTTCTGCAAGTTCCTTGTATCTGTTACGGATAGTGACCTCGGTCACACCTGCAACATCAGCGACCTCGCGCTGCGTCCTGCGCTCGCCGCACAGGATGGAGGCAATGTAGATGGCTGCTGCAGCTACACCTGTCGGGCCACGGCCGCTGGTAAGCTCTTTCTCGGAAGCCTGCCTCAGGATCTCCACGCCTCTTGACTGCACTTCACCTTTGAGGTTAAGGCCTGAGCAGAACCTCGGCACGTAGTCGATTGGCGAGGTCGGCATGAGCTTGAGGGAAAGTTCCCTTGAGATAAAGCGGTATGTCCTGCCTATCTCTTTCCTGCTTACCCTTGATACCTCTCCTATCTCGTCTAGTGTCCTTGGGACACTGCACTGGCGGCATGCTGCGTACAGTGCTGCTGCGGCAACACCTTCAATGCTCCTTCCACGGATGAGGTTCTTATCAACGGCTTTCCTGTAGACCACTGCCGCTGTCTCACGTACTGTCCTTGGCAGGCCGAGAGCTGATGCCATTCGGTCCAGTTCGGACAATGCGAAAGCAAGGTTCCTTTCAGTAGCGTTACTGACGCGTATCCTACGCTGCCATTTTCTCAGCCTGTACAGTTGCGCCCTGTTCTTGGAGGAAATAGATTTCCCATAAGAGTCACGGTTTCTCCAGTCTATCATTGTGGAGAGACCTTTGTCATGTATAGTGTAGGTCATTGGCGCACCTACACGTGAGCGTTTCATTCTCTGGTCGTGGTCAAATGCACGCCATTCGGGTCCCTCATCGACGAACTCGGCATCTACGACAAGTCCACAGTCAGAGCAGACCAGCTCGGCCCTCTCATAGTCCTGTACCAGGCTGCGGCTGCCACACTCAGGACACTGGACCTTTGCCTTCTCAACGTCCATGTCTTTCTCTTTTTCCTTACGTGCCTTGATCATTGCACGTATCTTCTCCCTTTCGGAAGTGTCGGAATACCGTACCCTTTCAACTTCGACCATTTTCAATCACCTTATCTCTATAAACAGAAAATATATTCCTTCAGTCATCTCTCAGTCAACCACAGCTCACAACAACAATTTAAAAGGCTCATGTATTCACTGAACGTAAACCCGTTCATTTACCATTTTTTGAAGTTCAGAACCAGCAATTCCCTTGTTCGGTTTCACAATGTAATAGGGCCAGTCAACAGGTCCGAAAACACCGGTAACCTTCCCTATCCTCTTAATTGACTTATCAAGAACAAAAGAATGTATTCTAGGCATTTCCTTCATAGATCCGGAAAACTTATTTGTTTCCCCTCTGATGATCAGATCATCCTGTTTCGAAAGATGCAATACTTTACCCAGTCGTTTCATATTTTGTGCAAGTTCTTCTTTTTTTATTTGAAACTATTCTCGTGTTGATGTTATATATAGTTTACGCAGAAGTTTTAATACCGCTATTTATCTCTACAAAAAGATATCGTTGATTCGGAGAATAAATTCCTTTTATGTTTTATATCTTCCGGCAGGTGATGGCCGTGCTATCTTTTCATAGACCACAACCTTAAAGTTATAACAGAACTATTTTGGCACGACTTTATTGTCACTTTATAACATCTCTATAATGATTTTATACTTAAACTACCATCATCTATTTTATGCGTGGAGGAAATCTGGTGGCAGATAGAAAATTCGTATACTTTTTCGGGAAAGAAGAAACTGAAGGTAAAAACAGCATGAAAGACCTGCTGGGTGGCAAAGGTGCCAACCTTGCAGAAATGGCCAATCTGGGAATACCGGTTCCGCCTGGGTTCACTATCACAACTGAAGTTTGTGTGCTCTATCTTGAGAATGGGTCATACCCTGACGGCATTCTTGATCAGATAGACGCTGCTATCGAGAAACTCGAAAAGGTGAATGGCAAGAAATTTGGGGATCTGAAGGATCCTCTCCTGCTTTCGGTCAGGTCGGGTGCACGTGTTTCCATGCCCGGTATGATGGACACTGTCCTGAACCTGGGCCTGAATGATGTGTCTGTTGCAGGTCTTGCAAAAAAGACCGGTAATGAAAGATTTGCCTATGACAGTTACCGCAGGTTCCTGATGATGTTCGGGGATGTGGTACTGGATATAAAGCACGAGTATTTCGAATCTGCCATAGAGGCCAAGAAAAATGAGCTTGGTGTCAAGCAGGATACACAGCTTAATGCAGGTGCCCTAAAACAGCTGGCTGAAACGTTCAAAGAAATTATAAAGAAGAAGACCGGCTCTGAATTCCCTCAGGATCCGCGTAAACAGCTCCAAATGTCCATTGAGGCTGTTTTCAATTCATGGAACAACCAACGTGCTATCAGGTACAGGAAACTCAACAACATCCCGATGGACTGGGGTACTGCCGTCAACGTGCAGACAATGGTCTACGGTAACATGGGTGAGACATCGGGCACAGGTGTTGCTTTCACAAGGGACCCTGCAACCGGTAAGAAGGAGTTCTTTGGCGAGTATCTTATGAATGCACAGGGCGAGGATGTAGTAGCGGGTATCAGGACTCCTCTGACCATCACGACCCTTGCACAGAAAATGCCCGGAGCCTATGCACAGCTTGTGGACATTTGCCAGAAGCTTGAGAAACACTTCAGGGATATGCAGGACATCGAGTTCACTATCCAGGAAGGCAAGCTCTACATGCTGCAGACCAGGAATGGTAAACGTACTGCAGCAGCTGCCCTGAATATTGCTGTTGATATGGTCACCGAGGACCTGATAGATAAGAAGACAGCACTTATGAGGGTCAGGCCGGAGCAGATAGACCAATTACTGCACCCGACGATAGACTCAAGTGCAAAGTATGAGGTCATCGCAACCGGGCTGCCTGCATCACCAGGCGCAGCTGTGGGGAAAGTTGTCTTCACAGCCGAGCATGCCGAGGAGATGGCTGCGCTCAACAAGAAAGTGATCCTTGTCAGGGCAGAGACATCACCTGAAGACATAGGAGGCATGGATGCTGCCCAGGGTATACTTACAGTGCGCGGAGGGATGACCTCTCACGCCGCTGTAGTTGCCAGGGGAATGGGCAAGCCCTGTGTAGCAGGTTGCGGAGCTATAAGTATTGATATTCATGAAAAAGTGTTCACTGTTAATGACCTTCGTATAAAGGAAGGCGACTACATATCTATCGATGGAGCAGCGGGATCAGTGATCCTTGGAAAAGTCTCGCTCGTCATACCAGGGGTCAGTAAAGAACTCAAGATCCTGCTTTCCTGGGCTGATGAAGTAAGGAAGATGAGCGTTAGGACAAATGCCGATACTCCTCACGATGCGGCTGTAGCAAGGGACTTTGGTGCAGAGGGAATTGGACTGTGCAGGACAGAGCACATGTTCTTTGGTGATGACAGGATACCTGTCGTCAGGGAAATGATCCTGGCGGAAGATGAATATGCCCGGAAAGAGGCTCTCAGCAAGCTGTTGCCTATGCAAAGGGAGGACTTCATCGGTATCTTCCGCGCCATGCAAGGATATCCTGTGACCATACGTCTGCTTGACCCGCCACTTCACGAGTTCCTGCCAAAGCACGAGGAACTGGCAGAAAAGTTCCGTCTTCTCGAAGCTGAGAGACTTGCAAGCAATGCTGACGAACTTACAGTCTTAAAGGTTATCATGGAGCGTGTCGAGTCTTTGACAGAGATCAATCCCATGCTCGGCCACCGGGGATGCCGTCTTGGCATAACCTATCCGGAGATATACGACATGCAAGTGCAGGCTATCGTCGAGGCTGCCTGCCAGCTTAAGACTGAAGGCATGGATGTCGTGCCTGAGATAATGATCCCTCTTATATGTCACGTGAACGAGCTTAAAGCAGTGAAAAAGCATGTGATTAATGTCATTGAATCCGTGCTGGCTGAAAAGAAAGTAAAGATGGATTACATGATAGGTACAATGATAGAGCTCCCCAGAGCAGCCCTGACGGCAGACCAGATAGCCCGTGAGGCTGAGTTCTTTTCCTTCGGTACCAATGACCTGACCCAGACAACCTTTGGTTTCAGCAGGGATGATGCAGGCAAGTTCCTTCCATGCTATGTCGCCGATAGTATCCTGGGGAATGACCCATTCGCTGTCCTTGACCAGGAAGGTGTTGGTGAACTTGTGAGAATAGGTATCGAAAAAGGCCGTTCTACAAGGCCGGATCTTAAGATTGGCATATGCGGTGAACACGGGGGAGAGCCAAGTTCCGTAAAGTTTGGGTACAGGGCCGGGCTTGATTATGTGAGCTGCTCGCCATTCCGTGTGCCCATCGCCCGGCTTGCTGCAGCACAGGCAGTTCTCGAGGAAGAAGGCAGATCCCTTCAGTAACATACGGGCAGTGACGTCCCGTATCTCTTTTTTTACCTCGTACTATCTATTGATCTATGCAGATTTACTGAATCCTGCAGCTATAATAGTAATCAGTAGCTACAGCAGGCAAATATAAATCTCAATCTGAAATAAAAAAGGAAGGGCAAAACCCTTCATCAAAAAAGTTAATGTGTTCTCTGGATCATGTAATCGGCGATTGCAAGAAGTATATCTTTTGACTCGCTATCCTCAAGAATATCAAGGAGCCCTTTGCCTTTTGCAATATGTGACACTGCAAGATCCCTTGCGTAGTTTATCGAGCCGGCATCTTCCAGGAGGCGGACAGCATCATTTATCTCTTCTATGCTGGCCTCTCCCTTGCCGAATATATCCATTTCGACACCATTGTTCAGTGCATGAATGGCTATGAGTGTCTTTTTACCTTCCATGAGGTCGCTTCCTCTGACCTTGCCAAGTACCTCTTCAGGAGTGATCATATCAATGACATCATCATAGATCTGGAAAGCAATGCCTATGAGCCGGCCAAACTCATAAAAAGTGTCTGCTGTTTCATTGGATGCGCCACCAAGTATGGCTCCTATCTTGCATGCGGCAGCATAGAGCACACCTGTCTTTTTCTCTATCATGTCAAGGTATTCTTCCTCGGTGACATCCGTGCGGTCTTCGAACTCGATATCCATCCATTGGCCTTCACAGATGTCCCTGCATGTCTTGGACAGTATATCGACGCACTTTAGAAGGTTCTCAGGGGTGCCATTGGCACATGTCATTATCTCAAAGGCTTTTGAGTAGAGGGTATCGCCTGCCAGGATCGCGCCTGCCTCTCCCCATTTTACATGGACGGCGGGCATTCCTCTGCGTATGTCATCCCTGTCCATGATGTCATCATGGACAAGTGTGAAATTATGCACGAGCTCTACGGCAACAGCAGCAGGAAGAACCTTTTCAGGCTCACAGCCCACAGCCTCTGCTGCCAAGATCACAATGGCGGGCCTGAGTCTTTTCCCGCCGGCATCCGGCAGGTAGCGGGCTGCTTTATAAAGTTCTGTCGGCCTGGACACCGGGAGATAGTCCTCAATACCCTTATCGACGCGGACAGACCTCTTTTTTATCTCTCCTATCAGATCCATAGTTTATCACACTGTTTTTCCTTAAGTCTTAACTCTTAATCTTCTTCGATATAGAGTTCTTCTCCATTCCTCAACAGGTGCAGAGTATCGCCGAGTGAATAACCTGCATCTTCAGCCATCTGGATATATTCGCTGTGCATCTGTATGGTTCCGTGTGCCGGAATTACATGTTCTGGTTTCAGCATCCTGAGCAGTTCCCAGTGATCTTCCCGGTATGCGTGTCCGGAAACGTGTACATTATCATATATCCTTGCCCCTTTCATCTTTAGCTTTGTCTCAAGTGCATAGCGGTTTGCCTGTGTCATTGGGTTTGGTATCACATTTGCTGAGAATATGATCCTATCTCCGGTCTCTACCTTGAACGGAGTCTCACCATTAGCTATCCTGCCAAGGACAGCTCCGGGTTCACCCTGGTGCCCGGTCATGACTGGCAGGTACTTGTCCTTGCCTGCTTCCATTATCTTTTTCAGTGCATTGTCGATGTCGCGGCGTGATCCATATATCTCCACGTTTTCGGGAAGGTCAATGTATCCAAGCTGATATGCAGTACCTACATACCTTTCCATGGACCTTCCAAGGAGCACGGGTATCCTTCCCATCTCTTGCGCGAACTGCACAATAGAATTCACGCGTGCTATGTGTGATGCAAAGGTGGTTACTATCATACCGACAGCAGATTCTTCCGTACCGAGCAGGACGTCCTTGAGCATCATGTGTGCTATAAGTTCAGAAGGTGTCTTTCCATTCCTGCCTGCATTGGTGCTCTCAGTGATGAGTGCAATGACTCCTTCTTTCCCAAGCTCTTTTAGCCTGTCAAAGTCGGGTACCTCTCCCAGGGTGGGTGTCCTGTCAAACTTGAAGTCACATGCGTATACAACAGCACCGCTTGGCGTGTGTATGGCTACAAAGACCGTATCTATGATGCTGTGCTGCGTGTTGATGAACTCGATTGTGATATCCTTTGTGATCTCAAGGGTTTCCCCTGCCTTCAGTGCAACGATATTGTTCTTTACACCGAACTTCCTCTCGGAATCTATCTGGTGCTTTATCAAAGCAGTAGTATAAGGGGTTGCGATTATTGGTGCTGCGTAGCGGTGCGCAAGCTTGGGGATAGCGCCAATGTGGTCTAGGTGACCGTGTGTGCAGACTATGGCACGCACATTACCGTTGACCTCATTCATTATCGTGTCGTCAGGTATCGCTCCCATTTCTATCAGTTCAAGTGAGTGCATCCTGTCGGTGTCTACGTCCTCATGGATCTGGACCCTGTCCAGGCGAATGCCCATATCGATGATTATTATATCCTCGTTTACTCTGATCGCAGTCATGTTGCGGCCCATTTCGTTGTATCCGCCAACTGCTATTATACCTATTTCAGTCATATATTATCCTCTGTTATTTCTATAAATTCAATTTTGCATCTATGTATCATGCTATACTAAATGACAGTCAAACGATCTGAAGCTCACTGCTCTCAGATCTGAGTGCGAGTTCTTTTGCGTCAAAACCGCGCAGCTCTATGTACTCTCTGGTCCAGCCGGTTACTATCGCTGGTGCAGAGTGCAGCTTTTTCACATCCCTGCAACCACAAAGGAACATTGCCACCTTAAGCTCATCGATCATGAGTGAGATGCTTTCAATAACCTCTTCTTCTCCTTTCATTGCAGGTGCTACGAACGGCAACGCAGCACTTGCCACAGAGGCGCCCATGGCAATCGATTTAGCGATATCCAATCCAGACCTTATACCGCCGGTTGCAATAACCGGCAGGGACACACTGCACTCTATTATACTGGGTACGGTGGGTATTCCGAAATCCCAGAACAATTCCCCGATCAGTTCGGAGCGCATGTCCTCTCTTGACCTGGCACGGTATACTTCCACACCTGACCAGCTGGTCCCACCGACACCTCCTACATCTATGGCTGAGACGCCTGCCTTCTTCAGTAGCAGGGCATCTTCGTGTGAAATACCGGCACCTGTTTCTTTAACGATAATGGGAATCTTAAGCGAGCATATCTCCCGGATGCTCTCAAGTGCACCGGATGCGTTCTTATCGCCTTCCGGCTGTATAGCCTCCTGCAGGAAGTTCAGGTGTATTGCCATGGCATCGGCATCTATCATCTCTATTA
The DNA here is from genome assembly GCA_000306725.1 of Methanolobus psychrophilus R15. Taxonomy (GTDB): domain Archaea; phylum Halobacteriota; class Methanosarcinia; order Methanosarcinales; family Methanosarcinaceae; genus Methanolobus; species Methanolobus psychrophilus. Next base: position 875,263 of record CP003083.1, on the reverse strand, counting down.
TCTTTTCTAGGCCTTCAATACCGTACTGCTTGATCTGCGCGGCACCTATATTGCCATATACAAAAGCATCCGGTGCCTCATCCCTGACCACCCTGAAAGAAGCTTCCTGTGAAGGATCCTCAATAGCAGCTCTCTGGCTGCCGACTCCGATTCCAATGCCCAGATATTCTGCAGCCCGTGCGAGTGCGGCATTGATGGGTATTGTGTCAGGATGGCCTCCGGTAATGGAAGCTATCATGAATGGTGCATTCATTTTCCTTCCAAGGAACTCTGCGGAAAGGTCAATGTCATCCATTCCCATCTCCGGGAGCGCCCGGTGAACGAGCATGATATCTTCAAATCCGGCTTTTATTTTCCTTGACTCCACCGGGCTTGCCGCACATAACTGGAGGTGTTCTATCTTTCTCTGGGAAGTGCTCATAATCCTGCTCCCGAATATTCTGTTTTTGAGATAGCAGTGCCAATGTTCTCTCCCTGGAGGAAGCCTGCGATATTTCCTGCATTACCTGCGTTGAATATATATGAAGTTATATCTGATGTATCACTAAGTTCTAGAAGCTCAAGTACCTTTCCCAGCATGCCTCCGGTCACATCAGTATTTGCAGAACCACCTATGAACTGTTTGATATGTTCAAAATTGGTAGCACTGATAATCTTTATCGTGTTGCCGTTCCCGTCAAGCACTCCGTTCTCGGCGCTTCCTATCCCGATGCGCCCTGCACCCAGTTCTGATGCAAGGTAGGGTACTATCCGGTCACCTGAGAGGACGCAGGTCCCAAGTGCCGCATCCATTACTACATCACCATGCAATACCGGTACAAAGCCGTTATCAAGCATTATGTGTATTTGTTCAAGGAACATTTCCTTTATCCTGCCATTGTCGCAAACAATGGAGTTCATGGGATGTACTCCCACAGCTTTCACACCAGCATCATTAAGGGCATCGACAACTATCCTGTTCAGCTCTTTGACGGAAACATGGGTTATTATCGAGCCAAGAGGGTCAAATTTACCCGTAAGTCCATAGCGCTTTGCCTGGGGGTGGCCGAAAGAGCCTGCACCGTGTACGATCACAAGTCGTGTATCCGACAGGGCGATCTCACTGGCAATACGCCTGATTTCTTCTACCCTGGCAGTGCCTTCATCCGTGCTTTTATCTGTGATGACACTTCCACCTATCTTCAGTACAGTGATGCTTTGGTGACTTGTCTTTTTCATTTCTGTGTCTCCAGCCGGACACCTTCATGCGTGTTCCTTGTAATAATGGCCTCAGCTCCTGAATCACTGATGGCTTTTGCTATTCTCTGTGCTCCCGGCTCGTCAGAAAGTGCGACCATGCATCCTCCGCCACCAGCCCCTGTTATCTTGGCGGCCAAAGCGCCATTGCTGCGTGCAGCATATACAAGTGCCGAGAGTTCAGCACTGCTCACGCCAATAGCATCCAGAAGGCCGTGGTTCACATTCATGAGCTTGCCGAGGGTTGCATATTCTTTTCTGCTGACGTACTCTTCAGCGATAAGGGACATGGTTCCTATGTTTGTAAGTATGGGATCAATGATATCGGGGAATTCAATTTTCAGTCTTGCGACACTTGCTACCAGTTCCCGGGTCGATGAGAACCGGCCTGTATTGCCGATAACGATTGTACATTCCAGGGCCTGCAGTTTCCTGCGCTGGGGTATCATGACGACGCCTCCCATGGTGCTGACATAGGTATCCGTGGGACTGGCATTACCCTGGACCTCTTTTTCTATCCCATGCCCAATAGTTGCGATCTCTTCAAGTTGAAGGTTGCAGTTGAACACATGGTTCAATGCCTGGATCGCTGCAACCGTAACAGCAGCTGATGATCCCAGGCCGGAGCCAACAGGGAGGTTTGAATCGATCCTTATCTTAACTCCCCTTATGTCTGCGTGGTCCTGCATCTTCTCTATTACCTTTGAAACATAAGGGTGGATGTCATAATCGATGCCTGTCCTGCCAAGCACTGATTCAATGACGATGGAGTCACATCTCTCTGCCTGCACCCGGGTGCGAATATCTATCGCACAGCAGATTGCGCTCTGCCCGTAAACAACTGCATGCTCTCCAAAAAGGTAAATCTTCCCTGGTGCAGAACATGTTATCATCTGAAACTCCTGTAAGCAAATGTTGATTATGTGTGTTTCTATGTTTCATTCAAAGACTATTGCAGCATATCCCACAACCTGCGAGCGATCGCCAGTTACATCGCCGCTTGTCGCATACTTCAGGAGGCTTGCCTTGGCGGCCCCATACTCTCCTGCTGCTGCCATAGTAGCTGCTATCGGACCAAACCCGCAGGCTGTGATATTCCTTTCCTCTCTTCTCCGATAGAATTCAGGAATGTCTATCATGATAACGGGGTCAATGAGATAATGATCGTTATCGGATGCTTTCTCCTCTGATTGATAATGTGTGAAGTCACTGGACGCTATGAATATTACCTTTTTTCCCGATGCTCTGGCTGCACGTGCAACTTCAACCCCTATCTCTACAGCTGTTTCTTCATCCTGAAGTCCCATGCAGACAGGAAGTATCTTAAAACCTTCTGCAAACCGATGCTGAAGAAAAGGTATCTGCACTTCGATGGAATGTTCGAACCGATGGGCCACCTCGTCATAGTCCACTATGCTTCCGGCAAGAAGCTTTCCAAGTTCCCTGTCTGTATCGACCACGCCAAGGGGTGTGACCCATGTATCCTGGGAGAGAGCTACCGCAGATCCGTAACCGGTATGGTTCGGGCCAAAGAACACATAGGTGTCTGCTTTAGGAAGCAGGGCATAAGCATGGGCTGCGACCTCTCCCGAATAGACGTATCCGGCATGAGGCACTACTGCGCCTATTATGTTCCTTGGTTTGATTTCGATGTCCTTAAAGCATCGGCTCAGTTCCTTCTTCAGATCTTTTGGACCCCTCGGATAGAACTGGCCTGCAACAGTTGTCTGTCTCATACTACTAATCACCCTATGCTAATACGGGTTTTTTCTATTTGTAGTATGCTCATACGGATAAGTACTCAGACACCTGCCTCAAAGCTTTCAAGCTCGTAATTGAAAACTGATCCATTGGCTTTTGATATCTCTCTTGCCATGAGCCAGTAGACGAGTGACAGCGCCTTTCTTCCTTTGTTGTTGGTAGGGATCACAAGGTCCACATCAGATGTCATGTTGTTGGTGTCGCAGAGTGCAACTACTGGTATGTTAATGTCTACTGCTTCCTTAATTACCTGTGCATCGCCGGTAGGGTCTGTGACTATGATCACATCAGGCTCGAAGAAATGTTCCACTGTCGGATTTGTGAGGGTTCCGGGGATGAACCTTCCAACCATTGACCTTGCACCGATGGCTTTTGCGAACATCTTTGCAGGGAATTGCCCGTATTGCCTGGCTGATACCACAAGTATCCTTGAAGGGTCGTATTTGGACAGGAAGTTTGCAGCCATCTTTATTCTTTCGTCTGTTGCCTGGATATCCAGCACATACAGTCCGTCAGTCCTGACGCGGTACACGAATTTCATCATGTTCTCGGTCTTTTGCTGGGTACCAATGTGCACTCCGGCTGCAAGATACTCATCTATGGGGACCAGTGATGTTGATTTCTGCTCCTCGCTGTTTTCAGTCGTTTCTACTTTTTCATTCTCAGTGAACTTAATATCTTCAGTTGTATCCATTCAATCACCTTGATTATTATAATCTACTTTTTTCTCTTTACAGTGATGGGAGTAGCTCCCAGTTCGAATTCCCTTTTAGCAAGATATAATGAATTTGTACTCGGGTCATCTATGAGCACTGGTGCTCCCATTGATATCTGCAGTGACCTTGCTCCAATGATCCTTGCTTTCTCATATCTTGTATAATGTTCTGTGTTCAATAGATCACCTAACGTAAAATTCCCTATATTACAATAACAATAAAATAGCCTGGCCATAGTTGCTTCTATTGGTATTAAAGCAGCACTCTTTAACGAACACGTACTATGGTTTTATGCATTATCTTGAAATGAGTGTATTCGGAATCCCTCCGAAAGTGGTCGTCTACCTATGCCAGCATTCTTCTCGGTATTAACCGGAAGGGTATATGGGACCGCTGAGATTTGAACTCAGGTTCCGGCGTAGTTCGCATGGATATACCATGTCCCGAACGCCGAAGGATGGACCAGGCTACCCTACGGTCCCTTTACTGGTATGGAGCTAATACGTCTACAAGTTCCACATGAGAAAGTATCATTCTGCGGCAACAGTAGCGTGTAACGCCAAGGCTATCAAGTACCTTGGCGGCGTCTTCGCCTTCGTTCACACGCCTCTTGTAGTCTTCCCAGCAGCTGGAAACAACTTTCCCACAAGTGAAACACCGAACTGGAATCATTGCGCTTACCTGTATGATTTCTGATATCTGGAACGTGCACCAGGTCCGCCGAACTTCTTGGTTTCCTTCTGTCTGGAATCGTTGACCAGGAGGTTACGGTCGTATGCCATGTATGCGTCACGGAGCTCAGTGTCGTTGGTCCAGTCTACGATGCCTCTTGCGATAGCTGTCCTGACCGCGCTTGCCTGACCCATGATGCCGCCTCCGTTAACGGTGACGTCGATGTCAATGCTGTTTACAGCCTCTCCCGCAAGGAGGACTGCTTCATCGATCTTCAGTTTTATAAACTCGGGGTCGTAGATCTCGAGTGGCTTCTTGTTGATGCGCACCCTGCCTGTCCCCTTCTTCACAGTCGCACGGGCGATTGCTGTCTTCTTCTTCCCGGATGAAGTTACAACCTTATTAGTAGTAGTCATTTTAATCTCCTCAGAACTTTGAACCCAGTTTAGTGCTGACATCTCCGAGAGTCAGGTATTTGTTAGAGCTAAGGCGGTTCATATCTGCATCTGCAACCTTGGTGATCTCTGCGCCCCTTAACTCGATTGGAACTCCTACATATACCTTCAGACGCCCCATTGCATCTCGTCCTCTCATGCGCTTATGTGGAATCATTCCCCTGATCGTCCTCTTCAATATCCTGTCAGGCCTTTTCGGGAAATGAGGCCCGAATTCCCTTGAACCTCTGGTGAGTGTCTCGTCATATTCCTTCAAGGTGGTTGCCTTGGAACCGGATATGACTGCCTTCTCTGCATTCACTATGTCTATTTCCTCGCCTGTGAGTAGCTTCTTTGCAACAACACTGGCAAGCCTTCCCATAATGAGCCCTTCTGCATCTATAACTGTCATCCTGGTCACCTACTGTAAAATCCTTACTCCGGAGCCCTTGGGATTCTCTGCAAGGAGCTGTTCTATGGTCATGCACTTTCCACCAAGACCGGTGATCTTGTCCTTCGCAGTAGTGCTGAAGCTTAATGCTGCCACATTCACTGCCTTGCCTATAAGGCCGGAGCCAAGTACTTTACCTGGTATGAGGACTGTCTCATTGTCCTGTGCATACCTGCTGATCTTACTAAGGTTTACCTCAGCATAGTTCTGCCTGGGTGCTTCAAGCCTCTTGGCTATGTCTCTCCAGACCATGACCTCGTTATCACGGGAGCCCTGCTTCAGATCATTGATCAGTTGCGGGATCCTTGGGTTTGTCTTTCTAGTGATTTTAGCTCGTGTACTCTTGCTCATAATGTTCCTCCGCAAGATTATGTCTCACTCACGCATCAATATGCGTTCGAACATCCATCAGGTGCCAATAAAGTAAGAACATGATGAATCCATATTGCATAGATTCGTCCTTTCAATAACATTACTAGTACATAAATGTTATGTGCTTTATCTATGGAATACTCTTGCATATACCTTGCCATAAATGTCGCCTGTATCGCATCCCGCTTCTTTTGCGGCGATGAGGCCGGCAACTTCGATTTCCACAAGGTCTCCGAGTTGCTCTTGCGTGCCATTTATAAGGGCTGCTGCTTCCTTTTCACTCTTGCCTGCCTTTGTGGCTATCATGGATATTAATTCTTCCAGAAGCATCTTTTCTGCAAAAAGGCTACCTGAAGGCTTGAACCCATTCGGCAGTTCAGTATGCGCAACATCAAAGGTGGGTATAAGCCTGTTGTCCTCAAGCCTTAAAAGCCCGGAACTTATTGCTTTGTCCCTTGCTTTTGAAGCTAAGGGGGGAGCCATCCATTTTAGATCAAAGGATAGAGCAAATTCAAAATCCTTTATAGAAAGTGATGTTGCCGCCTTTTTCTTAAAAGGGGTGGCAACAACAAGCTTCAGTTCATCATCCATTATGATCCACGTCTGAGTTCATCAATAATAGTGTCTGCAACCCTGCCGCACTCGGTCCTTTTCTGGCCGTCGATATGGTTGATCTGAAGCACAAGAAGCTCATTCTCAAGAATGGCGCGCACAAGGTACACATCACCCCTGAAAGCCACTCGGTTGTATTTTCCGTCAAGGTAGCTATAGTGCAAATGGACCCTGAAATCCAGGATCCCTTCCTTCTCGATGCTCTCTACGATCTCATCGACGTTATCATAGTTCAGTGGCCCAAAGTCGACACCATTGGTAACGATCTCCACACGTATCTCACGTTTGGCCTGTATACGGTGTCCTCTCTGGGTGATAGATTCGGTAACGAACATACCGAACTTTCCATCCATGTTAGCCATTACCCTCGTAAAAAAAGGTAAGTCCGAATGGTAACGGTACTTTTGTTCGAATTCCACTTCCCTGTGGGGGAACCGGTGATATATTCGCTTCCTCATCATTGGCTGATCGTCTTCCGCCACTTTCATTTTGTAACTCAGAGTTTAATAAGCTTGGCATCAATGATCCCTTCAACGGCCCTCATCTCCTTAAGGATGGGCTCAGGGACTTCGGAATCTACATTCAATGCCATAATAGTTACTTCTCCGATTGGCACTCTGCCAACCTGCATACCTGAAATATTGATGTTATTCTTTCCCAGTACGATACAGCAGGGTCCTATCACATTGGGCTTATTGATGTGAGTTGCCACAATTATGTATCCGGCTGGTGCCAGGTCGACGTTCTCGCCATTGATCCCGATTATCTTGGCAGCGTTGCCAATGACCGTACCTGTAATGGACTGGCTCTCATTACCCTTTGTGATCCTTATCTTGACAATGGAGGCGTATTCATCCGAAGTCTGTGATTTGCTCTCGATGACCTCTACCTTTCTGGATTTTGCAAGGCTGTTTGCGTTGACATAGTTGACGGCTGACCCAAGAGCTACCTGCAGCATGCCTTTCACGGCAGCGACGGTAATAGGCCTTGTGTCTTTCCCCGCGATGTCTCCCTGGTATGAGATCTCGATCTTCTCATAGTTCTTTCCAAGTAACTGTGCGCAGGCTTTGCTCATCGTCTCAGCAAGCTGGATGTACGGTGCAAGCACGGACATGACCTCAGGCTTGACAGATGGTATATTGATCGCATTCTTGGAAACACCGCCATTCAGTACAGCTACGATCTCTTCTGCAACTGATACTGCTACATTGACCTGTGCTTCTTCCGTGGATGCACCTAAGTGAGGGGTTGCTATGAGATTATCGCATTCGAGCATAGGGCTGTCAAAAGGCGGCTCGTTCACGAACACATCCACTGCGGCACCAGCTATCCTGCCCAACTTAAGGGCTTGTGCAAGTGCTTCCTCATTGATAATACCTCCGCGGGCGCAGTTGATGATCCTTACATTGCTCTTCATCATCTCGAATTCTCTCGTGTCGATGATGTTCCTTGTCTCTTTTGTGAGCGGGGTGTGCACGGTGATAAAGTCTGCTTCCTTTACTATCTCATGCACTGACATGAGCCTGACTCCCAGTTCATTTGCCTTCTCCTCTGAAATGAACGGGTCATATGCAAGAATATCCATATTAAGTCCCTGCGCTCTCTTCGCAACTTCAGCTCCGATGCGTCCAAGGCCGATGACTCCCAGGATCTTGCCGTTGACCTCGACACCCATGAATTTGTTGCGCTCCCATTTTTTGGATTTAAGGGAGGCATTGGCCTGTGGTATATTCCTTGCAAGTCCCATCATCATTGCAATAGTGTGTTCGGCAGCGGACAGCATATTGCCTTCAGGCGCATTAGTGACAATGATCCCTTTCTCAGTGGCAGCCTCAACATCAACATTATCCACGCCCACGCCGGCTCTGCCTATTATCTTCATTTTATCGGCCGCTTCTATCACTTTCCTTGTGACCTGAGTCCCGCTACGGATGACAAGGGCATCGTAATCAGGTATCTTCTCTATGAGTTCTTCTTCGGAAAGTTTGGTTAATACGTCCACTGTGAATTGCTGACCGAGTATTGCCAATCCCTGTTCAGATAATGGGTCGCTGACTAATATTCTCATGATATTTGCTCCATGGATCAATGTGATTGTTCGACTATGATATTATGACACATATGTACAGTTTTATAGTAGAACTGCAGCCATACATTTTATAATTGTCTCCAACATATGCATAATACTGACTTTTAATCTGCCTGGTCTTCCAGGCGCGCAACCTACATACGTATAACTGCTTAAAAACTTAAGCATTGAGTAAGTGTTAAGCTTACTTTTGCCAGAGAAGCATAATTTATATTGACAATGCATGTTTACTCTTTAATCAATTTGATGTTGCTTTTAAATTTGTGTATCCTTCTTGCGGACTCATAAGCATTCTATGTGTGAAGTTTTATATATTTGTGCTTCGTGCCTACATGTATATACAGAAACGATTGGTTACAGGCAGTTATTGGTGGTCCATGAAAAACAACCTATTATTTACAAGTATTACATTGTGCATAATCTTATTTTTCTGCCTATTGGCTGTGACCCATGATCCTTTTATAGACTTCCTTTTCATAAATGATACCATTCTCTCTGAGTTGCTTGCGTATTTTCCAGGCAGGGAACTTTATCTTCACTCTTTTTTAGTCATTGTATTCCTGCTTTCAGGCATCACTCTCTCCCAGTTGACGGTACAATGCCAGAATGCTGAGAGAAAAGTGAGCAGAAAAGACCGGGAACTGCTTATTCTCCATTCTGCAGCATCTGTATCCGCCAGCTCCCATGATGTCCACGATTTTTTAGAGAATGTTCTGAACGAACTTCTTTCGTATCTTAATGCGAACTACGGTTTCATCCATCTGATAAAACAGGACTCTGACAAAGCCTCAATGTTTGCAGATGCTGAAATGCCTGTCCGGTTGAAAAAAGGTCTTGCAAGTATCCCTCTAGATCATCCTCTGATAGTGGATATCATGGAAATAAGCACTTTGTCCAGGAAGACCGAAAAACCGCATGTTCTTGAAGTGAAACCTGATATCTTCCCGGAGCTGGACTTGGATAATGTTATTGCTATCCCTATGGTAGCAAGGAATGCAGTGACCGGCTTTTTTATGTTTTCCCTGAAGAAGCAGTTGAAGCTTAATGAGGATGATACATATGTGCTTGAAAGCGTTGGTAAGCTTGCCGGAATAACGGTCGAGAACATACAGCTCCTGGAAAAGACCACCAAGGCCTATGAGGAGCTGAAGTCGCTTGAAAAGATGAAAGACGAATTCGTATCCAATGTGACCCACGAGCTAAAGACCCCCCTGATCTCCATAAAAGGGTACAGTGAGATAATGTATGAGGGCATGCTGGGCGATATGAACGAAAAGCAGAAACATGGGCTGAAGGTGATAGTCTCCAACTCTGAGCGCCTGAATCGACTGATAGAGTCGCTCTTACACATGAATGCCTTCCAGTTTAAAAAGCAACATGTCTTCTCTCCCTTAAGCCTGGCAGATGTCATGGGAAATGCTGTCAAGAGCCTGTCATTTAAAGTAGAAGAAAAAGGAATGATCCTTAACACTGATTACTATAAACGTCTTCATTTCATATATGGTAATGCCGAACTGCTGAAACAGCTCTTCGTCTACCTTATAGATAATGCGGTCAAATTCTCACCCTATAGGAGCCACATAAGTATTCGTGCCTACGAGGAAAGTGGAATCATGCATGTAGAGGTATCAGATAACGGGATAGGGATACCTGAGAATCAGATACCTCGGATATTCGAGAGATTCTACCAGGTAGATGGTTCAATGACCCGCAACTACGGGGGCAATGGTCTGGGACTCTACCTTGCTAAGAACATTGTAGACGTGCATAAAGGAAACATATGGGTGGAGAGCAGAGAAGGAGTTGGCACGAAAGTTCATGTGTCGCTCCCTCTCTACGAAGAGGACGAACATATAGTTCTTATATAATCCCTTCCCCTGCGGAATGTGTCTGCAACCTCATTCATTTTCTTGTAATTGGTCTTCTTCAGCGATTGCCCTATGACTTCCTCTTAAACCCTTCTCATTGCTTTCTCCGGGACGTGCGGTATTGATCCCAAGCAGCTCATAAGGTGTACAGTGGCGTGTGATGGATGAAAATATGCCGGTGAAACCTATAAGCGCCAGTATCCACTTCCATTTACTGCGCTTTGCAACGCCAAGTGCCAGGGCAGATATCGCAAGTGACCCAAAAAGAGCCCTTAATATGAGGTCAAGACCTCCTACATTCTCTTTCATAAACAATTCTTTCAGATTTACCATCTAAATGCCTCCACAATTACTTTTTTCTGATATCCCTTTCTAATCTTCTTGCTCTTAACATTGTTGTTGTAATGAAAAACCTATTCTTCTTTATCTCCTTTCATATCCATTCCAATCAGCCTGAAAGACAAAATAACAACAGAAAAGATTATCAGGGCAGCTATGAGGAATGCAGTTGTCCTTAATTGCGTGTACAGCAATCCGCCTGCAAGAAGTCCCAATATGCTTGCGAGGCTGCCGGCGCTCATGGCAAAACCCTGTACTGAACCCTGGTAGACCTTACCTGCGAACTTGGAGAGGATAGAGAGGATGCAGGGCCACATCACTCCGTTACCGAATGCAAAGAAAAGTGCTGCAAGATATATCAGATACATGTTACCGGGTATTATCAGAAGGAACTGTATGCCAAGGATAAAGCCTCCGGTAACGATCAGTATTGGTTCTGTGTACCTAGTTGCAAGTCTGGCCAGTACGGGCCCCTGGACAAAAGCCATAAGGGCGCTTATTACTGAAAAGTATATTCCAAGCTCTGCCGGGCTCCATTCCAGAGCAACAGCAGCAAAGATGGGGAATGCAGTATAGTATATGTTGAATCCCAGGAAAATCAAAAAGTAAACCAGTATCATGAAAGGAACATTCTCGAGCCTGAACACTTCCTTAAGGGCGATCTTTTTTCCTGCTTCAGGCGTGTAACATTCTTTGTGTTCCTGGCCAAGTACTTTTGCAATGCTCTTGGAAGCAGGGTACTCTTCAATGATACAAACAGGAGGATTCGGGAGGTATACTATAATGATCAGGGCTCCTAAAACGGATATCACCAAAGCTGCTAAGACCGGGAGGGTTTCTCCGTAGACCGTTGTTCCCAGAATGCCTGCAAGTGCAGGACCGATGACATATCCAAGATTGGATGCCATTGACATCTGCCCGTAGTTCTTGTTCCTGTCTTCCTCGGATGTCAGGTCTGCCAGATAAGCATTGGCAACAGATACATTACCTCCTGTAAGACCGTCGAGTGCCCGTGCAAAGAAGATAACAGCTAAAGGAAGGGTTATTACGAACGAACCAAGGAGATTGGATTCGATCTGTATCAAAGGAGTGACCGGGATAAAGAGTGCTATAAGGAATATGATCCATGCAGTCACCGTTCCTAACTGGCTAAGAAGCAAAACCTTCTTCCTTCCGTAGATGTCAGACCACTGGCCAAGCACCGGGGCCCCGATAAGCTGGAATACGGGATATGTAGAGGCAAGCAGGCCATATACAAGCGCATTACCTCCATAGTCTGTCACGAGAAAAACAAGGAATGTGAGTATAATGCCAAAACCCAGGGTCCCGATGAACGTAACTGTATACAGGGGAAATAGTGCTTTTTGACCGGCCGTGGAGTTCATGGAACCCAATGTCATTATGCTAATAGCTTGCTTAAACAGTTATATATTATGGCATCACTGCTTTGATTGACAGACGATCAAAGCAAAATAGTTAAGAATGCATACCTATTTAGAGTGTATTGTCTATTGTAGACCATTCCGAATATCAAAGTGGTGTTTATCAATGTCAGATAAAAGAAAGAGGCGAAGTTTTTTTGAAGATATCCTGGATGATGAGGACTTCAGTGATATTGAAGATATCATAGAGCATATGATGGAAAGGTTCGGTGTAGACATGGATGATCTTTCAAAACAGCCGTTTGTCTATGGTTTTTCTATCTCGCAGCGTCCGGGTGAAGAACCTGAGATAAATGAGTTCGGTAATGTACCTTCACCTGATGAGAGCCGCTTTGGAAGGCAGCAGATCCGTGTGGATGAAAGGAAACCACTGATAGATGTATGTGAGATCGATGATAATTTATATGTTACTGCAGAACTGCCCGGGATAGAGAAAGAAGAGATAGAACTTCTTGCAACAGAGAATTCCATGCAGCTTAAAGCAGCCGGTAAAGAGCAGAAGTATACCGAGGATATCGAGCTCCCGACGGGTGTGGATCCTGACAGTGCAAAAGCCACTTACAGGAACGGAGTGCTTGAAGTAGTATTGAATAAAAAAGAGTTCGGGAAGCAGAGGCCAGTCCGGATAGATTGATGTTGTAGGTGGCTTCTTTTCTGTATTCTTCTATTTTTGCACATCTTTTTTTAAGGATTACCATGTCATCTACTTGTTCTGATAGTCTAATCAGTTTTCTAAGCTGTTCTGTTGAGTAATATCGAGAAAACAATGTCCGGCTGAAATTACCATAAGTAATTTATAGTAAACAAAATTATTAATTTTTTATAATCCTGAAGGTATAACGCATGGTCAAAAAAACAATTCATGAAATAAACGCTAAGATCAGGGATGGAAGTGTGAATGTTGTCACCGCCGAGGAAATGGTAAATATCGTAGGGGAACTCGGTCCTGAAGGCGCGGCACGTGAAGTGGACGTGGTTACTACAGGTACCTTCGGAGCAATGTGCTCCTCAGGTGTCTGGTTCAATTTAGGCCACTCTGAGCCTCCTATCAAAATGCAGAAGGTCTGGATGAATGACGTTGAGGCATATACGGGCGTAGCAGCCGTGGATGCATACATGGGTGCCACGCAGCTCTCTGAATCCATGGGCATGGACTATGGCGGCGCGCATGTTATAGAGGACCTGCTGCGTGGCAAGTCCGTAGACGTGCATGCGATATCCCATGGAACTGATTGTTATCCACGTAAAGTCCTTGATACTTCCCTTACTCTTGAGGACATGAACCAGGCAATAATGATCAACCCCCGTAATGCATACCAGAAATACAATGCAGCGACAAATAGTTCCAAACAGACGATCCATACTTATATGGGCTCCCTGCTGCCAAGGTTTGGCAATGTCACATATTCGGGTGCAGGTGTCCTGTCCCCTCTGTCCAATGATCCTGAGTATCTGACCATCGGCACCGGTACGCGCATCTTCCTGGGTGGCGCTCAGGGATATGTTGTCGGGCAGGGTACTCAGCATGCTTCCGCAGGCAGGTTTGGTACTCTAATGGTGCAGGGCGATCTCAAGAAGATGGACCCTGAATACATAAGAGCTGCAAATTTCACGGGGTATGGCACTTCCCTTTATGTGGGAATGGGCATACCCATACCGGTACTTGACGAAAGGGTTGCGCAGGCTACTGCTGTAAAGGATGCAGATATCACAACCAATATCCTTGATTATTCTATCCCCAGCCGTGACCGCCCGGCTTTGCGCAAAGTCACATACGAGGAATTGCGTTCCGGTCATGTGGAGATTGAAGGCAGGGATGTCGCAACTTCGTCACTCTCAAGCTTTAAGAGGGCCCGGATAATAGCTTCTGAACTTAAGGACTGGATTTCCCGGGGTGACTTCTTTGTTAGTATGCCTGTTGAACGACTGCCTGAAAATACATTGTCACATCCAATGAAAGAGACCGAAGGTGTTTCTTTTGTGTCTGATATCATGTCTGCAACTGTAGTGACCATAGATAAGGACGCAAGTGTCTACAAAGCAGCAAAGATCATAATGGAGACGGCTTTCAATCACCTGCCTGTGGTCAATAAGGATAATACCCTGGCCGGCATAGTGACAGCCTGGGATATTTCAAAAGCGGTCTCCCTGGATAAGTTTGACCTTGTGGAGGACATCATGACACGCAAAGTGATCACTGCCCAGGCTGATGAGCAGGTTGCTGTTGTTGCCAGGCGTCTTGACCAGCACGGCGTGTCTGCTCTTCCTGTGATCAACAGTATGAACCAGGTCGTGGCAATCATCACAAGTGATGACATAAGTAAATTATTCGCAAGGAGGCACTGAAATGAAGATCAAGATCAATATTTCAAGTGAAACTGTCGGCAGGCCTATCATTGCAGAGTCGATCCTCGAGACGGGGGTCCTCCTGAACGTCTCACAGGCGCATTTTGACCGTTCCCATGGGGAGGTTGTTGCTGATGTATTGGAAGAGCATTACGACGAGATGTATCAGGCATTAACATCCAGGGGTGCGCGTGTCACGAAGCTTGACGCTCCTATCGAATGGAACGAGGATGAATGTGTTGAATGCAGTGCGTGCATGTCTGTATGCCCGACCAGGGTATTCTCACTGGATGAGGATTACAGCCTTAAGGTCGACCAGGCAAAATGCATCCAGTGCGGTACATGTGTTGAAATGTGTCCTCACAGGGCCCTTACTTTGCTGAACAACAAGTGATCCAGGCCTGAAGCCACAATTCTTCCCGCATGAAAGAACATTACAGGTTGAAGGAAACCATAGTGACCATCCAGGCGGATGAGCGCTCTCACATAGAAGCAGCCAAAGAGCAGATCATCCGTCAGAGACGTGAGCTTGAAAGATACATCTCCTTTGACCCTTACTTCAGAACGAGCCTTGAACCCTACTACATAAAAGGTGAAGCTCCTCTTATCATAAGAAGGATGGCAGATGCAGCCCGTACCATGGGTATAGGTCCTATGAGCGCTGTGGCAGGCACTATCTCTGCCTTTGCAGTCGAAGCGATGGTTGATGCGGGAGCCACCTTTGCTATTGTCGATAACGGAGGAGATATCGCAATCATCAATGATCGCCCGGTAGTGGTGGGCATCTATGCGGGAGAATCTCCGCTTAATCATCTTGGTTTCACCCTGAAGGAGAGTGGTGCCATCACAGGCATCTGCACCTCGTCAGGCACAGTAGGTCCATCCATAAGTTTCGGAATGGCAGATGCTGCTGTTGTTTTTTCCGACGATGTTGCGCTGGCTGACTCCGCAGCTACAGCTCTGGGAAATGCGACAGGTGTAGGGAGGGATGCTGTCGAAGCTTCCTTTAGTGTTGTAAGTGGTACGCCCGGGATAAAAGGCGCGATAGTGATACAGGGAGAATATGTGGGCTTATGGGGTGATGTCCCTCCGATGACAAGGGTCAATGTGGATTATGACTGCATCACAAAAGGGTAAATTGCAGAGAATCTCAAAGATTTGCAGGGATATACCCTGCAGAATTATGTTCTCTACGCTCTCTGTCTCAGGCTGTTGTCGTGACGTACATGACCTCTTCAAAGGGCTGCACTACAACAAATCCTTCTCCTCTGAAAGCCATCTGTACGCTCTCGCCACTGGACCTTCCGACGAATGTCTTGAGGGATATATCGGTCTTGAGCTCGGGGACAAGGTTTCCTGACCAGGCAACTGTAGCATTTGGGTCGGTATATACCGGCTGGTCACTGGTAACTCTGAGTGTAAGGGGATCATAGTGCGTAGTTATTGCCACCATGCCCGTTCCTTCCAGCTTGACGTTGAAAAGGCCCCCTGACATCATGCTTGCCATTCTCTTCATAAGCTTGATATCCCAGCTGACACTCTCCTCAAAGGCAAGCAGGTCATTACCGTTGACAAAGATGGACTCGTTATTCAGGTTGATAATGGATATCTTCTTTCCTGTATCGGCCAGATACACTTTGCCTGTACCTTCGGCTTTTGTAAGGGATACCCCTTCTCCCGTAAAGGCTTTTTTTACAAATTTCCCAAGTCCGTGTTCAAGCACTCCCTCGCGAGTGAACTTTACATTACCCAGGTATGCAACCATGGCGCCTCTTTTTATCCAAACTCTGCCATCAAGGTTGACCTCTAGCAGTCTGTCGCGCTCCAGTTCGAACTTTCCTTCCCCCAGGTCCTTCTGGCCGGTTGTCTTTATGAATTCTTCCATTGTATAGCGTGGCATTTGGTATCTCCTGTTTTTTTTAGAATAAGTCGAATTGATATAACATTAGTCTTTGTATTTATTTTTTACTTTATATTCTCTTTATTTTGAGTTTAATATGCCTTATATACAAAAAAGTATGATCAAAAAATGTGGGCCGAGTATGGATGTCAATTTGGAGCCAATCTAAGAGAGCGCATTAAGGGTCAATAATTAGATATACTTTTCAGATAATAGAATAAATAACAGATTACTAACAAATCATAACAGGAGTGGTATATTTTGGTAAAGGTAACGCTTGTTCATTCAGAATGGTGTCATTTCTGCCCGAGTGCAAAGGATCTCTGGCGGGAACTGAAGGATAAATATGACTTTGAGTATGAGGAAGTTGAGCTGGACACGCCTGAGGGTAAAGAACTTGCAAAAAAGTTCAAGATACGTTCTATCCCTACAACTATAATCGATGACAAAGTGGTATTCGTAGGGGTCCCGGACAGGGAAAAAGCAAGCAATGTCATAATAGTCTGATGGCTATGATCATGTATGACCTGATCATTGTAGGTGCAGGGCCTGCAGGACTGGCTGCAGGAATATACGCAGCAAGGTATGGTCTGGAAACACTGGTGCTTGAGCAATCCGCAGTCCCGGGTCAGATCTCGGTGGCAAATGTGATCGAGAACTACCCTGGTTTTGTTTCAACTTCCGGCAAGGAGCTTATGGCCCGCTTCAGGGAGCATGCGCTGGCTAACGGGATCACTATAAAGAAAGCCGATGTCAGGAAGGTAGAGGATGCGGCAGGTAAAAAGATAGTTTTCACCCACGAGGAGGAGCTTCATGCTCTTGCAGTCATCATAGCTACAGGTGCAAATCCGCAACTACTCGGTGTCCCGGGAGAGAAAGAGCTTCTGGGCAAAGGTGTTTCATATTGCGCTACCTGCGATGCTGCTTTCTTTGCAGACCAGGAAGTTCTCGTTATAGGCGGGGGTGAATCGGCTGTCACCGATGCCCTAATACTTTCCGGTATCGCAAGCAAGGTCTATGTTGTTCACAGGAGGGACAGCCTGAGGGCCTGTAAAGTACTGCAGCAAAGGGCTTTTATGAAAGAGAATATCGAATTCATCTGGGATACGGTTGTTGAAGAGATTGCAGGTGAGGATGCTGTCGAGAAGGTCATGATGAGAAATGTGAAGACCCAGGAGAGAATCGAAAAGAATGTAGAAGGCGTCTTCATATATGTTGGCATCAACCCTAATACGGGAATAGTTGAACTGAATAAGAATGGAAAAGGCTTCATAGTAACAAATGAAAGAATGGAGACATCTGTAAAAGGCATCTACGCAGCTGGTGATTGCCGTGTGAGCCCTCTCTGGCAGGTTGTTACGGCAGTTGCTGACGGGGCCGTGGCAGCGATCTCAGCGCAGGAATATGTAACAGATCTTAAACTGATGCGATGAAGATATCTTTATGGCTCTAAAATCATAATATGGGATGTTCAAGATGGTTTGTAACAACGAGAATGATCAGTATTGTCTCAGGATATGCGCGGACTCCACTGCCGATGATCTGCAGCCTGTAGCTCAGGTGGTACATGCCCTGCTTGGGATACCTGTCACCATCCGCAGTAAGAACTACAAGGGCATCCGCATGGAGAGAGGTGTGGTCCTTGAGAAAGATTACACGGGTCCGGTCCTTGAAGAAGTCCTCCGGACCAATACTCTTATCAGGACGGTCCCTTCCGAAGGGACCTATAAGGGAAAATCCGTAGTCGTGGTTCCTATAAGGGCACATGAAGGTGATGTGATAGCTGCCATAGGTGTTGTTGACCTGGTGGCTGCAATGGACATCCTGTACATGTTCAGGGAATATCCGGGAATCATCGATGAAGTCGAAGAAGCAAGGAGCAGAATGAAGTAAGTTGCTTTAAAGCTTTTTGAACTGCTGGAACTTAATGGCCTGTCCGATAACCAGTGCAACTATAGAGATTGCAATCGCGAGCAGAATTACCATTATCAGACTGCCTGATTCTGCATATTTCATCATGCTGTAGAACAAAAATGCACTCAGTAAGGCGCCAATTATAAGCAGGAGTGCAATCGGCAAACTATATATTTTTCCAAGCGGTCCTTCCATAATGGGAACAGAATTTCATCCATATTATACTTTTCTATCGTGATCGTGCAAAAAGAACAGGGAGCATGAAATGGAACTAAAGGACATACTTAGTAAGATAAAGAACAATGAGATGGAACCAGAGGTTGCGGAAGGGCATATACGCTCCATGGGCTATGTTCCGGTTTCAGATATTGCAAAAGTAGATATATTCCGCAGGCATCGCACAGGTATCATGGAAGCCATCCTTGCGGAAGGGAAGGACCCTGAAGATGTGGTTGAGATAGCAAAGGTACAGGTGGCTGCAACAGGAAGAGTGCTTATCACCCGTCTTGGAATAAAGCACATGGAATCTCTTGAGTCCTCGTTCCATCCCGGTAATATCGAATGGAGTATGCACAGGACCGCAGCGGTTGTCCATGACGGCACGCCTTCTCCGAAAACCGGAGGCCTTGTAGCTATCATTACCGCCGGGACTGCTGACATAGATGTTGCTGAGGAGGCCCGTATGGTAGCCCATGAGATGGGATGTGAGACTATCGCCATATATGATGTGGGCGTTGCAGGTTTCCACAGGCTGGTTGGCGAGATGATCAAGTTGCAGGACCGCAAGCCGGATGCCATAGTTGTGGCAGCCGGGCGGGGAGGCACTCTGCCCACCGTAGGGCGGCGGGAAGGCACTCTGCCAACCGTAGTTTCCGGACTGGTGGATGTACCAGTCATTGGTGTTCCCGTTTCTACCGGCTATGGTGCCGGAGCAAAGGGTGAAGCTGCCCTGCTCTCCATGTTGCAATCATGTTCTGTTCTCTCTGTGGTGAATATCGATGCAGGGTTTGTGGCGGGCTCTTTTGCCGCAAGGATTGCAAACACGGTTGCAAAGGCACGTAGCAGGGATTAACTCTGGAAATGCTGCTTCCTGTATAAATTACTACCAGCAATATCCCTATTCAATTATTACAATGATGTGAAAGCATGAGGTCGCTTATATTCGAACCATTCTCAGGCGCTGCCGGGGATATGATACTTGCAAGCCTTATTGGGCTTGGTGCGGACAGGGAAAAGGTCAGGGAAATCATAGAATCCGCAGTGGATGTTTCCGTATCCGTGGGAAGCGTCAACAAACGCGGCATCGAGGCAGTTGATGTAAAGGTCCATGCCCCCCGCGAAACCCACCACAGGCATTACTACGAGCTTGTTGATGTCATTAAAAGCGCAGGACTTCCTGCCGGGGTTGAGCAGAGCGCTCTTGGCGTGTTTGCCATAATGGGGGAAGCCGAGTCAAAGATTCACGGGCTTCCTCTGCAAGACCTGCACTTCCATGAGGTTGGACAGAATGACGCTCTTGCGGATGTCATAGGCTCATGCTTTGCCTTTCATGAGATTGCTGCAGATGCAGTGTTGTGCACTGCGGTAAATGTCGGCGGGGGAAAAGTGAAGGCTGCACATGGAAGGATGGCAGTTCCTGCGCCTGCAACCCTGGAAATACTCAAAAGCAGCGGGCTATTTTTTTATGGTTTGGGAAACAGGGAGCTTCTGACCCCTACAGGTGCAGCCCTTCTGGCATATTTCTCAAAACCTGTCGAGAATATCCCCCGGGGACGCGTTGTATCTATCGGTTATGGTGCCGGGGATGCGGATACCGAGGACCCCAATGTGCTTCGTTCGATACTCATGGATTTGCAGGACACTCTGTCCCGGGACACGATTGAGGTGCTGGAAACCAATGTAGACGATGTGACCGGCGAGGTGCTCGGGAATCTTTTTGAGAGATTGCTGTCAGCCGGCGCGCGTGATGTCACCATCACTCCCACGACCATGAAAAAAGGCAGGACCGGGCATATCATCAAAGTGATAACAAAACCGCAGGACAGCGACCATGTAGCCAGGGTTCTGATGAAGGAGACCGGCACTCTTGGTGTTCGTGTGATACCCACAAAGCATCGATATGTAGCAGACCGAAGGATGGAGAAGGTCGATGTATCCATCAGGGGAGAGGTATTCGAGGTCGCGGTCAAGATAGCCCAGGACCGGACAGGGGAAATATTGCACATGTCAGCGGAATACGAGGACTGCCGCAAGGTTGCGGAGAAGTCCCGGATCCCGCTGAAGGAAGTTATGAGGAGGGTTGAGGAAGAGGCGTGGGAGAGATTTGCATAGCTTATGGTCTACTCCACAAAGACTTCCTCTAAAACGTATTACATGGCGAATGCTAGTTATATGCCGACCCAACCACAAACATTCTAAACCATCCCGGCAATTACACACCAAATGATAGACGACGTCATAAAAGTATTTAAGGAACTGGACAGCAAGGACCTGCGCATACTGCAGGGTATAGAGATTGGGATGAAGCACTATGAGTGGGTGCCGATGGATGAAGTGATCAAGTTCACGCGCCTTCCTTTCTCGATGCTGGATTACAGGATAAGGCAGTTAATGCGAAAAAAGATGGTTGTGGCAACCAATGTTCCCTATGAAGGATACCAGATATACTATGATGCCTACGATGCGCTCGCCCTCAACACATTCGTTAAGAGGGGAACAGTGAGTGCCATCGGGGATGAGATCGGTGTTGGGAAGGAATCCGTCGTTATCGAAGCTATAAAACAGCCCGAACTCGGGATAGGTGAGCCACAGGGAGTGATCATCAAGTTCCACAGGGAAGGCAGGACCAGTTTCAAGAGTGTGAAAAGGGTGCGCTCCCATCTGGATGACAAAGAGCACTTCTCATGGATATATGCCGCCAGGCTTGCAGCAAAAAGGGAAGCCGACATCATGCGCCAGCTCTATCCGGATGTGGCCGTGCCAAAACTGATAGATAACAACCGCCATGCACTTGTCATGGAAGTCGCGCCAGGTTCCCTTCTCTATCGCACAAAGCTCGAGGAGCCGGAATGGTTCATGAACGCGATCATCGATCAGTTGAAGGTCACTTACAGCAAAGGTATCATCCACTCCGATATAAGCGAATATAATATCTTTGTATATGACGGCGGGGTGCAGATCATCGACTGGCCTCAATACGTAGAGAACAGCCATCCACATGCAGATGAGCTGCTGGGCAGGGATGTCCTTAACGTAATTAAATACTTCAAGCGTAAGTACAACATAGACCGGGACCAGGATGATGTCATGCAATACATAAAGCAGACCCAAGAGTCATAACTATATGCTATCGTCAACATAAGTTCTATTATATGCAGAATGGGGTCATTTACGGTATTGATATCGCAAAGGGTTCCTCCCGGGCCCAGGATGTGCCAAGGTATGCAGTTGCGATCCTCAATGAAGGCGAAGT
This sequence comes from Methanolobus psychrophilus R15, assembly GCA_000306725.1. GTDB lineage: Archaea > Halobacteriota > Methanosarcinia > Methanosarcinales > Methanosarcinaceae > Methanolobus > Methanolobus psychrophilus. The sequence goes on along the minus strand of CP003083.1, from coordinate 853,639 downwards.
CACGCATCATACCATGCTGCGCAGGCATAAGATACTCAGGATGGTGCAGAAGGACCGTCCTGACTACATTGCGGTGGACAATATCTACGAACTGGCGGCTGACAAGAATGAACTGATGCAGTTCCTTGGAAAGCTGCCTGAGAACACAAAACTGGTCCAGGTCACAGGCGGCATTCACCAGAAACCTCTGCTGCGCCTTGCCCAGGAACACGGTATATCTTTCAACCAGTTCAACCCGGTTGAGGAAGCCGAAGCATGTGCCACGCTTACAAGTCTTGGCGTGGGTTGCGAAGTCTCTCTTTTTGAAGATGTCACAAAGATAAAGGTCAGCAGGGCCCGCTCTCTGGGGAGGGGCGGCTGGAGCCAGAACCGCTACAGAAGGAAAGTACATGGGGGTGTGAAAGAGAAGAGCAGGGAAATCGAGAATGTACTGCGCAGATTCTCTCGGGATACCGGTTTTACTTATACTCTCAAGACCACTGAGGGTTTTGGCGGCTATGTCAGGGCAGAGTACACGGTTAATGCAAAAAGGGAGCGTGTTCCCATCAAACCTTCATCAACCGCTGATGTGCAGGTAACAGTAAAGAGCGTGGAACGGGACAAGATAAAGTACCTGCCAATAAAGAAAAAAGGCCGCAAGCATACCATCGTCGGGATAGATCCCGGAACCACTGTGGGCATAGCTATACTTTCCCTTGAAGGGGAACTTCTGCTCCTGCGAAGCACCCGTGGGATATCCCATGATGAGGTCGTTAAACTGATAGCTGAATACGGAAAGCCTGCCGTAGTTGCAACAGATGTCTTCCCCACACCGGCAGCCGTTGAGAAGATACGCCGCAGTTTTAATGCTGTCCTGGGAACTCCGGGCGGGGAGATGAGGGCAGAGGATAAGATAGCACTGGCCCGTCCCCTCGGCTATTCCAATGACCATGAAAGGGATTCACTAGCCGCTGCACTTACGACTTATAAGAATTACAAGAATGTCTTTTCCCGGGTCGAGAAAAAGGCTCCAAAGTATCTTGATATTGATACGATAAAGTTCCATGTGATTCATGGTGCCTCCATAGAAGATGCCATTGAAAAAGTGATGCCATCTCCTAAAGTAAAGAAAGAGCCCGGGCCAGAACCGGAAAAAGCCGAAGTGACGGATGCTGATATGCAGCTGAGCAGGCTCAGGGAGGAATTGAGCCAGAAAAATGCGCAGATCAAACAGCTTAAAGAGTACGTGGCCGAGCTTAAATATGATTCCGGGCAGAAAGAGAGGTCCATTGAGACACTGGAAAATCGCATTAATAAAATGAAGGGTTCCGGCTATCTTAAGGTTCGCAGGGAAAAAGAGGTGCAGATACGCGACAATGAAATAAACCTACTAAAAAAGGAGCTAGCCAGTGTCCGCCAGTCCCTCAAGAATCAGCGTTACCATACCAAGCGACTTAAACAGATCCATAAGAAAGAGATGAAAGGCGAGGGCCTGCCTGTAAAGGTCGTCAAGTCATTTGCAAAGGAAGCCATCCAGCATACGAAAGAAATGTACGGGCTTAAAAAAGGCGACCTTGTGTATCTTGAAAACCCCAGTGGAGGAGGCCCTGTTACCGCCTCAATGTTCACGGAATCAGAGATTCGTGCAATTATAATCTCTGAGGAAATGCCGCACGCCGCCCTTGAATATTTCTATGATTCCAACCTGCCTGTAATCAAAGGCCTGGAAGTGCAAAGAGTGGATGACTTTGCAATGGTCGACCCTGCAAGGCTGGACGAGGCCATAAGCAAGTGGGAAGAAAGAGCAAAGGAGCGCCTTAAAGAGAAAGAGCACCGGCAGTTCAAGTCAATACTTGACGAATACCGTAGTGAGCGCAGGCGGGGGCTTGCATAGAGGTACCATTTTCATGAAACGATCCTCATTACTTCTGGCCGGAGGTCTTGGAACAAGGCTTGAAGGCAGGGAAAAAGCATTGCTTCTCTTAAACGGTAACACTTTCATAGAGAATACCCTGCGGGTTCTGGACCGGGTATGCGATGAGGTCATAATCTCTTTCAGGGATGAGGCCCAGCTCAGGCATTTCGGTGGATATGTAAGTGGAAGAAAAACAGTGCTTGATACAATTCAACATGCTGGACCACTTGCCGGAATGCTGGAAGGGTTCAGGGAGGCTTCGGGAGAGTATGTGCTTGTTGTAGCCTGTGATATGCCCTACATCGATGCTGATGTCATTGAGCGCCTTTTCGAACTGGCAGAAAGCCACAATGCAGTGGTTCCTGTAAGTGATTCCGGAAGAAAGGAACCCTTACATGGTGTCTATAAGAGAGTCCCGATGCTGCATGCAATAGAGATGTCCTTGCTTGAGGGGGACAGGTTTGCCATGTCCCCCGTGCTGAAACTTGAGAATGTCATGTTCCCTGAAACCAGGGATCTGGGTGAATTTAACAAAGGGAGAAATACATTTATAAACATAAACACTCCTGAAGACCTGGCAGGGTTAGAAGGCAATTAATTTAGTGTCCTACTGAGGTAGTTCAATGGATACCGGTGTATTGATAGAGAAGGCAATAAAAAGGATAGCTGATGTCTATGATCTTGAGGCAGATGATGTTAAGAAAGCTATCTTAGAATCTGAATATCCGTTGGATCTGCCAAAGATGGTTGATGAGGGCATATATTGTTTTCGTGGCCTTGATGATGAGGTAAGGTATGAGAATGCTTCCCTGTGCCTTTCTAACAAGATGCTGGCAAACCCGGGTGTTGCTAAGACCCTGTTGCGCGTAATCTGTTCAAGGATTGTTCAATGGGACAGGGAAGATATCCATGAACTGCTTTCATTTCTACGGAAGGCTATCAGTATAATGGAACTGAATCCTGACTGTTACATAGGATCAAGCTCATGCTGCATAGATATCAATAACCTCCCATCGGAAGATATCCCTGCAGACCTTGGCGGCAAGAGCAGTATATGGGCCATGGATAAAAGAGGGATGTGTCTCGTGGGTATTGATGCTGATCAGGTCATGCATGTGGATGATATGAGGAAGTCCTAGGGGCACTTTAATTATTTTCCTGCGCCGGGAAATAAATGATGGTGCGTAAGATGTTGTTTTTACCCGGTATCGCATACCGCCCATGCAACTATTCACCAAATCTACATTAAGCTGCCGAAAAGATTCGATAAGTTAATAATGTTGATATGCATTAACAAAATTGGAATGGTAGTAATATACTGATATTTGCATATTTATTATCTTCTTATCTTATCTCGGGGCTGGTTGGCGGGATGGAGAGCGATACACCTGAAGAATGGTTCAAACTGGCTTTTGATGCAGAGGAGCCGGAAGAAAAAATAGAGTATTTTGACCTCATACTCGAATGTGAAACAAGGGATCCTGTTCTCTGGAGTGATGAAGCTCTTGCTCTTATATGGAATAATAAAGGCATTGCCTACACTTTCATGGGAATGTATGAGGAATCGATGGAATGTTTCGAGAGATCCCTGAAGTACAATAAGAGTGACACTGAAGTATGGTATAATATGGGAGTTGCCCTTTTCAATCTTCGGAGATTCGAAGAATCCATCAGATGTTATAACAGGATCCTGGCGCTTGACTCGCGCAACGATAACGCCTGGATCAACAAAGGTGATGTCCTTGCGTATACTGGCAGGCACAGGGAGGCTATTGAATGTTACAGCAAGGTCCATAAGGATATCGAGCTTGATTGCAAGTTTGCCATCGTGTGGAATAAAAAAGGGCTGGCATATCTTGATCTTGGCCTTTATGAGAATGCAGCCGAATGTTTTTCAAAAGTCCTTTCAATAGATCCTGAACATGCAGATGCCATAGAGAATATGCGGCTTGCAATGGAAGAGGCTAAAATGAAGAATGGCCTTGCTGTCCAGGCACATTCCCAAATCATCAGACAGTGAAGTGGTTTCCCAGCTGAGGAGCCTGCGCATCTACGCCTGTTTCGTTTTTTATCCATTCTGCAAAGCCTTCGGTATCTTCTCCGTGCATGGTGAACACATGCTCTGTGCCCCTGTCGCAGAAGTCCTTCACAATTCCCTTGAGCTCTTTATCACCACAGTGCGCCGAGAAGTCATATTGCTCAACCTTTATCCCCAGTTGCTGGATAACTCCGTCATTCTCGATCATGCCGTTGTCCAGGGCCATCCTGCCGTTTGTGCCCTCTACCTGATAACCTGTCAGAAGGATTTTTGACTTTGGGTCCTTGTATAGTTTCTTAAGGTAATACAGTACAGGCCCGCCACTCAGCATCCCAGCGGTCGTTACTATGACAGTTGATTCAAGAGGCACTTTATCCCTTTTAGGTCCGTCTACAATGATAGCATTTGCAAAAGCTCTCCTGAGGTGCGTGGGGTTGCGCAGGGTATCCGGATGCTTGATCATTATCTTGTAGGCGGAAACACCAAGCCCGTCCACATAGGCTTTGATGCCGTGTGCATCCAGAAGCATTAATATCTCCTGCGTCCTTCCGATAGCAAAAGCGGGAACTATCACATTACCTCCCACATTGAGCGTATCCATGAGCGAGTCTATAAAAGCCCTCTCGATCTCTTTCCTGGGCGGGTGGTCGTTCCCGAAATATGTGCTCTCTATTATGAGTGCATCAGCGTCCGGGAATTCCGTAGCCCCGGATACAAGCCTGGTGTCGATTGTGTTTATATCTCCTGTATAGTAGATGCTCTTCTCTTTCTTGTCTTCAAGACGGATAGCTGCAGCACCCGGTATGTGCCCGGCGTCATAGAACTGTGCCTTGTAGCCATGAGTGTGAAACTCCATGCCAGTTTCGATCCGATGAGTGTTTTCGACGAACCTTGAAAGGTCTGTGCTATCATATGCCGCTATTTCCCTGCTTCTTTCTGCAATCCTCAGAGTATCCCTAGCTAGCATGCTTGCAAGGTCGAATGTCATGGGTGTCATGAATACATCGGGCGCGATGTCCATCAGATTTGGCACGGCACCGGAGTGGTCAAGGTGTGCATGCGATACCATCACAACCTCCGGTCGCGCACCATTCACCGGGTACTGGGTGACCTCACCTGGCTTCAAGCCATAGTCTATCATTATCCTGTCATCGACCAGAATGGCCGAACGCCCAACTTCTCTGCATGCTCCTTTAAATTCCAGTTCCAACCCTATCACCTACATCTCAGGCAATGGCATCCTGCCAGCCCCTTATCTTCTTCACCGGGATATTGGTGGTTTTTGAAAGCTCCAGCGGATCCATGCCGACCAGGTCCTTGACATCGGATATTCCCGCCTCTGTAAGCTTCTCAGCGGTGACCTTGCCTATACCTGTTATGTCGGTTATCTTCTTAGGTTTTATCTTACCGTTGTTATTCTTCTTCTCTTCGTCCTGTACTTTTCTCCATTCAAGGAAGTTGCACTGCGGGCATCCAAGGTTCCATGGCCTCTTCCCTGAATTGATAATGGTGATATTGTAGAGGCCATGCTGGTCGCAGGTCTTATCTGTAACTATCACTTTCCCACCTCTAGGCAGAGGCAGTGAGAAATTGCACTCCGGGTACCCTTCGCACCCGATGAATCGCCCTCCTTTCTTTGAGCGCATGACCATGAGCTTGGAACTGCATTCAGGGCAAACCCCTATTATCTTATCCTCTCTCAGGCCGGCACGCAAGGATTCACTGATATTGTCCCTGTTCTCCTCAAGGTCCCGGAAGACCGAGAACAGCATCTCCCTTGATTCCTTGAGAACTTCATCTTCCGGAATGTTCCCTTCCGCTATCCTGTCCATATCTTCTTCCAGTTTACTTGTCATGTCGGGTTTTGATATGGTGGGAGCGAACTTCTCAAGTGACTCGACAACAGCAAAGGCGGTCTTTGTGGGCTGGAGCGGATTGCCGTGGATATATGCCCTGGAGTATAACTTGCTTATGATCTCATGGCGTGTTGCCTTTGTGCCAAGTCCAAGCTCTTCCATGAGCTTGATAAGCCTGCCCTGTCCGTATCTGCCAGGTGGTTGCGTTTCCTTTTCTGCGACATCCTTGCTCAGGACTTCCAGCTCATCGCCTTCTGCCAGGGCGGGCAGCAGCCTGTCCTCTGGTGCATTATATGGATAGTACCATCGCCATCCGGGTTTAACGAGCCTGGCTCCGTTTGCCTTGAACTCCTCTCCGGTAATGTCGAAACGCGCCTTGATGGTCTCCCACTCTGCAGGTTCTGCAAATGTTGCAAAGAAACGCCTGACCACCAGTTCATATAGTTTCCACTCCTGCTCGCTTAGTTCGGACTTCTTTGCAAGGGAGGCAGGATAGATAGGCGGGTGATCCGTTGTTTCCTTCTTGCCTCTTGTGGGCACGAGCTCTTTCATTGCAAGGAGCTTTTCAGCGTACTCCTTGAATGGGCCCTTGGTAAAGATTTCTATCTGTGCCCGAAGGTCGATGCTCTCAGGATAGACTGTGTTGTCAGTCCTGGGATATGAGATGAAACCGTTCATGTAAAGCGACTCTGCGATGTTCATTGCGCTTGAGGCAGTATAACCCATTGTACTGGCTGCACTGATGAACTCCGTGGTATTGAAAGGCGTAGGCTGTTTGTCAGTCTTGGTGGAAGTGGTTATGCTTGAGACCACCGCAGTGTCTTTAAGTGCACTGAGAGCACTGTCGACCTCTTCCTTTTCCCAGAACCGGCTGGTTTTGTGCTCAGCCACAAAGACCTCTCCCTTCCTTGTTCGCAGGCTTGCGGAAAGTTCCCAGTATTTCCTGGCCACAAAAGCATCCCTCTCCTTTTCCCGCTCCACTATAAGGGCAAGCGTAGGTGATTGTACTCTGCCCACAGAAAGGAACATGTTGCCCAGTCTTCCGGCAGCCAAGGATATATAGCGCGTAAGGGAAGCACCCCACACAAGGTCTATGACCTGTCTCGAATGTCCGGCATCAGCAAGGCTGAAATCGATCTTGGCAGGATTCTCAAAGGTATCGTGTATCTCCTTAGGTGTGATGGCACTGTAGTGGACCCTGTCAAACTCTATGTCGGGATTGACACTCTTTAATATGTCCACCGCTTCGACGCCGATAAGTTCTCCCTCCCTGTCGTAGTCAGTGGCTATAGTAGCTTTTGTAGCTTCCTTACCCAGTTTTTTGAGTGCAGATACTATCTTTACCTGCGTGGAAGTTGTTATGACCTGAGCATCTATCAGTTCTTTTGCCTCAACCTTCTGCCAGTTATTGTAGGCCTTGGGGAAGTCCAGCTTTACAATATGTCCGCTCAGCCCGATGAACACTTTCCTGTCCTCACCTGTGCCATATTCATAGGTGTCGACTCCGCTGACCCTCACCTGTTTTAATTTGTCCTGGGCAAGGATGCTTGCTATCCTTTTTGCCGCTATATGTTTCTCTGCTATGATGAGATGCATATTGTCTCCAAAGTCCTCATGAGATGAATGAATTCTAGAACGTTGTTCAATCGGAAAACGCCGCAAAGAAGTTTTTGTTTTGTGCGGGCTTTCAACTTTTAAATCTAAAAATCATTCTGCTAAATATACTTATCGCAAACAAAGGTTTCCAATAAGGAGATATCATCTCATCTTAAGTAAAAATCACTGAAAAAAGAAGTATGCATCCCCTTTCACAGATAAGGTCTGTGGACGGGGATGCCTGGATAAGCCCACCCCGGCTTATTTTATTTCTGTTGTAGAAGTTCGATGTCTTCGAGAACTGCCTGTAGGTCATCCTCGTGCTCGATCTCATCGGTCATTATTTGCAGGACCATATTGTAGGTCACAGGGTCCTTATCCTTGACTTTGTTCAATATAGTGTTATAAGTCTGGATCGCGCACTGCTCGCCTTTGATGTTCTGTTCAAGGACCCTCTTTACAAAAGGATCAATTGGAGCATCATATCCACAGTTGCTTACCTTTAACCATTCTTCCGGTGAGAGTATGGGAGTTCCTCCAAGCTGTATGATCCTTGATGCCACCATATCTGCGTGCCTGAGCTCGTCAGCAGCATGCTGGATAAGTTCGGCTGCCGCCTCTTCCTTCATAGGGCCCTTGATGACCTTGGCCCCTACCCAGTACTGATAATATGCAAGCCACTCATCTGCCAGTGCCTTGTTCAGTGATTCGATCAGATCCTTGACATCTACTCCGAGAGTTTCAAGTATTTGGATTCCTTTTGTTCCGATTTTTGTGTCACCTTTATCAACTAGACTACTAAACTATTTAAGATTGTTTCTTGAAGCACATGAACCAGTCGAGACAGTATGTGTTTGCATCCTTGGACTCGACTCTTTCTTTTGCAACTCCGCATGATCCGGGTGGCGGGATTATGACGTCTTCTCCTGGCTGCCAGTTCGCTGGTGTTGCAACACCTTCTGCGTCAGACTTCTGCATGGCTTTAAGCAGCCTCATGACCTCGTCCATATTCCTGCCGTTTGAGAGCGGGTAGTAGAGTATGGCCCTTATCTTGGCCTTGGGATCCATGAAGAACACTGCCCTTACAGCCTGGGTGTCGGAAGCACCTGGCTGAAGCATTCCGAATTTCTTTGCAACGGTCATCTTGAGGTCTTCGATAACAGGGAAAGCCACCTCTACATTTTTCATTCCCTTGTACTCTATCTTTTCCTTGATGGTCCTAAGCCATGCAATGTGGGCGTAGATGCTATCGATGGACAGGCCGATGAGCTCACAATTTAGTGCTTTGAAATCCTTCTGCATGCTTGCAAATGTCATGAACTCCGTGGTACACACAGGCGTGAAGTCTGCCGGGTGGCTGAAGAGGATGACCCATTTGCCTTTGTAGTCCTTGGGGAAATTGATCTCTCCCATGGTCGTCTTTGCTGTAAACGTCGGTGCATCATCGCCTATGAGCGGCATTGTTACTATTTCGTCCATATTATTCCTCCATACATTCTTTACAGAATCCGTAAAAGTTCGTATCTGTGGTCTCTACTTCAAAGTCTTCTATATCACTCGCTATCTTCAGCGAGTAATCTGTCAGTTCTTCTGATTCGTAATCAGATATCTTACCACATTCAATACAGATGATGTGGTGGTGCGGTACAAGATTTGCCTCAAACCTGGAAACTCCCTTGATGTTCACCTCTTTGATCAGGCCTTTTTCAGCCAGGAATCTTAGATTGCTGTATACAGTGGCTTTACTTATCCTGGTCAGCCTTTTCCTGACGCCTTCGTACACGTCTTCTACGGTAGGATGCCCGTCGAATTCCTTCAGGAACTGCAGGATCTCTATCCTTTGATTTGTGTATTTGATGCCTTCTGTACTCGTCTGTGATCATTCCTTCAATTTCAGTCTTTTATGGTTGTGTTTGCTTTTAGCAAATCCGTTTTAATATCTAATTCTAAATAGGAATCATTATTATTTAAGTCTTTTTCTTGGTAACTAATATGTAAAACTCACCATGGGAAAATTGCATAGTAAAACCTGACAAAGCCAATTGCTGAGGATGCATACTTTATCATTTCCGGATACGGATCTGACCACTTTATATTTCTAAGCACAGCGAATCTATGGACTGGAAGATTCCGTGCTGCGGTACAATTTCCGCCTTTGCAGTTCTGCCCTGCATTTGCGCAAGACCTTTTTCAAAAAGTAGTTCAGGCTTTCCCTGGATATGGGTCTTGGTCTTTTTACAATAAGGACCGGTTTTTTTGAATGCCTGGCAATCCTCTGGGACATGGTCCCTATCAGGGATACCTTGAACCTCTGGCTGGAATCGCCTATTATGGTCACATCGCTGCCTTCAGCTGCTTCCAGTATGGCATCTTCTACAGAGTATCTTTCCAGTACTCTGCATTCAGTAGGTATCGTGTCCTCTTCCGCCGCCAGTTCGGATATCTTTGCAGTGATCTCCTCCTTCCTGTCCTGTTCCTCATCGGGACTGATGACTGTTATTATCACTATCTGAGCCCCTGTATTGGCAGCCAGCTTCCTGGCCATGTGAAGGCCCTGCACTGAGTTCTCCTTGCCATTATATGCGACAAGTATCGTGCTTATCCTGTCCGGCAGGTATCCTTTCAGGAGGAGGATCTGCTTTTTAGAGGAAGCAAGTACATCACTTGCCACTTCCCCGAGGAAATACTGGAATCTGCTTTCATGCCATCCCATGATAATAGTATCAACGTTCTCTATCTCAGCCTGTTCGTTTATCGAATTTGCTATGTCATGGTCAAAAGCAACAATGTAGTCTCTTTTGTGACCAATGATCACAGGATACCTGTCAAATTCCCTCTTGAAACTGAAATCCATTGCCGTATGCCTGTCGCGAAATGCTTCCCTGGCTACCTGCAGGCTCGTCTGGTCCGGAACCTTGATAACGTGAAGTCCGATGATCTCGCTACCAAGATAGTCTGCCAGTTTAAGGAGGTCGCGCTCATGCCTGGGATTGGAGATAGGCACCAATACCTTGACTACTGACCCGGGTTTTACATTCGCTCTTTCAACTGTGTTCTCAAGCAGGTCGAACAGGGTGTATTTAGGTGTGGCTTTGCCCCTTCCATAATACCTGAACCAGCCTACTCCGGCAAACACCATGACAAGCGCAAAGAACAAAGGCAGTACTCCCAGAAGCGGCAGCAGTATAAGGCTTCCTCCTATCCCTATTATCTGGGTCAGTGGGAAGAACGGATCCCTGAAGGTAGGCTCATAGCCGGGAAGGGTCCGCTTCCTGAGGATTATTACGGCCACGTTCAGCAGGACGAAGATAAGTATATTGAAAGCCCCTCCCAGTCTTGCAAGTTGCTGTATGTCGAAGAGGAACAATAGCAGGATCATGATCAGCCCAGTCACCAGTATGGCATTGGAAGGGGTCTCAAACTTCTTATGGATTGTTATGAACCATTTTGGCATCAGTGCATCCCTGCTCATGGCAAAGGGAAACCTGGAAGATGACAATATGGCTCCGTTGGCTGTGGAGAGCGTGGCGATGAGCGCACCAAATACTATGATAATCCTACCTGCATCCCCGGCAAGCATTCCGGCGATGTCTGCAAGAGGGGTGACTGTGGATGCGGCCGTGCCGGGAGCCGAGATTCCTACAACCACTGCCATTATGCCAACGTAGAACAGCGTCACTGCCACCGCCGAGGCAATAAAGGCAAGAGGCAGGTTCCTTGATGGATTCTTGACCTCCTCGGAGACTGCGGAAAGCTCTGCAAGTCCCAAGTAGGATATGAAGATCATACCTGTAGTGGTCAGGACGGATGCCGGTCCGTAAGGCAGGACAGGTGTGAAGTTGCCAGGCTCTATGAACAATGCCACTTCTGATATGAACGCCAGGAGGATAACGATTAGAAGTGCCACAGTAATATTCTGAAGCGAGCCACTGCTTTTAGCACCACGGTAGTTTATCACAAGGAGAATGATTCCGGCAGCAACTGCAATGAGATAGAGGGGCAGATGATAGAAGAGCTGGAAATACTCGGCCAGCCCTATAAGGGCAAATGAACCTTTGAATATCAGTGCCAGCCAGGAGCCAAGACCTATCACTGCACCAAGTACCGCTCCCATTGTGCGGCTGATATAATAGTAGCTTCCACCGGCAGAAGGCATTCCTGTTGCCAGCTCTGCCATACTGATGGCTGTGGCTATAGAAATGATGCCTCCAAGCAAGAAAGAAAGTATTGCCCCAGGACCTGCGTTTGCCATGGCAATGCCCGGGAGGATGAATATTCCCGCCCCGATCATAGTACCGGTGCCGATGGCAAAAGTCGAGAAAAAGCCCAGGCCACGTCCCAATCTTTCCTGAGTTCCAGCTGTGGCCATTTATTTGTATCCTCTTTCTGGTGACTTCCAGATTACCTATCAGGGCTCTTTGTAAATTGCTTTGAAGGACACCGATGCTGACACTTATCCGGGTGATTCATCGATGCAAGCCAAATACAGCATCATGCATGGGCGTATTCTGCACAGCAAATATATGAGGTTTACCTATATAGATAATGCAGATTCTGTCTGAAATATATATGTTCTGATCAGCTGGGCTGGGGAGGATTATAATAGAGTAAGTTTATTTGTACATGGGTCATGCTATGGAAAAAATACGGATTATCTCATGGAATGTCAATGGAATAAGGTCTGTTCAAAAAAAAGGTTTCCTGGAGTGGCTGCAAAAAGAGCAGCCTGATATCCTCTGCATCCAGGAGACAAAGGCACAAAAAGAACAGCTGGGTTCGGATCTTACTGAAGTGAACGGTTATCGTAGCTATTTCTCCTCGGCTGAAAAAAAAGGGTACAGTGGTGTGGCACTCTACACTAAAAAAGAGCCCTTAAGCATAAAATGCGGCTTCGGAATCCCAAAATTTGACAGCGAAGGACGGATCCTTATCGCAGACTATGGCGATTTCATACTGTTAAATATTTATTTCCCCAATGGCAAAGCCTCTCCTGAAAGGCTGGCCTACAAAATGGAGTTCTACGATGCTTTTCTGGAATATGCCCTGGAACTGAAAAAGCAGGGAAGGAAGCTTATTATCTGTGGTGACGTGAACACCGCCCACCGGGAGATAGATTTGGCGCGTCCGAAAGAGAACGAGACTATATCAGGTTTTCTCCCGGAGGAGAGGGCGTGGATAGACAGGTTCCTCTCACAAGGATACGTTGATACATTCAGGTCCCTGCATCCGGAGCCAGGGCAATATACGTGGTGGAGCATGAGGTCAGGAGCAAGGACTCGCAACGTGGGATGGAGAATAGACTACTTCTATGTAAGTGAGAATGCCATGGAAAACATCCTTGACTCGTTCATCATGCCTGATGTTCCGGGATCGGATCACTGCCCACTGGGGATAGTCATAGAGTTGTGATACAAGAACGATGGAAGAAAGGGACAATAAAATACTATCCGGGCAAAGAACTGGTTTCAAGATCGCAGATCACTCATTGCCAGTTCAACAGCCCCCACAGGATTGCTGGCCTTTATAGTTCCCTCTATCTCCCATTTTGATCCAAGGGTGACAACCTTTTTTCCCATTTTCAGGGAAAGTGCGATCTCAGAAAGCGTGCCGTATTCACCCCCAATAGCTATCAATGCATCGCATGATTGCGCGATAATAGCATTCCTGGCGTGTCCCATGTTACTAAGGACAGCAATATCTATATGCTTATTTGCATCCTGACGGCAATCTCCGGGAAGAATTCCCAATGTAGTGCCAGCTTCCATTTTCGCTCCTCTGGCTGAGGCTTCCATAACACCGCTGCGGCCTCCGCATATAAGGATGGCCCCTCTCTTTGCTATTTCCCGTCCCACTTCCTCGGCCATCTTCTCGATACTCTCCTCGCATGTACCGGCACCTATTACTCCAATCTGCATCTTCATCCGGACACCTTTGTAATATCTGTATCAAATATATTCGCTCTGTATCCTCAATATCTCTTTACTGTCCTTTGCTGTGGAGTACTCCTCGAGAGGCTCGTAATTAAGCTCCAGGAAAGTATGTCCCCAGTTGAATTTGTTCATTATTGAATGTGCCTGCTCTTTGTGGCCCAGGATGTACAGGGCGGCGGCGAAGGCTTCCGCTGATGTGAGTTTGAACGGCCTGCCAAAGTTCACCGGATTGCCTGCGACAAGGTAAGGCAGCGCACGATGCTGAAGCTTGAGCCTGACAAGCTGGGGGAATACTTCCTCTACATGCTCCCATGAACAATCAAGGACAGTGATACCTTTCCTGTTACTGTCTTGCGGTGAGAGCGCCTTCTCTGCCATCGGGTCCAAGAGGATGGACTCGCGGGGTATCCTGTTCACCTGGTCGAAAAGCCGGGCAAGCTCAAAGCGCGCCATTTTCTTTCCCGTGCATTTTTTCGGATCACACTGACTTGCATGGTAAATGAACAGCTTTACGTTCCTTTCATTCTTTTCTTCCATGATCCTTCCTGTTGATATTATAGTATTTATTGCTTGGTTTGCTGAAAGTGACCGGGAGTTATTATGGATATCTTTTTATATTTACACTACCTTATTTTAATAAATATATTTAGTATTATAATATATGGCTTACTCAGCCAGTACATATAGGATACAATATCAATCTCTTCAAGGGGTGTTCGATGACTGCAAAGATATACACAACTATTTCCGGAAAAGGTGGTACCGGTTCAACCACTGTCGCGATAAACATTGGGGCTGCAATTGCAGGTTTTGCCAAGAATACGCTTCTCATTGATGCAGATATAGGGATGCCTACCATTGGGTTAATGTTGGGTATTGAAACCTCCAAAGCCACATTGCATGATGTTCTCGCAGGTAATGCAGACATCAAAGAGGCAATCTATGACGGTCCAAACAACATGAAAGTCATACCCGGCAGCATTTCTTTGCAGAGCTTTATGAACACGGATCCTGATAAGCTGGCTGATGTCATTGAAAGTCTCCGGGAGAATTATGACTTTATAATTGTGGACTCTCCTACAGGCATCACAAAGAATTCCATTTCTGCGATCTCCCTGGCTGATGAGGTGATACAGGTCTTGAATCCGGATGTTGCTTCCCTTGCAGGTGCTATGAAAATAAAGGCTGTTGCGACGTCCTTGGACAAACAATTCCTTGGACTGTTCCTGAACAGGACCGGGGTAACCTCCAACGAGCTCAGTGCAGATCGGATAGAAAGTACCCTTGATATTAAAGTACTTGAGAACCTGCCGGAAGATGCCAATGTCAAGAACTCAATGGCTTTTAAATCTCCTGTTGTGGTCAAATACCCTGGATCTCCGGTTTCGGTAGGGTTCAATCGCCTTTCTGCATCCGTTGCAGGAATAAAGATCCCTGCAGTTGAGACTTTCGTAGAGGATAGGAAAGGGGCAAAGAAGGGCAAGAAACTCTCCTTCTCTAAGAACAAGAGCGAGTGATCTGTTTACAGGAGCTGGTAAAAATGGATCATCACTCAGATAAAGATAAACAGGGTAAAGAGACTGCTCTGGTGTTTCTTGACGATGGCCTGGATGTTGGGAGCGTGCGTTCAGTTCCAGACACTGAGGGGCGTAAACCGCAGTATGCGAAAACATCTATCGGTTCCAGGCTATCAGCTTTAAGAGGTGGCACTTCTGGAATGCAAAACCGAGATGTAATGGGAAAACAGATAAATAGTGAAGATCTGGCTGATGATAATACAAGTGAGCTGCTACCTCGTATTAATGAAGACTCTTTTGTAGATGAGCTTGCAAACCTTATACTGCCTGCAGATGAGACTGTAAGCATCGCAGAGTTAAAGGGCAAGATCGATGTGTCCTTTGAAGATATACGCTATGTAGAAGACATCCCCGAAGAAAGAGAGACTTACTGGAGCCTGATCCTAAAAGAGATATTTGAGATACCTGTAACAGAAGATGATTATTCTGAAGACGATGATGATCAGGAAAGCCTTAAAGATCGTGTGAACAAGCTTTTCGCAAGGAAGAAGATCAATACCGATCCATATGACATGATAGCACATGGGCCCATAGTTGATTTTACTATCCCTCAAGACAGTCCCTTTAAGGAAGTGGAACTGTACGGTGTAAATGCACCTTATGCGTACATAAGGATAGCCTACAACCCGGAATCACACGAATTCCAGTATCAGGCTATGGAACCAAAGCTTTCCCAGAAGGAACAGGAGTTGCTGGATGCCATTAAGACGAAATTCATTGAAACGCTTGATATCAATCTCAAAGAGGTGTCCCGAAAGAACGCAGAGTTCTTCCTGCGGGATAAAGTAATGGCCTATCTCCAGGAGTACCAGATCGATATCTCTCCAAAGAAGCGTGAAAAGATAATGTACTATATTGTCCGTAACTTCGTAGGTTACGGTGAGATCGATCCGTTTATGAGAGATCCCAATCTTGAAGATATATCATGCGACGGACCAAACACTCCTATCTATGTTTATCATAAAGTCTATAATTCCATTCCTACCAGTGTAGAATTTGCAGGTGATGAAGAGGTAGATTCCTTTGCCATCAAAATAGCCCAGATTTGCGGAAGGCATGTTTCCATAGCAAATCCGCTTCTGGATGCAACAATGCCGGATGGCTCCCGTATACAGCTCACACTTGGGCGTGAAATCACGACCCGTGGCAGCACATTCACCATCCGGAGGTTCAAGGATAACCCCATAACACCGGCAAACCTGATAGATTACCATACATTTTCCACAGCCATGCTGGCTTATCTTTGGCTGGCAGTGGATTCCAGCAAGAGCCTTGTATTTGCAGGCGGTACGGCTTCAGGGAAAACGACTGCAATGAACGCTGTCTCCCTTTTCATCCAGCCTGAGATGAAAATAGTGTCCATAGAAGACACAAGGGAACTCAACCTCTCTCACCCCAACTGGATACCGGGTGTCACAAGGCAGTCATTCGGAAGCGGAGACAAAGGCTCTATCGAGATGTATGAGCTTCTCAGGGCATCCCTGAGGCAGAGACCAGAATATATAATTGTGGGTGAGGTGCGCGGAGCAGAGGCACTGACGCTCTTCCAGGCAATGTCCACAGGTCACACTACCTTCTCAACGATGCATGCTGACTCTGTTGCTTCGGCCATCCACAGGCTGGAAAACCCTCCCATCAATGTCCCCAGGATAATGATCCAGGCTCTTGACCTTATAGCTATCCAGGTGCAGGTCAAGGTTGGCGACAAGCGTGTCAGGAGGTGCAAGACGCTTACCGAGGTAGTGGGTGTTGATCCGCGTACAGGTGAACTGCTGACAAATGACGTATTCTCATGGGATGCGGCAAGAGATATGTTCCAGTATTCAGGCAGATCCTATGTGATTGAGAGTGTGATGGAGAACAGGGGCTGGACCGAGGAACGGGTACGTGACGAGTTAAAGCGTCGTCAGGAGATCCTTGAGTGGACCAGAGAGAAGAAAGTGTCTCACTTCAGGGACTTTGCCAAGGTAGTGGTTGCATACAACCGCGAACCGGAAACAGTAATGAAAATGGTGAGGCAGGATATGTATGTCTAACCTATATTTCACATTTGCATTCAACATCTTTGGCAAGTACTATGCAAAAAAAAGGATGGACTACTTTGGTCTTCGATATAGCCTGATGAAGAACAGGATGGACCTGGCTTATGATACCTATCTTTCCGGTGCGCTGCTAAGTTCCATTATCTGCTCTGTTGTTGCTCTTGCTGGCTTTAGTGCAATCGTTATGATTTTAGGAGTGCCTGAAATAAGAGCCACAAGATTAATGTTCCCGGCCTGGACAGCTCCTTATCTGGCGTATAAATCTATTGTAGTTGCTTTGTTTGCCAGTATATTTGTAGTGGGCATAGTTTTCCTTGCAGTTTACAAGACATTTCTGCTATACCCTGCAATAATGGCTGGCGACCGAAAGAGGAACATTGATACTCTTCTGCCCTATGCTGTGAACTACATGTCAGCAATGTCAGGTGCAGGTGTCCTTCCTGTCGACCTTTTCAGGTCCCTTGCTAATAACAGTATCTATGGCCAGGTGTCTGTAGAATTCAGGTATCTTGTTCGTGATCTTGAAATACTTGGTGATGACCTTGTCACAGCTATGAAAAACCTATCGGCAACGACGCCTTCATTAATGCTGCAGGATTTTCTGCAAGGGGCAATAACGGTTGTGACTTCTGGTGGACATGTTGAGACTTATTTCCAGGTAAAAGCAGACCAGTACATTCAGGAAAACAGGCAGAACCAGAAAGAATTTCTGGAAACCCTAGGGCTTCTGGGAGAAACTTATGTAACTGCTTTTGTGGCAGGCCCACTTTTCCTGATAGTTGTGATGTCTATCATGTCTATCATGGGGAGTGCACAGATGATATTCCTTTATCTGATCATCTATGCGCTGATTCCGATAGGCAGCATCATGTATGTCATTTTAATAAGTACTTTGACCCCGGAGGCATAATATGAAGATTAAGGATATGATCAAGACAAATCTGATCGAGGAAGAGTTTGCCTCCTTCAAGTCCCTTAGCGAGGAAGAACTGTGCAGACTGGAAGATGGCCTGATCAACTCCCGGATGGAGGATGCGAAAAAGAATTTAGCTATCAAGGACTTTTTGAAAAGACCCGGCGAAACTTTCAGTGCACATCCGGAATACACACTCGCTATCAGCTTGCCAATGGCTTTGCTAGTGTTTGCTCTGGGAATGAGAATGGCCTGGGGTACTCCGCTTATAGATGATGTCATTATCTTTACGGTCCTGATTACTATCACTCCTCCAGCTATTGCATTTCATAAAAAGTTCACGAATATAGACAAAGTAGAAGAGTACCTGCCAACTTTCCTCAGGGATCTCTCTGAGCTGAGCAGGGCAGGCCTCACTCTTTCAAAATCTGTGAGCACAGTTGCAAAAGGTGAATACGGGACTCTAACAAAAGAAGTTCAGCAGATGGATAGATCTATGTCCTGGGGCATATCCTTTGAGCAGACACTGATTAACTTTTCAAAAAGAGTGCCTACTCCCGTAATCGTAAGGTCTGTGTCTCTCATCAACCAGGCAAGCAGGGCAGGAGGGCGTGTATCCTCCGTGCTGGAAGCAGCTGCCCGTGATGCCCGGGAAGTAAAAGTGCTTGAGCGCGAAAGGCGGGGAAACATGATGGTATATGTAGTTATCAGCTACATGTCTTTCTTTGTTTTCATTTTTGTTATAGCGATGCTTACGTCAACATTCGTCCCGACCATGGCAGAAGCGGGTAAAGCCGCCCAGGCCTCAGGAGCTGGTTCAGGGTTCATTGGTGCATTCGACCCGGCTCAGTATGCGAGAATAATGATGCATGCGGCAGTTATTCAGGGATTCATGAGCGGGCTTGTTGCAGGTCAGATGGGCGAAGGGGCTGTCACTCAGGGACTGAAGCACTCTGTTATCATGACAATGATCGCCTGGGTGATCTTCACTTTCCTTATATAAGGCCGGAAAAAACACTTCTGGCCTTTTCCTCTATTTTTGCAAAAAGATCGTTGCCTTTTGCATCTATGCCTACAATGAGAGGGCCGAAGTTCTCTACCTTCAGCACCCACACGGCCTCGGGCATTCCCAGATCCTGCCAGTGTACGTTCTCCACTTTCCGGATATTCTCTGCAGCAAGGGCGGCGCATCCTCCGGTGAATGCAAGGTAGACGCATTTTCCTTTAAGTGAGCCGGCAACATTGTTCATGCCCCCTTTTCCTATAAGTGCTGTGACATTGTACTTTTCAAGGAGGTGGGGCGTCATCTTTGACATGCGCGCGCTTGTGGTCGGGCCTGCGGCAATGACTTCCCATTCCCCTTCCCTTTGTTGCATAAGGGGTCCGCAGTGGTAGATGGCGGCTCCCTCAAGGTCAAAGGGAAGCTCTTCTCCCCTTTCTGCAAATTCAAGTATACGGGCATGAGCTTCATCCCGGGCTGTCAGGAACGTGCCTGTAAGGTAGATGACGTCACCAACTGAAAGCTGGTCAATGTCTGACTTTTTCAGGGGAGTGCTAAGGTGGAACTCCTTCATTTACTTCCCTCCAGTGTCACAGAAGCATGCCTGTTGGCCCAGCATTGTATGTTGACCGCCACAGGCAGGGATGCTGCGTGGCAGTACGCTTTTTTGACATGAACTGCAAGGGCCGTGTTATCTCCCCCAAGTCCCATGGGACCGATACCAAGGGCATTTATATCTTTCAGTATACTCCTTTCGAATCCGTCCATCTTATCGGTATCTTCCAGCAAGGCAAGCTTGGAAAGCCTTGCTGCCTTATCAAAAGAGCCACCAATGCCAATTCCCACGATAATTGGCGGGCAGGGCTTGCCGCCCGCCTTAAGTACTGTCTCAAGCACGAATTCTCGGATGCGGCCCGCCTCTGTAGGGTTGAACATCTTAAGTGCGCTCATGTTCTCGGAGCCTGCACCTTTCGGAGCTGCTGTGATCCTGATTTGATCTCCTTCCACGAACTCGTATTTTATATCCGGTATACCGTCGCCTGTATTTGTTCCTGTGTTGTGGCGTGTGAGAGGGTCTACTGCATTCGGGCGCAGGGGAATGCACTCGGTGGCTATCCTCGCTCCCTCGATGATGGCTGCCTCAAGGTCAAAATCAAGTCTCACTTCCCTGCCAATTTCCACGAAAAAGATAAGGATACCTGTGTCCTGACACAGGGGTATCTGTTTCCTGGATGCGATATCGATGTTCCTCAGGATAGCTTCCAGCTGTTCTTTTGCAATAGGCAAGGATTCCTGAGCCTCTGCTCTTCTGAGGGCATCGGTAACATCCTGTGGTAGGCCTGTCTGAGCTTTCTTCAGTATCTCAACAACGGAGTTCACAACAATATCGTAAGAAACGTCTCCTGCCAAAAAAGATCACCTGTATGGTGCGGGAGAAGGGATTCGAACCCCCGAACGCCTTCGCGAGAAGATCTTGAGTCTACCACCTTTGGCCGCTTGGTTACTCCCGCAATATGAGATTTTCGACAATTCTACATCGGTATTAATTATAAATCTATCTGTTGTCCGCCTGTTGCCGGATATAGTCCGGTTGATTATTGCTATCCTCTTATATATAAGGGTTTTTTGTTCTTGAATGGTATTTGGAAAGAATATTCCAAAACGATTAGGTTAAATATTTGCATCTCAATATTCTTTTATCAACCCGTGAGTACTAATCGGGACATTACTGTATAAAGAAGCTGGGGGGCATTCTTATCAGAAGAAGTAGATTGGACATTACGCTTGCGATCTTGAAGATTGCTATGAACGGCGCCAAGAAAACGCAAATCGTATACGGGGCCAACTTGAATTCAACAATAGCGAATAAATATCTGGAACGACTGGAAGACAAGCAGTTGATCGAACAAAAGGGTAACCTGTTCGTTACAACAGACAAAGGCCGCGTGTATAAAGACCTTGCAAGTGAGCTTGATGTTCGCTAGGTATAGGCCGCGGCCTGATAAATTTAAAAACGTCTTTAAAAACGTCTTATTCTTTATATCGGCGGGCAGGTGCTATCATGTCTCCTTCCCTAGTTTATATACTACTCACTAATACTCATGTAGGCGTAATAACCGTTTTTTGTGCAGGACAATACTTTTTATCCTCAAGTACGTAGTACGTAGATAAAACTGGTCATCTGCAGAGGTTGTGAATGGGCGAGATAGTTGTAAGCGACTCCATGAAAGCTTATTTTGAAGGACTTGAGTCAAATCTGAAGCATGAGATAGAGATTGCCAACAGGGCACGTTCCAAGGGCAAGGACCCAAAACCATGGGTGGAGATCCCTCTTGCAAAGGATATGGCTGACAGGGTCGAGAACCTTATTGGCGTCAAAGGCGTGGCTGCGCAGATACGCATATTCGAGGAGACCATGTCCCGTGAAGAAGGTGCTCTTGCCATCGGTAAAGCAGTTGCGGAAGGTATTGTAGGTGAATTCCCTTCCAGGGCTGCGGCAATAGAGGCTGCTATCCGTGTTTCCGTTGCAATGCTTACAGAGGGTGTTGTTGCCGCACCAATTGAAGGTATCGATCGTGTGGATATAGGCAAGAACGATGATGGCTCAGAGTATATCAGTATCTTTTATGCTGGTCCGATACGAAGTGCAGGAGGCACAGCCCAGGCATTGTCCGTGCTTGTGGGTGACTACGTAAGGCGTGCTGTGGGAATTGACAGGTACAAACCGCGCAAGGAAGAAGTTGAAAGGTACATTGAGGAGATCCTCCTGTACAGGCGCGTGGCTACATTGCAGTACACTCCCTCGGAAGATGAGATCCGGCTCATCGTTGAGAACTGTCCTATATGCATTGACGGGGAACCCACTGAAGCTGAAGAGGTGGAAGGTCATCGCAATCTGGAAAGGATCGAGACCAACAGGGTACGCGGAGGAATGGCCCTTGTGCTTGCGGAAGGACTGGCGCTGAAGGCTCCCAAGGTTCTAAAGCATGTCAACAAACTTGAACTGGATGGCTGGGACTGGCTCAATAAACTGATATCAGGTATAAAGAGTGATGAAAGTAAGGATGATTCAAAAGGTGTCAAGCCTAAAGAAAAATATCTGACCGACCTGATAGCAGGCAGGCCGGTATTCTCGCACCCCATGCGGCCGGGAGGTTTCAGGCTAAGGTATGGGAGGTCAAGGAACACATCTTTTGCCGCAGCAGGAATAAGCCCCGCAAGCATGGTCATACTGGATAGTTTTGTTGTTGCAGGTACACAGCTCAAGGTCGAACGTCCCGGAAAAGCGGCAGGAATGGCTCCGGTTGATTCCCTGGAGGGGCCTACGGTAAGACTAAAATCGGGGGATGTTCTCAGGATAGATGATGAAAAGATAGCTTATGAACTGCATCCTGAAGTGGAATGCATTATAGATATCGGCGAGATCCTCATAAATTATGGCGATTTCCTGGAGAATAACCATCCTCTGATCCCGGCTTCCTATTGCTTTGAATGGTGGATACAGGAATATGAGAAACTTGCGGATGGCAGGGGACCCGATATGCCTGAGCTGAAAGATCCTTCTCAGGAGCTTGCGCTTGAACTATGCAGGGCTTATGGTGTTCCGCTGCATCCCAAGTTCACTTATCTCTGGCATGATATAACTGTGGGGGAGTTCGCCACATTGTCTTCTTTTGTATCCTCCAGTGGATCGCTCATGGACGGAAATTGCCTTGACCTCCCCTTTGAACTATCCATTGAGAAAGGTATCAAAGTGATTCTTGAGAAGCTGCTGGTGACTCATAGGATAAAGGAAGAAAAGATTAGTATCGAGACTCCAAAACCCTTCATCAGGTGCCTTGGCCTTGATGAGGCTCTAAGGAAACAATGGGACTCTCTTCCATCCGGGGATGCGCTCGATGCGGTCAACCAGGTAAGCGGTCTTAAAGTACGCGCACGTGCTCCTATGAGGATAGGTGCAAGGATGGGACGGCCTGAGAAGTCCAATAAAAGGAAGATGTCTCCTGCTCCTCATGTATTGTTCCCTATAGGTGATACCGGTGGCAATACAAGGAAACTGGAGACTGCTGCCAGCTATAAGGCGTCCATGAACGAGAAGGTGGGGCTTATCAGTGTTGAGATAGGCAACAGGGTGTGTCCGTCATGCGGTACCCACAACTATCAATATCGTTGCGATTGCGGGGAATTCACTATCCCAAAGCTGTCCTGCCCAAGGTGCGGCATATCTGTGCAGAAGCCCGAGTGTCCGAAATGCGGCACAAAGACAACTTGTGTAAAGATGCAGGCAATTGATTTTAAGAGCATTTACCAGGGTGCGTTCGAGAGGCTTGGAGAGCGTGAAAGCAATATAGAGCAGCTTAAAGGTGTTAAGCGGATGATGTCCAGGGACATGACCCCGGAACCTCTGGAGAAAGGCATACTGAGGGCAAAGCATGATATATTCACTTTCAAGGACGGGACTGTAAGGTATGATATGTCGGATATCCCCCTGACACACATCCGGGCTGATGAGCTTGGCGTCACTGTTGATATGCTGCATGACCTCGGATATACTGAGGATATTTATGGAAAAGCTATTGAAAATGAAGATCAGGTTGTATGCCTGAAAGTGCAGGATATCGTCGTTTCTTATGACTGTGCAGAATACCTGATGCGCACGACTAAGTATATCGATGACCTGCTTGTGAAATACTATAAAGAGGAGCCTTTCTATAATGCTGAGGTGATTGAGGATCTGGTTGGTGCGCTTGTTATGGGTCTTGCTCCTCACACATCCGCGGGTGTGCTTGGCAGGCTGGTAGGTTTCACAAAAGCTTCGGTAGGTTACGCCCATCCCTTCTTCCATGCTGCAAAGAGGCGCAACTGTGACGGTGATGAGGACTGTGTCATGTTGCTTATGGACGGGCTGCTGAACTTCTCGCGTGACTATCTTCCGGACAAGAGAGGCGGAAAGATGGATGCTCCTCTTGTGCTGACCACCAGGATAGATCCGAGCGAAGTTGATAAGGAAGCTCACAATATCGACGTATGTGACCATTACCCGCTTGAATTCTATGAGGCGACCCTTCTGTACCCCAATCCCAAGGATTTCGAGAAGATTATAGACCTTGTGAGCCGCAGACTCAATACGCCTCTGCAGTATGATAATTTCATGTTCACTCATGATACTACCGATATTGCTGCAGGACCTCTGCACTGCGCCTATAAGACACTTGGCAGTATGGTGGATAAAATGGACGCGCAACTCGCCCTGGCCGACAAGATACGTGCTGTTGACGCGGCAGATGTTGCTGAAAGGGTACTCATGTCCCATTTCCTGCCTGATATGTTCGGTAATCTCAGGGCTTTCTCAAGGCAGGGTACAAGGTGCATGAAATGCGCCGCCAAGTTCAGGCGGCCACCGCTGACAGGTGCCTGCCCCAAATGTGGAGGGAATGTAGTACTTACTGTCCACGAGGGGGCGGTCAAGAAGTACCTTGAAGTTTCAAAAAGAGTTGCGGAAAAGTACAATGTCTCAAGTTATACGAAACAGAGGATAGATCTCCTGGGACTGGACATGAAATCCCTTTTCGAGAATGACAAGTCCAGGCAGCTGGGTCTCTCCGAGTTCATGTAGGTGTTATTTCTTAAGCGGAAGTCCGATGGCGTTTATTTCCTGTATGAGTTCTGTGAGCTGCTTTATCTCAAAGTCCAGGACTTCCTTTTTTGTCATTCCGATAGACATCTCACCATCATAGCTGAGCATATCCGGCCCTCTGCGCACGAACCTATCAATGCCGTCCCTTGAGAGCATTTTCTTTGCCTCGGGGTCATGAACGAAAGTTCTTCCGGGAATTATCACGGTCTCTTTCACATCAGCAAGGTCCAGAGCTTGCAAATCCTCTATGGTGATTAGGCATCCGATGTCTTTTCCTACGGCAACCACATTTATGCTGCTGCCCAGTTTACTGAAAACCTCAGCAAGCCTTTCTGCCGCGGCCCTGCTTGTAAGTAGTGTGGCCTCTTTTGTGACTGCCGGAAGCTGTGCTAGCGCATCTTTTTCATTCCTGATTGCAAAGGGTGAACCTGTAAGGGGGTCTTCGAGCGGGGTGCCTGTAATTCTCAGCTTATGCCTCTGAGCAGCCTGACGGACGATACTTGTGAACTCTTCTATGCTGTGGCTCTCTATCCCCTCCATTACAGGAGCGTTATTGAGTATGAGGCCTTCATCGCACCTGTTGGCAAAGCGCATTAGTATGGCTCCTTTTGCTCCCATGACCTCAAGATCTCCAAGAGTGTTCTCAAGCACTCCTCCGTCGTTTATTCCGGGTATGACCACAATGGCTGCATAAACATCACAACTGCTGCAGAAGTCCCTGAGGACCTGCAATGACGCCTCAGGATGCATATCATGCATATATTTTCCGCGTATCCCGGGGTCTGTTGCAAAAACAGTAAATGAAACTTCGGTAACTCCGTAATTTATGAAGAATTCAGCTTCATTGCCTTCACTGAAACCTTTGCCGCTGGTGTATCCCAGGTGGATGGGCAATCCGAACTGTGAAAGGTTGGCAACCAGCGGCATCAGTTCGGGGTAGCAGCTTACATCTCCTCCTCCGCTGATGGTAATCTTATCGATGTTCTCCTGATTGAAGCGCATCTTCTGGTACGTTTCCTGGAACACGTATTCAGCAGGTTTGAATCCGGAGTATGATTCCCGTACTCCTCTGGTGCAATAGTCGCAACCTTTTATGAACGGAAAACAGTACTTGCATCCAAATGGCTGTACTTCTTTTACCTTTTTGAAATAACAATATGTGCAAAATCCCTTGCAATCAATGCCGGGATTCCCTCCCACATCTGCGATGATTTCCATAGTGTTTTTTAGACACTATTTGTATTATTTAAACTTTTGCGATACATTATTATCTATCTATTTGGATTCCCGATTCACTCATATTGAGTACATTGTTGAATAGGACCTGAGGTATGTTTCAGGTGAAAAAATGTCCTATTTCAAAAATATTTTATATCCCTGTCTGATGATTGCGCGATTGGGAGCACTATGATGCAAAAGGTTTAAACACCATCGTTACTTAATAGTTCCGAGAATTCCCAATGGAGATTTTTCGTACAGGAAGTATATGTGGTACAGAGTAATTGTTCATCAGTGACTCGAACTGTACATTTCCGGTTGGGTGATTTCTGAATAAGAACATAGGAGGAAAATACACGTGTCTGATAAAATAGACATTTACGACGATAGAGGTAAATTGCTGGAAAGTGGTGTCGATCTTATGGATATTGCGCCAACAAGAAACGCAGCAATTCAAAACATCATTAAGGATACCAAGAGAACCGTTGCAGTCAACCTTGCCGGTATCGAGAAAGCTCTCGAGAGCGGAAAGATGGGCGGCCTCGGACGCAAGATCCTTGGAAGGGAACTCAAGTACGATGTTGTTGCCAACGCAAGCGCAATCCAGGACGCAGTTAAAGGCTTTGTCATGGCAAAAGAAGGCGATGACACCAATGTAAAGGTACTGGCAGGCGGAAAGCAGCTCCTTGTACAGGTACCAAGCGTAAGGGCACTTGTAGGCGCTGACTATGTGTCTGCAAGCACTGTGACCGGTGCAGCAGTCGTTCAGGCAATCATCGACATGTACAAGACTGACATGTTCGACGCACCAATCGTCAAGTCCGCTGTATGGGGAAGCTACCCACAGACCATGGACATGATGGGCGGAAACATTGCATCGATCCTCAGTATCCCACAGAACAACGAAGGTCTCGGTTTCTCACTCAGGAACATCACTACAAACCACGTTGCAGCAATCACCGGCAAGAAGGCAATGAATGCAGCAGCACTCTCCTCAATCTTTGAGCAGGTAGGCATGTACGAGATGGGTAACGCTGTTGGTCCTTTCGAAAGGCACCAGTTACTTGGTCTTGCATTCCAGGGTCTTAACGCAAACAACATCGTTTTCGACCTCGTAAAGGAGAACGGTAAGAACGGTACTATCGGTACTGTAGTCCAGTCCGTGGTCGACAAGGCTCTTGAAGCAGGTATCATATCTGTTGACAAGACAGCACCATCCGGATACAACTTCTACAAGGCAAACGATGTCTCAATGTGGAATGCATGTGCAGCAGCAGGTCAGCTTGCAGCTACCATGGTAAACTGTGGTGCAGCCAGGGCAGCTCAGAATGTGTCATCAACTCTGCTGTACTTCAACGACATCCTCGAGAAAGAAACAGGTCTTCCAGGCTGTGACATGGGCAGATCCCAGGGTACAGCTGTCGGTTTCTCCTTCTTCAGCCACTCCATTTACGGTGGCGGCGGACCAGGTATCTTCAACGGTAACCACGTTGTGACCAGGCACTCCAGAGGTTTCGCAATTCCATGTGTCTGCGCAGCAGTTTCACTTGATGCAGGTACACAGATGTTCACAGTCGAGAAGACATCTGCACTTGTGGGTAGTGTGTTTGGATCAATACCAGAGTTCAAGGAGCCTATAAAGGCAGTAGCAGGAGCTCTCTAAGGCACAAAACCCAGTTAGAATATCCAAAGGTTAAACAAATATGTCCGATGCTTCTCCAAATACAGATTACCTGCAACTTGAGATATATCCCAGCAGGCTGTTAAATCCAGATACAGCCGAGGCATTACTCAATGAGATCGCTATGCTGGAAGGCGTTGTCAGGTTCTTCGTTCACGGACCCAGGATCCCGCAAACAGTACCTTATGGTCCTGCTACCGGTGAGACCGTTAATCACCCTGCGAACAAGGTGATAGTGGTTGCCGGCCAGGAAATCGACCTTGAAGTGAGTGTAGGCGGCGTTCGTCTGGAAGTTACCGATGCCGATGTAAAGGAAAACATCAGAGAGATCTGTGACAGATTGCTCCCGTTCTCGTATGAGTTCAGGGAAGGTCTTTTCATACCAACTACACAGACCGTTACCGATTACGCAAAACGCGGGCCGGATGCGGATCCGATGTTGCTTGGAATGGCCGATCCAAAGGGCAAGCTGAGTAAAAAACCCATATGTATCCTGAATAAGAAAAGCGAGTGATACTATGTTCGACCGGGAAACGCAGGTTGTTGATTGCAGGCACGGCATGGGCCTTGGCAGAGGAGGAGGGCTCGCTCAGCGCGGAACCTTATCTGAAACCGGCAGAGCTGATGTAATTGCTGTTGCAATGAGTCCCGGGAGAAGGCATATCACAAAACCCGTATGTGAACTCACATATGGAATGCGTCGTGAAGAGATACAGGTAAGTGTAATGGTCCTGAACACAGGTTCAGGGGTGCCGGACACGAATCTGGGTTCCGGTTCTTTCGGGATAAGCCCGGAAGAGGTCGCACAGATAAACAGGCACAAGGTCGCTGTGATTCACACAGGCAACATAAGGGACCATGTGATACGGAAAGTAAAGGCAATTCTGGAAGAAGCGAGCGTTCCTGCAGTAGTTGTCTGTCAGACCCTCGTGGATTTCGAGGACTTTGCAGAGGCAGGAGTGAAGACAAGGCTTGTGAAACCTAAAGATAGCGATATTCTGACAAAAGGAAGGGTTATGGAAATTGTGACAGGAGTAACACGAGGAGAATCATGTTCAAGAGAAAAGCTGAACGAACTCGTGAAAGCTGTAAAGATCACAATGAGATCATTAGAGAATTAGGAGTGAATGATTATGGTATATAAACCACAGTTTTATCCAGGAGCAACATCCGTTGCAGAAAACAGAAGGAAGCATATGTCAGGTAAAGTGGAGAAGCTCAGAGACATCTCCGACGATGACCTGACACTTATGCTTGGACACCGTGCACCGGGCAGTGACTACCCAAGCACCCACCCACCACTTGCAGAAATGGGTGAGCCAGACTGCTCCATAAGGCAGACCGTAGAAGCAACACCAGGCGCAAAGGCCGGTGACAGAGTAAGATACGTTCAGTTCGTTGACTCTATGTACAACGCACCAGCAACCCCTTACTTCAGATCATACGCAGCAGCTATAAACTTCAGAGGTGTCGACCCAGGTACACTCTCCGGTCGTCAGGTCGTTGAGGCCCGTGAGAGAGACATGGAACAGGTTGCAAAGTTCCAGCTGGAGACAGAGATGACCTGCCCGGCACTTGCAAGCCTGAGGGGCGCAACAGTCCACGGTCACTCCCTGAGACTTCCTGAAGATGGCTTAATGTTCGACATGCTTGACAGGACCAGGAAGGAAGGCAACATCGTCATAATGCACAAGGACCAGGTAGGCAGGCCGATCGACAAGAAGGTCAACCTCGGAAAGCCAATGTCAGAAGAAGAGGCTGCAAAGAGGACAACCATTTACCGTGTCGACAATGTCGCATTCAGAAATGACAAGGAAGTCATTGAGTGGGTCCACAGAGTATTCGACAAGAGAACCATCTACGGCTTCAAGCCTGAATAAATGAGGTGATGATAATGGCAAATGACAGAAAGAAGATGTTTGCAAAACACATGGAAATCAAGTTCACAAAGGAACATGGATCTAACAAGATGCAGGGTGGTGAGATCACTGACATGGTCGGTAAGTACTACAGGCTTGGTGTCGAGCAGAACCCCCGTAAAGTTGAAATGAAGAAGGCAGGTCAGGAAATAGCAAAGAAGAGAGGGCTTGTCGGTTACAACCCAATGATGCACTGCGGTGGTATACCACTCGGTCAGAGAGCACTTACCCCATCCTTCATATCCGGCACGGACATGATGGTCGAGATCGATGACCTCCACTACGTCAACAACGCTGCAATGCAGCAGATGTGGGACGACATCAGGAGGACTGTGGTCGTCGGTATGGACATGGCACACGAGACACTCGAGAAAAGACTCGGTATCGAAGTCACACCAGAGACCATCAACCACTACCTTGAGACCCTCAACCACGCACTCCCGGGAGGAGCAGTAGTTCAGGAACACATGGTCGAAACCCACCCTGCACTTGTAGACGACTGTTATGTCAAGGTGTTCACCGGTGACGACGAACTTGCAGATGAGATCGACAAGCAGTTCCTTATCGACATCAACAAGCAGTTCCCTGCAGAACAGGCAGAGACCATCAAGGCAGCAATAGGCAAGACAAGCTGGCAGGCAGCCCACATCCCAACCATCGTCAGCAGAGTAACAGACGGTGCACAGACAAGCAGGTGGATGGCTATGCAGGTCGGTATGTCCTTCATCTCCGCATACAGCATGTGTGCCGGTGAAGCAGCAGTAGCTGACCTTTCATATGCAGCAAAGCACGCAGGTGTGCTCTCAATGGGTGAGATGCTCCCTGCAAGGCGTGCACGTGGTCCAAACGAGCCAGGAGGAATCTCCTTCGGTCACTTCGCAGATATCATCCAGACCAGCCGTGTAACACCTGAGGACCCTGCAAAGGTCGCCCTTGAGGTAGTAGGCGGAGGCTGTATGCTCTACGACCAGATCTGGCTTGGATCATACATGTCCGGTGGTGTCGGTTTCACACAGTACGCAACAGCTGCATACACCAACAACATCCTTGATGACAACCTCTACTACGATGTAGACTACATCAATGACAAGTACGATGGTGCAGCAAAGACCGGTAAGGACAACAAGGTCAAGGCAACCCTCGAAGTTGTCAAGGACATTGCAACAGAGTCCACCATCTACGGTCTGGAGAACTACGAGAAATACCCGACAACACTCGAGGACCACTTCGGAGGTTCCCAGAGGGCAACAAGCCTTTCCGCAGCAGCAGGCTGTGCAACAGCAATTGCAACCGGAAACGGAAATGCCGGTCTTTCCGCATGGTACCTCTCAATGTACCTGCACAAGGAAGCACACGGCCGTCTCGGTTTCTTCGGTTACGACCTCCAGGACCAGTGTGGTGCAACAAACGTGTTGTCCTACCAGTCCGACGAAGGTCTGGCTCTTGAGCTCCGTGGACCAAACTACCCCAACTACGCAATGAACGTAGGACACCAGGGTGGATACTCCGGTATCACATCCGCTGCACACGCAGGCCGTGGAGACGCATTCGCTGTCAACCCACTCATCAAGGTCTGTTTCGCAGACGAACTCCTGCCCTTTGACTTCACTGCTCCAAGGAAGGAATTCGGTAGGGGAGCTCTCAGAGAGTTCGAGCCTGCTGGTGAGAGATCACTCATCATCCCGGCAAAGTAAACAATATAGAGCAAAAGTAGGCTTCATGCCTACTTCTCTTTTCTTTTTTGTGCTTCATGCTTTGAGACTCTTCGGATCACAATATCCATGAATGCAGTTCATCTGTGTGAATCTTCGTTAATCCGTGTCTGAAATGACAACTGATGAACGCGGATTTCTGATACATTCTTCCTTATCCATTGTTATTGGTAATGCTTAAATATTGCAAAACCCTTGTTTTTGACATACTTTCTGAATATAACTTACCATATCCATTTTTGAAGGAGCGCGCAACATGCAATACAGTCTGGGAATAGATGCAGGTGGAACGTTTACGGACGCTGTTATAGTTCGTGACTCGGATGGTGTGATATTGGAGTCTGCCAAGGTACTCACCACATATCCTGACCCTATAAGCGGCATTAAAAAAGTCATTGATGGGCTGACACCTGATTATGTGAAAGATGTGAAACTGGTCTCTGTTTCAACGACCCTGTCCACAAATACCATACTTGAGGACACCGGCTTCCCTGTAGGTGTGATACTGGTAGGGGATTATGTGATTCCGAAGGAAGGTTTTCCCGCAAAGTACTACGTGCAGCTTAGCGGAGGACATACCAGTAATGGAGAGGAAGCTACGCCCCTGGATGAGGAAGGGGTTAAAAGGTTCGCAGCGGAAATAAAAGACCATGTTGCAGCGTTTGCAGTATCTTCTTTTTTCAGCAACAGGAATTCGGATCATGAGCTCAGGGTGAAGAAGATCATTAGGGACCTTACAGGGCTGCCGGTAGTATGCGGGCACGAACTCTCGCAGGAAGTGGGAGCATATGACCGTTCCATAACTGCCTACCTGAACGCCCAGCTGCTTCCTATCACTCATAAGTTCATCCAGTCCATTATGCAGGATATCAGTTCAAGGGGCATTGATGCCAATCTTCTAATGCTCAAATGTGACGGTTCGGTGGTCGGCATGGAAGAGGCACTTGAGAGACCCATCGAATCTATTTTCTCAGGGCCCGCTGCCAGTCTTGTAGGTGCGGCATACCTTACAGGATATGATACATGTGCAATGGTGGATGTAGGAGGTACAAGCACCGACGTCGCACTTATCAGAAACGGTATCCCGGAGCTCAGTGACCAGGGAGCTGTTGTCGGCGGCTGGAAGACCATGGTGAAAGCCATAAAAATGGAAACCTCTGCAACAGGCGGCGACAGCCATGTATGGGTCCACGATGAGCGGATGTTCATAGGCCCCCGGAGAGTCATCCCGCTGTGTCGTGCCGCAGTCGAGTATCCGGGTTTCATGGCCAAACTCCAGGAGTGCAAGGCACCTTCCAGAAAGCTGTTCTGCGAGAACGTGCAGCCTACTAAGTTCTTTGTAAGGACGGCTACAAAGCCTATGGAGCTTAACAAGTTCGAGGAAGAGGTATATGATGCCATACAGAGCGTGCCGATATCATATCATGAACTCTTCCTCCGGCTTAAGAAGCAGCCCGGCGTCAGATCACTGGACAGCCTTATCCAGAAACGTCTTGTCCAGGCAATCGCATTCACGCCTACCGACGCATTGCATGTGCTTAGTGAATTCAGGCTGTGGGATGCCGAAGCATCGATCATAGGCGCTGAAAGGCTTTCAAAGTTTGTAAGAATGACAAAAGAGGAGTTCTGCACCGAGGTAAGGCGGAAGGTAGCAAAGAATATGGCTCACGACCTTATCTCGTATCTGGTGGAAGGCATCCCTGAATCTGTTGTTGACAGGATCCTCTCCGGTGAGAACTTCACCCGCTTTAAGATAGAAACTCCTGTCGTACTGCTGGGCGGTCCTGTAGGTGCCTTTAAGGAAGAGATGGAAAAGCTCATAGATGCCCAAATAGTGGTCCCCGAACATTCAAGTGTAGGCAATGCAGTAGGCGCCCTTGTGGGTAAAGGCATCAAGCGTGTGGAGATACTTGTTAAGAGGGATTTTGCTCCCATAACCGGTGAGGATGTAACTCTTGAGGAACTGAAGAATGCAAAGGAGGTCCTGAAATACTTTGTGTTCGCCCCTGACGGCAGGTATATATTCGCCGAGCATCTGGAAGCCATTGAATATGCAATCGTCACCGGAAAGAAACTTGTAATGGACTACATGCAGGCAGCAGGATATTCTCCCAGTGAGGTGGAGATCGAAGTCACAAGAAAAGAACTTTCTATCAGGGAAGGGGAAGAGCCTGTTGAGACCAAGGTCATTGTGGTGGGCATAGGCACATCCCGGGCAGTGGTCGAAAAGGATGTGGTTCCTGATTACATGAGAAAGAAAGCCATCAGCTCCCGCAAAGCTTCAGAGTTCTCGTATTCCGGGAAATGAATGGAGGTTAGTTCCCTTCACTTTTTGTTTTTCTAATTATCCTTGGGATCTCAGGATACTTTCAGGTCTGCTCCGAGGGATTTCATATCCTCAAAGAACTCCGGGTAGGATATATCAATAGACTCGACCGTATCGACCGTAGTGTTCCCTGCCACCATGCCGGCAATTGTAAGTGACATCACTATCCTGTGATCATGCCAGCCGTGTACATCGGCACCGTGCAGTTCCCCTCCGGTTATTGTAAGGCTGTCCCTTTCTTCTTTGATATTGATTCCCATTTTTGTGAGTTCTATTGCCATCGCATGTAGCCTGTCGGTCTCCTTGTAGCGGACATGTTCGGCATTTCCTATCACCGTGACACCCTCTGCGCATGCTGCCAGCACCGCAATAGTGGGCACCAGGTCAGGGGTGGCCCCGGCATCGAATGTAGTGCCTTTGAGTTTCCTGTCCCCTGCCACGCTCACGATGCCTTCTTCCATGTTCCATGATATGTCAGCTCCCATGCGCCTGAGCACATCGATGATCTCAACGTCGCCCTGCTTTGAGGGGAAAAGGTTCTTGACAACGACAGAGGACCTTGTGATGGCTGCAGCCGCGAGCAGATAGGAAGCTGATGAGAAATCGCCTGGAACCGTATACTCCCTGAGATTATACTTCTGGCCTGCAGGGATGATGAAACTAATATTGCCGTTCTCTTCCACGATTATTTCCACACTCGCCTGTCTTAGAAGTTCGATCGTGACATCCACGTATGGTCTGGACTTAAGATTGCCTTTTATGGAAATTACAGTATCGTTGGCTGTGAGAGGACAGGCTATGAGCAAAGCAGAGATGAACTGGGAACTTATGGAGCCATCTATCGTAGCAGTGCCGCCGTTGAGCCTGCCTTTTACAACGATTGGCGCACATCCGTTGTCACGGGTGGAAAATGCCTCTACTCCCAGATCATTCAGAACTTCAAGGAGGGGTTTGTTGGGACGCGTCCTGATGGAGCTGTCCCCTGTCAGTACAGTCGTGCCTTTCAGCAGGGCAGAAATGGCTGTCATGAATCTCAAAGTAGTGCCGGAATTCGCAACATCGATAACATTATCCGGCAAATTTGGCTTTCCCCCGAATCCGTGGACTACCAGCCTGTCATCCTGCCTGTCAATACGTGCACCGAAGGCTTCGCAGGCTCTTACTGTTGCCAGGGTATCGGCTGACAGGAGTGGCCTGTTGACAATACACTCCTGCGAGAGCGAGGCAATAGTGATGGCCCTGTGTGTATAGCTTTTTGAAGACGGTGCAAATACTTCACCATTGATTTTGGAGATGCCGGCAGATACTTTCATTTTATCCTCTTATCCCGAAAAGTTATCAGTTCAGTTTATTCCGGTACATTTTCATAAACAGCGACGCTTGTATAATTTTTGCTGTCAAGCATGAAATAATGATATATATACATATCTGTAGGGACCGAGTGTGGATATTAAATAACTTTTACATTCCATAGATTCCTTTGAATAATGCTCCTTCAGAACAAAGTTATTATGGCAAAGGGCAGTAAGGATTAATGGAGTGTATGTTGAAAGCGAATGCACGATGGAAAATATATTAATATGCACGTATAATTTATTATTGCATCAATCTAAACTTCAAAATCTGATTTTATTGATGAGGCTAATCTATGAGCATCCAGGCCAGTATCGAAAAAGAAATAACAGGGATACAGAGAGTTACTATTCTGTATCTTCTTCTGGCCAGTGCCTGGGTCATATTCTCAGACACTTTTCTGGGATGGTTTGTCTCAGATATGGTCTTGTACTCCAGGCTTCAGACCTATAAAGGATGGGGCTTTGTCATTGTCACTGGCTCACTATTGTACTTCTATCTGAAACCACGGACAGAGTCACTCCTTACATCACAGAAAGTTCTTTTAAAGACCAAGGAAGAATTGCGTGAAAGCGAAGAGAAGTATAGGTCATTGATCAACGGGATGACTGACAAGGTATGGGTCATTGACTTTGATGGGAATATAATCGATGTAAATGATTCTGTCGTTAATGCTTTGGGCTATTCCAGGGAAGAACTGCTTAACATGAGGCCTGAAGACATTGATGCCACATTAAGCCCGGAAGAGGTGAGTGGTCTGGTTGGTCGAATGAGGACCGACCTGAGCCAGGTATTTGAAACTACTCACGTTGCTAAAGATGGAAAGACAATACCTGTGGAGATAAAATCCAGCCTGGTGGTCTATAATGGAAAGCAAGTGGTCCTTAGTATCTCCAGAGATATCACAGAACGCAAGCTGGCAGAAGAAAAAGCTCAGTACTTGCTGGATTTGCTCAAACGCACCGGAGAAATGGCCAAAGTTGGAGGTTGGGAGTTCGATGCAGAAATCTTAGAGGGCACCTGGACAGAAGAAGTTGCCCGCATCCACGATATGGATCCTCTCGATCCAACTAACGTGGAAAAAGGTATCGGTTTCTATA
Organism: Methanolobus psychrophilus R15; assembly: GCA_000306725.1. Taxonomy (GTDB): domain Archaea; phylum Halobacteriota; class Methanosarcinia; order Methanosarcinales; family Methanosarcinaceae; genus Methanolobus; species Methanolobus psychrophilus. The sequence continues at coordinate 817,846 of CP003083.1, read as the reverse complement.
CAGGGGCATCGAAGCAGAAAATCACCGAGGCTACAAATGCGGCTATAAACAATGCCATGCCCTATGACCTTGAACTGGAAATGGTAACTGCAAAAGGCAATACTAAGTGGGTCCGTACAATAGGAAAACCTGTCATTGAGAATTGTAAGGTCAAAAAGATCATAGGCTCGTTCCAAGACATCACCGAATATAAGCAGGCCGAAGAACGTGAAAACCATCTGAAAAAAGTCCTCCTGGGAATCAGAAATGTGAACCAGCTCATCACCAAGGAGAATGATCCTGCACAACTTATTGAAAAAGCCTGCCAGAACCTGACCGAGACTCTGGGATATTATAATGCATGGATTGCTGTATTTGATCATGATGGAGCTGTAATATCAACAGCCTTTTCGGGTTGTGATGATAATTTAGAAGCATTTAGCAAACAGCTGGAGCAGGGTATATTCCCTGTATGTATGAAGAATGCTCTTGGGACCAGACAGATCACAATCATAAGCAACACTGATGAAAGTTGTTCAGCTTGTCCTTTAGCGCATGAATATTCAGAACGTGCCGTTATGTGTTATTGTCTGCAGTACAATAATACTTTATATGGCACCCTGACAGTGTCGGTTCCCTTGGAATATGCCAGTCTTGAGGAAGAACAGCATCTTTTCCGGGAAGTGGCAGATGATCTGGGATTTGCATTCTACAAGTTCGAGATCGAAGATAAACGGAGAAAGGTCGAAGAAGAGCTAAAAAGAAGGCTTGACTACGAGCTTGCAACAGTGGAATGTATGCATCTCCTGCTTGAGCCGGAAGACATGGATGCAATATTACCCGGGATACTGGTGAAGCTCCACCATGCTGTTGATAATAGCAGGTCCTATATCTTCCAGAATGAGACGGATTCAGAGCTTGGTCTTTGCATGTCCCAGATATACGAGGTTGTTGGCGATGGTGTCACTGAGCAAATTGATAATCCTGTCCTCAAACGTCTGCCATATAGTGAAGGATCCTCGACGCTTCTTGCAACATTGCAGTCAGAGCAATATTATGCACATTTAGTGGAGGAACTGAATGAACCTGACAGGACGATCCTTGCAGAACAGGGCATTCTTTCAGTCCTGATTCTGCCGATATTCTCCGGGACGGAGTTTTGGGGATTCATCGGATTTGACGATTGTGTGAACGCACGGGAATGGCACGATGACGATATCAAACTTCTCCGGGTCGTGGCTGACGGTATCGGTGAAGCTATCCATCGTAAGAACGCGGAAGAGGCACTTAAAGAGAGTGAAGAGCGATTCAAGTCACTCCATAATGCATCCTTTGGAGGTATCGCCATCCATGATAAAGGTGTCATTCTGGACTGCAACCTGGGCCTTTCGGAAATCTCGGGCTATACCGTTGAGGAACTTATCGGAGTGGATGGATTGCTGCTTATAGCAGAAGATTACCGCGATACTGTAATGAAGAATATCCTCTCGGGTTTTGAGGAACCCTATGAAGTAATGGGACTTCACAAAGACGGCACTGAGTACCCGGCCAGGCTGGAAGCAAAGAATATCCCTTACAAGGGGAAGCAGGTCCGTGTAGTAGAATTCAGGGACATAACAGAACAGAAGAACGCAGAGGGATCATTAAGGGAAAGCGAAGCCAAACTGAATGCCATGATCACAAACATTGCCGATATTATCGCTATCGTAGACAAAGATGGGATAAATAACTTCAAAAGCCCGAATATTGAACGGTGGTTTGGCTGGAGACCGGAGGAGATCATTGGAGTCCCTGCATGGAAGAACATTCATCCGGATGACTATGTAAGCACGCAGAAAGTCTTTTCGACGATTCTGGAGAAACCAGGAGCTATATCAACCGGGGAATCCAGGTATCTTTGCAAGAATGGCAGTTATAAATGGATTGAGTTCACAGGTATCAATCTATTGCATGACCCTGCTATAAAGGGGGTCTTGTTGAACTATCGTGACATCACTGATCGTAAAAAAGCCGAGCATTCCCTGATAGAAGCCAAAATGATGGCAGAAGAGAACAACCGTATCAAATCGGAGTTCCTGGCCAATATGAGCCATGAACTACGCACTCCTCTTACGGCTGTAATTGGTTTTTCAGATATTCTGAGCACGCAGAAGTTTGGTGAATTGAACGATAAGCAAGTCCAATTCGTTGACCATATCCTGAAAAGCGGCAAACATCTCCTTGAAGTGATAAATGACGTTTTGGACCTGTCAAAGGTCGAAGCAGGTAAAATGGAACTAGACTGCGAAAACTTCTCGGTTTCAAAGTTGCTTGGAGAGGTCCAAAGATCTCTGTATCCCCTGTCATTACGAAAGAGTATTGAGATAGATATAATGGATGATGTTCAGGACCCGGGTATATTTGCTGACAAATTAAAGCTCAAGCAGATCATGTATAATCTGCTGAGTAATGCTATCAAGTTTACTCCGGACAATGGTAAGGTCTCAGTCGTTGCCAGGCGGGCCGATAACATTCTCGAGGTATCCGTTTCAGATACCGGAATCGGCATTCCCGTACAACGGCTGGAGGAGATATTCGATCCTTTCATGCAGGTAGATGCATCGAACAAAAGAAGATATGGGGGTACAGGTCTGGGACTTGCACTTGCCAAGCGATTTGTTGAGATGCACGATGGAAAGATATGGGTGGAAAGTGAGGAAGGAAAAGGAAGCACTTTTACATTTATCATTGTGGATCAGGGCCATGATGAGTGAATCGATGACAAAAGCGTTTGTTGTAAGCATATGATGACAACAATGGTCACTGATGGCAACATATGCTAGTAATGGCAATGCTCTCTCTTTCGATGTCTTCAATTAGATAAAGAACTATTATCCTTTGATGGTGCGAAAAACTCAATGCTATAGCATAGGATATGGTAACAGGTCCTTTAATGACTTTGTGCGGATGCTTGCTGAGAACAGGATAAGCAACCTTGTTGATATCAGGAGGTATCCTCAGTCAACATTTGATGATTTCAACAGGGAATCATTGGAAAAATCCCTTCCTCTGCACGATATACTCTATATTCATTGTGAAGGGGTTGGAGGCATGCGTGACTCCACCTATCTCGAATACATGGAGACTGATGAGTTCAGGAACTGTTTTGCAAAACTTCTGGCATATATTGTCCGGATTCATGAAGGAGGTGGAAAAGTGGTGCTTATGTGTGCAGAAAAAAGCCCCAAGGGGTGCCACAGGCATTATCTTTCTATAAAACTGGAAGAAAATGATATAGAGGTGATTCACCTGATCGAGCCTGGTCAGGTGAGCCTCTTTAGTTTCTGATCCAACGTTGGAACTTCACATTGCACGGAGGCGCTTAATGCGCTCCTCTGTCACAGGGTGTGTCCTGAACAGGTTCATGAGGGAGCTTCCCTTCAAGGGGTTCACTATGAACATGTGTGCTGTGCTTTCTGATGCATGCACATCCCCTCTTCGTTCTCTGTAATGAGTAGACCCATATTCGAGTTTCTCCAGTGCATTTGCAAGTGCCCATGGCTTCTGCGAGATGCGTGCTCCCTCGGCATCGGCAGCAAATTCCCTGGACCTTGAGATGGCTAACTGGATTATTGTGGCTGCAAAGGGTGCTACTATTGCGAGCGCGATAAACCCTATGATATTTCCGCTTCCTTCGTTATCCCTTCCTCCGATGCCCCCGAAAATGGCTGCCCACTGGGCCCATGTGGCTAGCATTGTGATAACACCGGCGATAGTTGCCGCAACTGCACTGATCAACGTGTCACGGTTCTTTACGTGTGCAAGTTCGTGTGCAAGCACACCTTCCAGTTCTTCTGCATTCAGCAGGCCGAGTATTCCTGTGGTTGCAGCGACTGCTGCATGCTGCGGATTCCTTCCGGTTGCAAATGCATTAGGCATTGATGTATTGACGATATAAACCTTAGGCATGGGAAGGTTTGCACGCAGTGTAAGCTTCTGCACAATTCCGTATAACTCCGGATAATCTGCAGCTGTCACTTCCTGTGCGCGGTACATTTTCAGGACTATCTTATCGCTGTACCAGTAAGTACCGAAGTTCATGATAACTGCAAATATGAAGGCAATTATCATTCCCGAAGTCCCGCCAACCATCTGGCCTACGATAACCAGCAGACCTGTCAGTGTGGCCAGCAGTAATGTTGTCTTAAGCATATTCCCCATTTTTTACCTCGTAGAGATGTTCTCATATGTTCTCATAATCGATATATAATTGTTTGTACATCTATATATGTATTTTGATACGATGGTTCTACAGGTAATCATATTTTCAGACCCTACAAATATCACTTACAACCTGCAGCTGGAAAAAAGAGTGAAAATGAGATATGAGTACCGTACTCATATCTCTTCGACTGAGATGTTCTCTCCGGTATCCATTCCTTCAATAAGTGCTTCAAGTTCTGCCATCTCGGCTTCAAGCTGCATTATTTCAGGGTCGGTGATACCGATCTGCTCGTCTCTGAGTAATGCATCTGCCTCAGATAGATCCGCCCCACTTACATCATCGGAGAGAGCAGCATCCCCCTGGAACTTGTTGTCAGTGCAGCCTGAAACGATTAAGCCCAATACAATTATCCCTAGCATCAGGACGCTTTTTTGTTTTAGCATTAATCTTCATCCCCTTACGAATATATTTATCTTTTAATTCTTTTCATCTATTATGCCTGCCTTTCAGATGCCAGTCAGGTTACCGGAATTGTTCTCTGATTCGTTCTCAGAGTTATCATCTTCCTCATTCTCGTCAGATTCTTCTGAGCTCTCATCAGCTTCTTCCTCTGCATCATCGTGCTTTGCCCATTCCTTAGTGACACCGCTGAGCTCATAGGAACCATCGCCTGAGAGGACTGCTGTACCTTCTCCGTCAACAGAGAGTGACATATCCTCTGATTGGATCATCACTGTAAGGCGGCTGCCTTCAATAGTGACTGTCCCGGTAAGGTTATGGAAGACAAACGCCCTGTTATTACTGCTGCTGTTCCCGGCATCGATATTGGATGACTCATAAGATGAGTCACTCGTGTTGATAACTGCATCCCCTGCCATGTCCTTGATCACCAGCTTTGCATTAGTGGCAGTAAAGCTGAGTGTGATATCGCCTGAAAGTATCGCAGTTCCTTTCCCTTCGGCTGTAAAGGTGTTGTTTACTCCAAGCACTACCAGTCCTTCACGGTGTTGCTTCAGGTTTTTGAGCATATCCCTCTGAAGGATGTTTGCTTCCTTTATCTTCTGGCCTGCCATGTTCATGTTCCTTACAAGATTGGCCCTTTCATCTGCATCAGTGGCGTTTACTGCCTCGAGCTGAGATGCTTTTGCTTCAGATATCAGTATCCTGTACTCCTCAAGCATTGACCTGAGCTCAGTTACATCCTCACCGTTGCTCTCCAGGCGTGCAATCTCGTTTTCCAGGCGCAGTGCCATGTTCTCGGATGCCCTTATGACAGCACTGAGCTTGTTATTAACGGGCTTTGAAGCTGACATGGTCTTCTGCATGTTTGCGTCCTTCCAGATGTTCCTTATATCCCGGGCGGACTCAGAAAGCTCCTTCCTGCTAGTTGCTGCAGCCACATCCTCTTTTACCAGTTCCAGCTGTGCGATGTATTCTTCATCATCAAGAGAGCTGGTCATATAGTCAATAGTGCTGTTCAGGTATTCTTTTGTAGCCTCAATGGCTTCTTGTGACGCAAGGTTTTTGTCGCTGTTCTTCAGCTTTACGAAGTTGTCCCTGGCATCAAGATAACCGGCTTTTACATTCTTCTTCTCGTTCACCCTGTTCATGAGGGTCGTGTTGTTAAGGCCCTCTGTCTGTTTGCGCAAGGCGTTCTCGTTGGCATTGACCATGTCGCGGTCACGGTCTTTGATCTGAACAGCGTTCTTCTGTGCGTTGTCAGATGCAGCAAGAGCTCCAGTGGAGAAAATGCTTACCACCATGAGTGCCATTGCAAAGTATGCGAATAACTTTAGTGTTGTTTTCATTGTTTTGCCTCTGTTCTCTCGTATATTCTCTGATGATCTTCGTTTGAAACGCAGCTGTTGCCTGTTTCTCACGCAATTTCCGGATTCTCAGGAGAGCATATATACTTACTTTACTTTACGCTGTCTTTCTCAGGAAAGTATCCTGTTTACAGGCATTATTATCACTTTATTTGCTTGATAAAGCTTTATGTCTCTTCAGATTTCGTTTAGGAAAGCGTTAAATGCAAGTACTTCCTAATTATACAAATTGTGTCAGCCAAAAACATTCTCTGTACTTTTTTCTTATTACTTTTCATCATCGGTGTCCCTCTTGCGCAAGGAGCCGACATGGCAACAGTTCACGGGGTCATCTATGAATGGGGAACCTTTGAACCTCTTGAGAACGTGATAGTAGAAGTAAATTCAACACCCTCCCAGTCAATGCTTGCAAGGTATGGACTCTATTCCTTCAACCTAGCCCCAGGCAACTATGTGATCTCTGCAAGCTATTACCGCAATAACGTCTTTGTGTACAGCGCTCAGGAGGAGATCACAATAAAGGGTTCCGGTGACTATGTTATGGATATTATCTTCCTCCCGACTTTCTATGATTCGGGATTGGATGAGACCGAGTTTACCGAACTTAACGAGCTTGCGGACCTTGCACAGGAGACAGACATGGGCAGAAGCTCATTCTCATACGGCACTCTGTCCATGATTATACTGACGGCCCTGGCATTTGTAGCTGGTGCACACTTGCTGACAACACGACACAAAGTTAACTTAGCCAGGGAAGAAGAATTCCTGCCCGCTGATGAGACATTATTTAGCGTGAGTGACGAGCACAATGCTCTGCCGGATGACCTGCAGGAGGTCGTTTACGTCATTTCAAGACATGGCGGCCGTATTACTCAGAAAGACCTAAGGGGTGCCCTTAAGCACTCGGAGGCGAAGGTCAGCCTGATGGTATCCGATCTTGAGAACCGTGGCATAGTGCAGAAATTCAAAAAAGGCCGCGGTAATGTTATAATACTTGCAGTTCCTGAGGGAAGTGAGCCTGAAATGGCCGAAGCTGAAGGACCAAACCAAAATATATAACTGTATTTGATGCCTATGGATACAGAAATCATTTAGAGTATTTTATCGACTCTTACGAGGTATAAATGCGAGTTTCTATGGACCTTGAACTGAAAGACATCCCGGGGCAGTTAGTCCTTGCACTGAAGCCTGTTTCTGAATTTAAGGGCAATCTGATATCTGTTGTGCACCACCATGAGAAGAAGACACCCCGTGGCAAGATCCCGGTGCATCTGGTGTTTGAGATAAAGTCCGATCATCTTGATAATATCATCTCCCTCCTTGAGGAAAGCGGGATCAGTGTAGTTAGCGTTGATGAGAAGAGGTATCTTGAGCATGGCGCTGTGATACTTATTGGTCATATAGTCCACACTGATATCAAGGATACCATTGACAAGATCGACAATACGGGATATGCTGAGATTGTCGACCTTAACCTGGCAATGCCCCGGGTTAACAGGCCATCATCCGCTTCCCTTAAAATAGATGCTGTGAGCAAGCAGCATATGAGTGCTGCGATAGAACTGCTGAAATCCATTGCCAGGGAGAAAGACCTGCTGGTCATAGAGCCTATAGGTGTTAACTGAGGGAGATGTAATGAAAACGATACGTGCATCAATTATAGGGTTTGGGGCTGTAGGTCAGGGTGTGGCGAAGGTGCTTCTCGGGAAGAGTGACTACCTGCGCAGCATTGGCATAGATATGAAGGTTGTCGCGATAGCGGATTCAAGAGCCTCAGTGATCGATCCCCATGGTGTGGACCTCGCGTCCGCCATTTCCAGGAAAAAGGACACTGGCACCGTGGGAAGTGAAGCCGTTTCGGGTACGGAGATTATCAGGACTGTGGGCCACGAGCTGGTAATAGAGACCACTCCTACTAATATCGAGACCGGAGGCGTGGGCCTTGTCAACATGATGACAGCTTTTGAGAGGGGCATGGACGTGGTGACATCCAACAAAGGCCCTCTTGCACTAAAATACGGAGACGTGATGGCAGCTGCGAAAAAATCCGGCTCTAATTGCAGGTTCGAAGCTACAGTAGGTGGTGCGATGCCAGTCATCAACCTTGCATGTGATGTCCTTGCAGGTAACAGGATCATCAGCATGGAAGGCATTTTCAATGGCACTTGCAACTATATCCTTAGTCGCATGATGGAAGAGCAGGCCCCCTACGAGCAGATGCTTGCAGAAGCTCAGGAACTTGGGATAGCCGAAAAGGATCCCTCCTACGATGTTGAGGGAATCGACACGGCATCCAAGCTTGTAATCGTCGCCAATTCCATTTTCGGCATGAATGCCTCTTATAAGGATGTGACAGTAACAGGCATCACAAGGATAACTCCTGAAGCGCTTTCTCTTGCAAATGCTGATGGTTTTGCCATTAAACTGATAGGTGAGGTGAACGACAGCAGGATCAATGTTGCACCAAAGCTGGTACCTCTGAGCCATCCTCTTGCCGTAGGCGGTACGCTTAATGTTTTCTCGGTACAGACCGACCTCGCAGGCCCAATCACCATCACAGGAAGAGGTGCAGGCTCAATAGAAACAGCCAGTGCCATCCTGAGTGATATTATCGGCATATACAAGATATAACCTTCATATAAATATCACATTTTACGATAAACATGACAAGTTTCAGGGAATTTTCACAGGCCTGCAGGATGATAGAGGCGACCCCGGGGTCCCTGGAGATGACTTCCCAGGTTGCAGAGCTGCTAAAAAGAGTAAGTCCGGAAGAACTTCCCATTGTCACTCATTTTGTCATGGGTGAAGTATTCCCTGCCTGGAGCTCTCAGGAAGTGGGGGTGGGAGCGGGTATCCTCTATGCTGCTCTTGCAAAGTCTTCCGGGCTCTCCGTGAATGACATAGAAGGTCTCATAAGGGACACAGGCGACATAGGTGAAACTGCTGTAAAGGCACTCGCCAAAAGGTCAAAGGGTCAGGCGACGTTCTCCTCATTCCTGGAGGAAGCGCCTGATATTTCCATACATGAAGTGTTCGAACGTTTCCATGCCATCTCAAGGTCATCAGGCAAAGGTTCCCAGACTTCCAGGATAAAGAATCTTCAGTACCTTTTCAACTGCGCAACCCCTGATGAGGTTGGTTATATAGCCAGACTTGCCGTAGAGGACCTGAGAATAGGTGTCGGTGAGGGAATCGTGCGTGATGCCATAGCATCTGCTTTCAATGTTCCTGTGGCTACTGTAGAGCGGGCTTTCATGCTTACCAATGACATGGGCCTTGTGTCAGTCACTGCAAGGGAAGGTGGAGCAGAGTCAGTGGAAGGACTTGGCCTGCAGTTGAACCGCCCAATAAGAATGATGCTTGCGCAGATAGCTCCCACTATCGAATCAGCTATCGCGGATATTGGCGAGGCAGCTATCGAGTGGAAGTTTGACGGTGCAAGGGTGCAGATCCATAAAGATGGGGACCGGGTGTCATTATACTCCCGCAAGCTTGAGGACATAAGCGGCTCTTTGCCTGATATTGCTGCGTCGATAAGGAAATATGTTCACACGGATTCAGCCATACTTGACGGTGAAGCTGTCGCAATGGATGAGAGGGGTCGCCCAAGAGCTTTCCAGGACATACTGAGGCGCCTGAGGCGTAAGCACGAAGTAGATTCTACTGCTAAGGAAATTCCGCTGTCGATCAATATTTTTGATATAATGTATCTTAATGGAGAGGGCCTTATAGATGCTCCCTTGGTAAAAAGAAGGGAAATGCTTGAGGGCTGCGTTGAGAATGGTGATTCCATCCGTGTGGACCGGCAGGTTGTAACCAGCGACCCCGAAGAGATCAATATCATCTACACAGAGGCTCTCAGGGCAGGTCATGAAGGCATCATGATCAAGAACCCCCAGTCTCCTTATTCACCTGGAAAACGCGGGAAGAACTGGCTTAAAAAGAAGCCTGTCATGGAAACACTCGACCTTGCCGTGATAGGCGCCGAATGGGGCTATGGCAGACGTACCAGTTTCATGGGTTCGTATGCTCTTGCATGCCATGATCCCAAGACAGGACGTTTCCTGCCTGTCGGAAAAGTAGCTACAGGTTTTTCCGACGAGCAGCTATCTGAACTGACAGCAGTCTTCTCGGACCTGATAGTTATGCAATCCGGTACAAAGATAGAGCTCAAACCCCAGGTTATATTCGAGGTTGCATTCGAAGAGATACAGAAGAGCACCAATTATGAGTCCGGCTATGCTCTCAGGTTTCCCCGGCTCGTGAACGTGAGGGATGACAAATCGCTAGAAGATGTTGAGACCATTGGCAGGCTTGAGGAAATGTACCGCCTGCAGAGGGAAAGGGGAATTAACCCCGGTAATGCAGAAGTAGGTGGCAAATGAATACAAAATTGATTACATTTATCCTGCTCTCCAGCTTCCTGATTCTTGCGGGCTGCCTGGATAATGCATATGACAGAGATGCTTCTGCAGATGATGTAGAGCCCGGTGTAACGGTAGTGTATATCGATAATTTTTCTTTCGATCCTGATGCAGTCACAATAAAGGAAGGCGATACTGTGAGATGGATAAGTAATGACACTGCCGCATTAGTCATAAGTGGTAGCTCATTCCAGTCGCCTGCCCTGAGAAGGGGAGATACCTATAGTGTCACTTTCAATGCCCGTGGGACCTACAACTATTACCTGCTCTCACATCCCTGGACCGGGAGCGGGATGGTCATCGTGGAATGATGCTTTCTCTCATTTCGTGCCTGCCTCAGGCACAACGATTATTTTCTTTCAGGGCGAACAAATATCAGGTTTAAAGACACCATTGAGGAGTGGATATACTGACAGCTATTGCCCTGATGACTGTAATGGCGCCTGTTGTCATATTATTGACCTTGATAGCTTATTATACTCTGCTGCCTAAAGAGTACATGATATCCAACGGCAAAAAAAATGATTACTTAGCACCGCTTAGAATTGCATATGAGGTGCTTCCTTATATTTTATTGGTATCTGTCGTGTACATACTTGCCAAATCACAGGAAACTATTACGGCTGCGCTGGATATAACGCCAACATATACAATCGCACATAGTATATTGCTCTTAGAAGGCAACACCGTGAGTGCATTCCAGACAATTGCAAGTCCGGCACTGACATATTTCAGTGCCTTCATCTACCTGTTCGGTTTCTCTTTCCTGCTCATCTTCACTTTTGTGGCTCTCATATGCAGCGGTAAGGTATCTGTCCTGCAGGAGTATGCCATTGCCATAACGGTAGCTTATATTATTGCTTTCCCTTTCCAGGTGCTGGCTCCGGTGAGGGTAACAGGTTATACACTTCCCAACGTAGTTCCCCTGCTCTATCAGCTGAGTCCTGTAATACTTGAGGGTTTAAGGAGCGTTGACCCTTATTTCGATAACTGTTTTCCCAGCCTGCATGCCGCGCTTTCCATTATTGCCATGCTGATAATTGTCCTGAGGACCAACCTCATGAAATATAAGGTAGTAGCTGTCCTGCTTACCCTCTCCATCCAGTTCACTATATTCTATCTGGGTATACACTGGATAACTGATTTCTTCGGAGGGCTGGTGCTTGCAGTTATAAGTTGTGGCATTGCCATCCGGTACAGGGACCGGATAGTAAAGAGGATTAGGATGATCCGGGAAACTGTGCATCCCTTCCTGGAATAACAAATCAGCCACAGGATACCAAAATGCAAAGATTGCCTGCAGAATCTAAGAAAATGAGCAGTACCTCTTCAGGGCACCTTGACCCTCAGCTTTACATCCTTTCTCTTTCGAAACTTTTCAAGGACATGGGTACTGGAATGCTTGCCTTTATGATCCCGCTTTATATAGTAGATCTCCATAGCACACTTTTTGCATCCACTCCTATTGTAGTGAAGGCAGGCCTGGTAGCAACAGCATTTGGCATCTCCAATACGATCTCTCAGCCGATTATGGGAAACCTCTCCGACAGGATGGATCGCAGGAAGTCCTTCATCCTTGCTGGAATGGTGGGTTTCACTATTCTTTCTTTCATCTATGCAAATACCAGGCAGTTCGAGTATGTGGTTCTTTTCCGCTTTGTCCAGGGGATAACCGTGGGTGTGGCAGTTCCTGCTATTGTGGCGATGGTGACGCACTTTTCCACAAGCAGGACAAGGGGGAAAGCCATAGGGCTTTATTCGTCACTGAGGGGATTGGGTTTTGGCAGCGGTCCTATCGTCGGAGGTGCTGTAGTAAATTACTATGGGTACGAGGCAGCCTTCTATGTATGTGCCCTTCTGGGCATTCTGAGCACCTCGCTCGTATTTTTCTTTGTAAAAGAAACGCATGGCGACATACAGGATAAAACATCAGGTGGTGTATCATACGCTAAAGACCCACAGTTCATTGTGCTTGCGGTTGCCATGTTCATGATGATGGTAGGTATCATGATAATATTTGCATTCCTCCCGGAATACAGGATCCGGTTCAATGCAAGCGAACTGTCGCTCAGCATGGCGGTCTCTGCCTATGTCCTGGTAAGAGTGCTTTTTCAGACACCGATGGGTATGATCTCGGACCGGGTGGGAAGGAAAAAGATGGTTGCATACGGTCTGTTGCTTAACGTTCCCATAGTCATAGGGCTTGGCTATGCAGGCAGCATAACAGAACTTATAATCCTGCGTGCTTTGCAGGGCATTTCCATGGCTGCGGTCGAGACTCCTGTCATGGCACTCGCTGTAGAACTGACAGGTGGTAATGCAGTTAGCTCAAGGGTCAGCATCATAACTGCAGCGCAGGCCGGTGGCATGGCTCTGGGACCGATAATGGGAGGACTGCTTGCAGGCTATGTTTCATTCCGGACGCCTTTCTATCTGTGCGGAGCGCTTATCCTTCTATCCTTTTTCCTGATACTTGCAAAGGTGAAAGAGCCCGGGAAGACTAATGGTTGACTGTCGGGTTGATCTCGGTATTCAACATATAATTCAAAAAAGACTTTTCAAGATGCCTTCTTTCCGTGATATCACAAAAGACAATGACAGCTCCGATTGTCTCGTTATTGCTGTTCTTGATGGGTGAGCCGATGACATCGACAGGTATATGGTTGTTCTCTCTGGAAACAAGCACAGTTCCTTCACAAAGGCCATAAAAGGTCCCTTCTTTCAGGACTTTCTCTGTGGGGTTCAACACTGTTTTTCCTGTGGTTTCGCATATTACCCGAAGAATGCGGTCAATTGGCTCTCCTAATGCATCTTCCAGCCTGTATCCTGTCAATGCCTGTGCCAACAGGTTTATGTGCTTGACCCTTCCCAAAGCATCCGTGGAAATGATGGCATCTCCTACATTATCAAGCAATGAAGTGACCCAGCTGTCGTTCTGAAACAACTTTTCCTTCTCTAGTGCTTTCTTATGCAGGGCGATCTCTATGTTAGTTCTAAGTTCCCTGTTATCAAAAGGCTTCAGTATATGTCCGAAGGGCTCTGTCATTTTCGCTCTGTGCAACGTCCTTTCATCGGAATATGCAGTAAGGTAGACCACTGGGATCTTATAGTTGGTGTGTATGACCGAAGCAGCCTCAATTCCGTCAATGTCCCCTCTGAGCACAATATCCATCAATACAAGATCAGGGTTGTGTTTCTTGGCCATCTTTATAGCATCCTCTCCGGTTGATGCCATACAGGGTACTATATACCCGAAACTTTCCAGGCTATGCTTGATATCCAGGGCAACTATCTTCTCATCTTCGACTACCAGTATTTTTTCATTCACCATCAACAGTCCCTTCTTACATAGGAGAGTTCCTTGAAAGTTATTCTGAATTCTGTGCCTTTGTTCCTATAGAGCTCGATCTTTCCATCTATCTGCTCCACAAGCGAGTTCACCAGTTGCATGCCAAGCGAATCCGTGTTCCTGAAATCTATATTTTCAGGAAACCCTGTTCCATCGTCGCTGATATTCATGATGAAATCATCTCCCTCCGGGTATATATCTATGGATATTTTTCCGGGACCTTTATGGAAAGCGTGTTTCAGGGAATTTGATACCATTTCATTGATTATCAGGCCAAGGGGAATAGAGGTGTCTATTCCGAATATTACGTTTTTAATATTTAAATTGATTTGGACTTCATCCCGTGAAAAGCCATAAGAACTGACAAGATATTCTGAGAGGCTCTTTATGTAATCCTCCATGTTGACTTTCTCTATATCCTGCGACCTGCAGAGCCTTTCATGGGCCATGGCCATGGATCTTGCACGATGCTGGCTTTCTTTGAATGCTTCAATGACTTCCTTATCCCTGAATTTTCTGGACTGGAGGTTAAGAAGACTTGAGATGACCTGAAGATTGTTCTTTACCCTGTGGTGTATCTCCCTTAGAAGTATGTCCTTTTTGTGTGCTTCTTCTGCCTTTTTTATATCTGTGATATCTTTTACCACGGACATAACCTCGTCCTCTCCGCTCACAACTATGCGTGCCTCAAAATCCCTCATCTCTCCTTTTACAGGCAACTGGTACTGCATGGTCTGCATTTTTCCTGTTTTCAGCACTTCTGCGATGACAATTAGCTCTTTCATTGCAATGTCTTCCGGCAATACATCAGCTATCCTTATGTCCGGGAGCCGGTCAGGGGATTCGTAAAGGCATTCACCTGTAGAGAGTTTATAATTACATATTGTCCCTTCTCTTCTTATCTGGAATACCATGTCAGGCATGGCCTGGATGATTGCTTTTATAGTTGCATCCTTTTTCAGGACGAGGTGTCCGGACTGCTCAAGTGATTCAAGCAGCAGGTTCATCGATTTGCTGAGGTTGGATATCTCGTCATTGCCTTCTTCATAGATGCGTCTTGAAAGGTCCCGGCTTTCCCCTATATTCTTTATGTCCGTATTGAGATCTTTCAGGCGCAAAAAGAAAGAGTTCTCAAGCAGGTACAGGGTCACAGATCCGAAAACACCGGCTACAAGCAGCAGAATCATTAAAAAGTATATCATGGTGGCTCTGCCCTGAAGGTGAATGGTGCGAGGGCTGCTTACATCCAGCGCGAGAGAAGGCTGTCCATAGATATCATTGAGTAAGATGCTCCCGGTGATTATGCTTCTGTTCGCCAGGCTTAAATATATCTCCTCTCCTGAACTAAGCTTGATTCCTGTATTATCTCTTACCTCCTCAGTTTCCTGCGCTAATAGCACTTCAAGTGAAAGGTTTGTCTTGTCAGAAAGCAAATCCTGTTCTGCCTGGTCCAGGAAACGTCCCATCAGGATAACCCCTCCGATGGGGGTATCCTCATTGCTTAAGATTATAGGCTGGGAAGTTAGAATAATAGGCACATCTGCCAGATATAGCATTCCTGTTTTTCTGCTGTCCCTTGTATTATGTTCCAGTAAATATCTGTTCTCTTCAAGGTGATCGATAAGCATTAGTGGTGGTGGCACCTGTGTCATATTCGATAGGTCCATGCCCTTTGAATATACCAGTGTGCCTGACTCGTTATAGAACAGTACAAAGCTTATTCTCTGGTTGATAAATGTCTCATCTACGAGATAGGCGTTGATGTAGTTGCTGTTATTATCACGAACGAAGTAGTAAGTCTCATTCCATACGGACCAGTCTGCCGTTTTCTTCTCGAGGTCCTTCATGTCCCAGTACAGGGAGTTCCTTGCATTCTGCATATCCTCCTTCAGCTCTTCTCTCTCAAGATGATCGAAACTATTGATCAGGATCACCTGGGAACCCAGGAAAAGTAAAATGACCAACCCGGCAAGTGTGGCACCAAGCATTGCAATGGTTTTTCTGCGTAAGGTGGTCATATTGTTGCACGGTCCTTGTCTTATTTGCCGGGAATATCTGTGAATATTAAGACATTACTTCAATTCATAAAATTATGGAACTGTGAGCTGTATCACTATATATTCTTATCGCTTCTGTTCAGCTACCGGCAGCAAGGCTGTGAAGAAATATCGGTAATTGTGGGGAATGTAAGATACATACCCATTAATATTTGATAGTGTAAGGTAAACTTGCTATCACACTATGACCAACAATGTGATAACAAGATTAATGCGTAATTTTCATATAGTGCTCATCCCACAACGCTCATTCCCGGAATCCTGATCGATGGGGTGACAATCCCTCCCACTTTACGTATATCCGTACCTGAACCATTGATCTTTGTGAGCATCTCGAATATATTGCCTGATATCATCAGGGATCTCACCGGTTTATCAATCTGCCCGTCCTTTATAGTGAAGGTATTCCTTGCTTCCACAGAAAAGTCCCCTGATATTGAATTAGCAGTGTGGGCGCCAATGACCGTATTCACGTAGACACCTTTATCGGTGTCGGCTATTATATCAAGGCCCGGATGATCAATGATAAAATTCCTGGGGCCTACAGAAGGCGTTGAGAAATATGAGCCCCTTGAAGCATTTCCAGTGCTTTTGACATTGTCCTTGCCTGCTGTGTACGTATCATACAGGTAGGATCTGAAAATACCATTTTCTACAACTTTTGTCCTTTGCGAGGGAACTCCTTCATCGTCGGACTTGCCAGTCTCGATACCTCCGTCGAGTATTCCATCATCGGTTATGGAAAGCCTTTCAGTGGCTATCTGTTCTCCGATCTTTCCTCTCAGGTTGGAGCGTTCTTTCTGGACATTGTCAGCATCTATGGATGGTATGAATGCACTTCCCAGCAGGTCAGCAAATGCGAAAGGGTGCAGGATAACATCTGTTCTTTGCGGCTCGATGGATATTCCCTGTTGTGACCTGCAGGCAAGTTCTGCTGCATTCCTGCCAATCGCAGTGAAATCGAGATCGTTCTTCCGGGATATTGCGAAATCGTAGGCTGTAGACACATCACCTTTTATTGTGATGACATCCGCAAAGCCAGAGATACCTGTGGAGTTCTCCTCCACTTCAACGCCGTTCGTGTTCATTATCAGACGCTTTCCAAAACTGCGGGAAAAGCTGCCTGAGGTAACAATGATTCCAGGGAATGTCCCTGTTCCTTCGATCATCTTTACTGTCTGGAGAATGCAGGCATCGAGCTCCATTTGCTCAAGTTCCGGGTCCATTGTGCCGGACACTTTGGGATATTCACTCGCATAAGGCAATGATATCCAGTCAGGATCTCTCTCGCGGACCCTGGCTGACCTGACGGCGCTCCTGGCTGTATCCTCTATGTGGCTCATGATGTTAGTGCTTGCAAAACCTACAGCACCGTTGACAATGGCACGGATGCCCAGTCCCTGGGAAATGTTCTCCTTTGCACCTTCTATCTCGCCCTTGCGGATATCCACTGAAGTCTTGTGATCCTCAATAAGCAGTATCTCTGCTTCATCGGCACCTGCATCCACTGCAGCTTTGAGTCCTTTGCTTGCAAGTTCATACATCATCAGGCACCACCCACCAGGGCCTCGGAGACCATCAGGTGAGGTGAGCCGTCTGTCACAGGCACCAGCTGTCCACCTTTGCCACACCTGCCTGAGGTGAGGGTAAGGTCATTACCGACCATCTTCACATTGTTCAGGATCTCAAGAGTCTTGCCCGAAAGTGAAACGTCCCTTATCAGGGTTGTGAGTTGTCCGTTCTCAACAAGATAACCCTTTTCTGCATTGAACTGGAACACACCTTCTCCGGTGTTAACCTGTCCTCCCCTGGAGCCTATGAGATATACTCCGTTCTTGATCTCTTCAAGCATTTCTTCAAATTTCGAAGTGCCGTTGTCGATGTAAGTGTTGCTCATCCTGACGATAGGCTTTGCATGACCCTGCGCCCGGCAGTGACCAGGCTGTCCTCCAAGCTTTGCAGCTGTTTCCCTGGAGTGCAGGTATGAATTGAACACTCCGTCTCTGATAAGGACTGTCTTCCCTGACTGTGTCCCCTCATCGTCAAATGGGAAGAACCCATATTCATGCAGTGTGGGGTCGTCTATAATATTGATGAGTGGGGAAGCTATCTGCTGTCCTAGCCTGTTCTCAAGTATGGAGCTGCCCTCAAGCACAAGGTCGGCTTCGGATGCATGGCCAACAGCCTCATGCGCAAATACGCCGGCAAGCTCCGGGTCAAGTATGACCGGCAGATTCCCGCCTTTTGCAGGCTTTGCATCAAGCAGTTGAAGTGCTGTATTTGCTGCAGCCTCTGCAAGTGCGAAAGCATCATGCTTTTCAAATATCTCGTATCCTGTAACTCCGAACCTGCTTTCCCTGCCTGCCTGGTACACTCCTTCTCTGGATGCAACAGCACTGATGGCAAAGCCAGTACGGACGAGTTCATATTCTCCCTCGATGCCGGTGGAGTCTGTGTACAACACCTTGTATGAAGACTCACTGTAAACAGCGCTGGTGCTGGAAATACCATCGATCTTTGCCCTTGAACCTATCTCTTTTAATAACCTGACCTTCTCTTCGAGGGAAACATCCCTTGGGTCAACCTTAATCTGTGGCATATTCCTGGCAACAGGTTTTGAGATATCGAGCATCTCTACCTTTTCCTTGTGTGACCTTTCATCCATCCCGACAGCAAGTTCTGATGCTGCACCGATGGCTTTGTTCAGATCAAAGTCCCCGTCTACCGAAGTATATCCCCATGAGCCTCCGCTCAGGGCACGCACACCGGCTCCCTTTGTGTAATTCTCGGACACTTCCTTTATGTTTCCGTTATCGAGGACGATCGACGTTGTTGTCCCCTCAATGATCTTTGCATCGAAAAAGTCGACCCTGTACATGGTATACTCCCAAAATAGTAAGGTCCCTGTTCACGCAGGGACCACGTCTGGCATATCCAGATTCAATCTAAAGTTCGTTATGTTCTGTAGCTTCTCCATGATACGGTTCTTTTCAGGACCGACCAGGCTGTGCTCAATTACTTCGATAATGTTTGTTACAGGCACTATCTCTATCTTATCCTTATATGCTTCCTCTATAAGCACATCATCCTCATTGGATTTGGGGATAATGACCTTCTTGATTCCTGCCTGTGCAGCTGCTTCGATCTTATATGTCACACCGCCTATTGGCAGGACATCTCCTCTTACGGAAAGTGAGCCAGTCATCGCAACAGACTGATCTATAGGTATCCCTTCAAGTGCAGATATGACTGCAGTTGCTATCGATATTGAAGCACTGTCGCCTTCCACTCCTTCATAGGTGCCTATGAACTGGATGTGGATGTCATGATTGGTGACATTCTTCCCTGTGATGTTCTTGATGACTGCGGATACGTTCTGGACAGCTTCCTTTGCTATGTCTTTAAGCATACCTGTGGCGATGACACGGCCTTCTGAACTGGATTGGGAAGGCGTCACTTCAGCTATTATGGGCAACACAATACCCGAATCGCCTCCAAGGACCGCAAGTCCGTTGACTCGCCCTATGGCTCCTCCTTTCTTTTTGAAGAGCTGGTAATCCTTCTTGCGCTCCAGGTAACTGTCAGCAAGCTGCTGCTCTATGGATCTGGCCATTTTCTTAGCTGCAAGCACGTGCCTTGCAGTGACCACGGTCACGTCTTCTGCGTGTGCGATATCTCCGGCAACCCTGACAAGTCCTCCGAGGTCACGCAGCTTCAGTGTAAGGTGTCCTTTCCTTCCTGCCCTTCTCTGGGCTTCGCGTATAACTTCGTCAACCGCGCTCTTGTCAAAAGGCGGTATATGGCCGTCTCTCATGACTTCCTGTGCAACGAACCTTACAAGGTTCTTTCTGTTCTCTGGATTATCTTCCATGGACTCACGCATGAACAGTTCGTAGCCGTAACCTTTTATACGGGATCTCAGAGCAGGATGCATCTTTTCCATAGCATCCAGGTTACCTGCTGCAACCATGATGAAGTCACATGGAACAGGCTCTGTCTTAACAAGTGCTCCGGAGCTCCTTTCTGACTGTCCTGTGATGGGGTACTCCTTCTCCTGGAGCGCAGTCAGCAGGCTCTGCTGGGATTCAATGCTCAGAGTGTTGATCTCGTCTATGAAGAGCACACCTTTGTGGGCTTTGTGGATATCTCCGCTCTCTACCCTGTCATGAGCTGGGGTCTCAAGACCCCCCGACTGGAATGGATCATGCCTGACATCGCCAAGCAGAGCGCCTGCGTGGGTTCCTGTCGCATCCATGAAAGAAGCATGCTCTTTCTGATAATTTGATACTATCATTTTTGGTATCATCATATCGTCTTTTGGAAGGAGTTGACGCGTAAGCAACAATATCAGTATGGCAGCAATGATACCCCAAAGCAGCTGGCCTACATAGAACGAGTATATGACTATACCAAACACCAGTATCATCATAAGCATGTTCCTGGATTGCACTTTCTTCTGTGCCTCCATTTTGTGGGCCATGACAATTTCCCTGCCTTTGCCGGCGGGAACTAATCTTATCTTGGGGTTATTATTATCTTCAGGGTTAGGATACGCGAGTATATCCTGAAGCTCTTCTTTTGGCAAAAGCTCTGCCATAGCCTTAGCTAGCAGAGACTTGCCAGTACCAGGGCTTCCGATCATCATTACGTGCCTTCTCTGGCTGGCTGCTTTTTTGACAACCTCTACTGCGTGTTCCTGTCCTATGATCTGGTCGATCAGGAGTTTGGGGACGTCAATAGAGTCTGTAGTATCAAAAGTATCACCATAGAGCCCTCTCTCATCGCCAGAAATAGTTATTTCATTATCCATAATCTGCTCACAAGTTTCTAGTTTGTTCACTGAAGTACGTACAAAATATATACTTAACGGTTTTTAAGTAGTTTGTAAATCACATTATATCAAAGTACCTCAAACTAAACCAACATTTATTAATGCTGGCACCGTATAAGAATCTACTTATTGATATGGATATGTCGGGTACAGCATGAAACAGGCGTTATTGTTCCTATTTATACTGCTAGTTGCAATTCTTTCGTTATCTGTGACAGGATATGCTCTTAATGAAGAAGGGCAGTATATACATCTCAAGCAGATGGACATCAGGTTTGAAGGTACCGATGCACAGGTGACTTTTTATTATGAGCTTGACATGTTCTCAAGGGCCTATGTGTTCCTCCTTGGAAGTTATAATCTCCAGCCAACGATCGAGAATGTCCTTTTCGACTTTGAGCAGGTAGAGGTCAGGGAAATCGGCAGGAACCATGCGGTAGTTCATGTCAGCAATATTTCCAGGCAGAATTCCGAGTATTACCTGCACGATTCACGCGCTCTCGGAACAAAAGTGGACGTGCTGACAATGATATATCCTGACGGCTCTTCAAGGAACGTTCCGGGTGCCACATCAACCCCTTATACCTTCTATGGTGGATAAGCCGCCCGCCTTACTTCCCTGGTGTCCTCTATTGGATATATGGTCTGCCGGATATTGGAATGTTGGATGGTCATATTCATCAGTAATCCGATACAAATTGTTAATTTTAGCCATTTATTTGCAATTTAAAGCTAAAAACATGTCTAAAAACATGTTTTCTGTATTTATAATGCTTTGTTTGTAAATATGTCTCTTAATATGGCCTTTAGCACATTGAGTCATTCGTGTGTAGGTTGGTACCAGGCACATCAACCCAAAACCTTTATCAACAATAATGCATTAGGAGGGATGCTGTTAGGCGCTTGATGCTTGCTGTAATATGCAACGTATCGCCCGGGATTCTCAGGAGTCTTTTACGGCAAAACATAAATTGCATGGGCTCGTGGTCTAGCCGGTCATGACGTCGCCTTGACATGGCGGAGGTCCTGAGTTCGAATCTCAGCGGGCCCACCAGAATCCTCCGGCAGGATTCGAAAAATATAAATGCAAAAACATCTATTAGGTGCAAGGACACTCAAGCCCAGGTAGCTCAGTTCGGGAGAGCGCTGCCCTGAAGAGGCAGTTGTCCCCGGTTCAAATCCGGGTCTGGGCACCTATAAGTAATCGCAGGACATCAGTAGTGTAGCGGTCATCACCTGGCGTTGCCAACGCTAGAACCCGGGTTCGAATCCCGGCTGATGTACTTCTTTTTTTTTAGTTTTTAAGTTATAGACCTTTCTTTATTTATCTTTCATTTCAAGTTTAGTATCATACTTTGGTGCATCTTATCTCCATGCAGCTGATAAAGTATAAGTAAAATAAAATACCCTTTTAAAAGGGAGCGGCTCCATCAGCAAACTTTGGTCATGATCCGTTCTTAACAAGGGGGGATAGAAGTGAAACAGTCTTTTATTGAAAAGTACTATATGCAGAAGGAAGTTGAGATCGATACTGGAGGAGAGGACAACTACCGGGGTATAGTTGCGGAATGTAATGACGGGGTCCTTAGCCTGAAGTGGGATATAAATAAGGAAGGGTATACTCACCTAGAGATAGATGCTATCAAAGCCATCTGGCTACAGTTAAAATAAGGCGTTTGTAATTTCGGTATTTTCCGGTTATTGTCTTTGTCAATGAATCCGACAGGTGGAACTTTCACGTTGCCGGGTGCATGGGCAGAGATAAAGGAACACCGGATATCCAAAAACTTTTTTTATGGCTTTCCTTCTTTTTCAGGGTAAGCGCAAACATGCAAAAATCATAATCCTAAGAACTTACAATGCAGCTATTTTAAATTTGAATTGTATATGTATTTTTTCAACTTTCTTAATCGAAGATGCATTTGGAAATTATCATGAACGAATACTAACTCCCGACGAAAAAAATTTTAAAACACTAAACCGGTTAAGTTCATATTGCTTAAATGTAAAAATGATATACATGAAGTATGAAAGAGAGCTCATAGTTTCCTCTTTGGTGGTTGTGGCAGGGATAATACTTTTCTTCCTGTTACAGGAAAGGGATGTAGCAATAAGGATGGCCGTCAGGGCAGCAGGACTCTTCGGGTATCTTTTCCTCTCCCTTGCAATAGTGTCATCGGAGTACATGCTCCAGATGAGGAAGGTGTTTGGGAGGCCTTTTATGAATGTCCACCATCATCTTGCAAGAGTAGGGGTTGTTTTGATCCTGATACATCCAATCCTTATTGCCTACCAATTCGGCTTGAACGCGTTTTTACCTGTTTTCTATCCTTTTATGGACTTCCTGGGGCTTGCAGGCAGGCCTGCCCTTTACCTCATCATAATAGCGGTTCTGGCAGGTGTTTACAGAAAGAGGATACCTAAAAAATGGAAGAACATCCACGCATTGAATTACCTGGGATTCGTACTCGTCTTCTTTCATGCATGGATCATAGGCACGGACCTCCAATACGGCCTGATGCAGGCTCTCTGGATCGCTCTGGTGCTTATCGTGCTTGCTGTCTTTGTTCGCAAACATATCATACCAACACCTGTCAGGAAGAAGAATGCAGGAAAGGGCAAACCGGAAAACAAGCAGGAATGAAAGCAGTACAATAGTACCTGCTAATTATACTAATAGCAATACTCATGTAGTATTGCTCCTATTTACCTTTTAGGCTTCGCTCTGCCGTTGCTCTGTTCCGCGGGAGGATATTTTACATGATACAGGATTTCAAAGAAACATTCAAGGAGGTAGTCCAGGCTGTATTGCCATTGACAGCAGCTGTACTCCTGATTATGCTGGTCATTGGCCTTAATTCCGGTATGTTCCTCTCTTTCTTTACAGGGGCTATAATGGTTATAGCAGGCATGGTCTTTTTCCTCATGGGCGTCAAGCTGGGAATGTTGCCTATCGGAGAATCTATCGGCTCCGAACTTCCAAAGCACAATTCTTTGATCTTCATTGTGGGAGTCGCCTTTTTGCTATCTTTCATGGCGACACTTGCAGAACCTGATGTAAGGGTGCTGAGCACGATGATCGATTCGGTGTCCGAGAATGGTATTTCCCGTAACGTACTGATCCTGTCCATTGCTCTTGGGGTAGGTTTCTTTGTATCTGTTTCCATGCTCAGGATAGTCTATGGTGTACCGATAAAGTACCTGCTGACAGTGGGCTATCTGATCGTTATTATGCTATCTTTTTTCACGAAACCCGAATATCTTGCCATAGCCTATGACGCCGGAGGTGTGACCACAGGTCCTATGACCGTGCCTGTGATCCTGGCACTGGGTATAGGTGTGGTATCAGTGCTGGGGGAAAAGTCTGAGCTGTCCGAAGGCTTCGGCCTGATAGGCCTTGCTTCAATTGGCCCAATACTAAGCGTGATGCTCATGGGGGTGCTCGCTTGAGTCATAGCCAAAGCTTGCTATCTATATCTGTTGAGGTTCTGCAGGCTTTGCTGCCTCTGATAGTATTTTTCATAATATTCCAGTTACTCTACCTTAAGTTTCCCTCTTCCCAGCTTGTAAAGCTCTTTCTGGGCATAGCGATGACAGCTCTTGGAATGATATTATTCCTATATGGTGTTTACAATGGCTTCCTTCCGATAGGAACAGAGATAGGCAGCTTTTTCGGAAAGATGGAGCATCAATGGCTTATGATACCAGTTGGCTTCTTCCTTGGCTTCCTTGCCACCTTTGCAGAGCCTGCTGTAAGGGTACTATGCTACCAGATAGAGAAATCATCCAGTGGTTACATAAGGTCAAAACTGATGCTTTATACGCTTTCTTTCAGCGTTGCGGTATTTGTTGCCATAGGAATGGCCAAACTGGTGTATGGGATTCCCTTCCTTTACATTATTGTACCCGGCTATCTTCTTGCTATAGTGTTGATGTGGCTTTCGGATAAGGATTTCATAGCTATTGCCTTTGACGCGGGAGGAGTGGCTACAGGTCCCATGGCCGTCACTTTCCTCATGTCGATGGCCGTTGGTGTGGCATCAGCCCAGGAGGGCAGGGATCCCGTAATTGATGGTTTCGGTATGATAGCACTCATAGCGCTGGCACCCATCATCTTTGTAATGCTTTTAGGCGTATATATGCGGTATATAGGAGGTAAGTATAATGTCTAATGAAAATGATCTGGTCCTGATAGTGACAATAGTAAAAAAAGGGTGGGGTGACAAGGTTGTAAAAGCATCCCGTAAAGCAGGAGCCAGAGGAGGAACAATTATCTTTGGGCGCGGCACAGGTGTCCATGAGAACAAAAGTCTCCTTGGCATGCTTATAGAGCCCGAAAAAGAAATAGTTCTCACCTTATCTGAACATTCAAATGCAGATGCGATCATAGATTCCATCAATAGAAATGTAGGCCTTAATAAGCCAGGTTGTGGACTGGGATTCGTGGTCCCTCTTGAAAGGGTATTCGGGACTGCACATATCTTGTGCGATTTGCATCAACAGTGCGATCTCCATTCTCCTGTGGCAGACGAAGAAGTTAGCGACCGAAGGGATAAAACTTAATTTTTTATCAGTCAGATGTCACTGACAGTTCTACTTCCCTATATTAGTAATTCTGAATCTGTACATTAATTTGATGTTTCATCGCCCTCTGATATGGAAAAACTCAGAGGGCTATAACAGCAAGTTATTTATCTTTTTGCCATCTCTTTGTTCCTATGGCTGAAGAGCAGTGGTGTAGTATCCCTTCAGAAGATGCCTTTATGTTATTCAATAGTCATCCTGAGGGCTTAAGTCCGGAAGAGGCTGAGATCAGGCTTGCGCGGGATGGATATAATGAAGTATCGTCTAAACAGGAACATGGTTCAGTTTATCGGTTCTTCAAGCAGTTCGCAAGTCCTCTGATATATTTGCTGCTCATAGCTGCTGCAATCACATTCTTTTTAGAACTGTATGTTGACGCAATCGTTATCCTGCTTGTGGTCCTGGCAAATGCGATAATAGGTTTCATACAGGAAGGAAAGGCCCAGCATGCCCTTGAATCCCTTTCTAAGTTACTGGTGCCTGAAGCAAGAGTCCTGAGGGGTGGCATGAGCAATATGCTGCCAAGCAGGGAGCTTGTTGTAGGTGATGTGATACTGCTGGAAGCAGGGGATAGAGTGCCCGCTGATCTGCGCCTGTTCTATGTTAAGAACCTGAGGGCAGATGAATCCATATTGACCGGGGAATCTGTTCCGGTGGAAAAAAGTACTGCGGCTATTGATACCGGATGCACGTCCTTTGGTGACCAGAAGAATGTTTCCTTTGCAGGAACCTTGATCAACCAGGGCCAGGGCAGAGGTATCGTGGTGGCCACAGGCAATGCGACCCAGATAGGCAGGATATCCGAGTTCATCAGGG
This sequence comes from Methanolobus psychrophilus R15, assembly GCA_000306725.1. Classification (GTDB taxonomy): domain Archaea; phylum Halobacteriota; class Methanosarcinia; order Methanosarcinales; family Methanosarcinaceae; genus Methanolobus; species Methanolobus psychrophilus. Next base: position 791,773 of record CP003083.1, on the reverse strand, counting down.
AAAGCAAGGAGATATCCACCCCCCTCCTACGTAAGTTGTCGCGTATGAGCGTGGTTTTATCAGTTGTGATCGTGGCAATCGCTTCGCTCACTTTTGCAATAGGCTTATTGAGAGGATATGATACCGTTGAGATCTTCATGGCTTCTGTAAGTCTTGCCGTTGCAGCAATCCCCGAAGGCTTGCCTGCGGTCATAACCATATCCATGGCTATGGGCGTAAACAGGATGGCTGCAAAGAACACTATCATCCGGACCGTACCAGCGGTCGAGACACTTGGCAGCGCCACTGTCATCTGTACCGACAAGACCGGCACCCTCACAAAGAATCAGATGACTGTGACCCAGGTGTATGCTGCCGGTAAATTGTATGATGTCACAGGTACTGGTTACCTTCCTGAGGGTGAGTTCCTGCTGGATGGGTCAAGGACTGATCCTGCAAATGATAACGCTCTCATGGAAACGCTCAAAGCGGGTGCTTTGTGCAATGATGCATCTTTCCGGGGTGTGGATAATATCGACGGAGACCCCACTGAAGGTGCGCTGCTCATATCCGGCCTGAAAGCCGGGAAGTTCTACCTACCACGGGAGGATATTGTGCCTTTTGAGCCGGAAGAGAGATTCATGGCTACATTGCATAAGAAAGAGGACGGCTCAAAGGTGATTTATGTGAAAGGCTCCCCTGAAAAGATTCTGAGTATGTGTGTTTCACAGTTTGACGGGCAGCGCACCGGTCCCGTGGACATGCAAGGAGTCTCCCAGGCAGCTGAACAGATGGCCTCGGATGCACTGAGGGTACTGGGTATGGCATATAAGGATGTGCCTTCAGATGTGGAAAGGATAGAAGCGGAGGATATCGGGGACCTTGTATTTGTTGGTCTGCAGGGGATGATGGATCCCCCCAGGGACGGGGTAATGGAAGCTGTAGCGAGCTGCAAGCTAGCAGGTATCAGAGTTATAATGATCACAGGGGATCACCTGAGAACAGCCTATGCCATTGCCACTAAGATAGGCATCGAAACAGAAGGTGCCCTTTCCGGAAAAGATATAGAGGAAATGTCCGATGAGCATCTGGGCCAGCGCTTAGGTTCAGTCTCTGTGTTCGCACGGACTTCTCCCGGGGATAAACTAAGGATAGTTAAGCTTCTCAAAGAGATGGGAGAGGTGGTCGCAGTCACCGGCGATGGTATAAATGATGCTCCTGCTCTCAAAACCGCCGACATTGGAATCGCCATGGGACTTACAGGCACTGAGGTTGCAAAAGAAGCTTCCGATATGGTACTGGCTGACGATAATTTCTCCTCTATAGTATCGGCTATCGAGGAGGGCAGGGATGTCTACAGCAAGATACAGAAGATACTGCTATGGACACTGCCCACAAACGGAGGACAAGGTCTTTCCATAGTACTCGCAGTACTTCTGGGGCTTACATTGCCTCTGGTGCCGTTGCAGATACTGTGGCTCAACACAGTAACAGCGATCGGTCTTGGTGTTCCCATAACCATGGAGCCAAAGGAAAGGGGTATACTGAAAAGGCCTCCAAGGCCTCCCAGTGAGCCTATACTTATCTCTCTGATCAAGAGAAGGGTTATATTTGTCTCGCTTTTGATCGTTGCAGGCGCATACCTGACCTTTTTCATGAAACTGGATAGTAACATGGAAAATCTGGATGCAGCACGTACTGTCGCTCTGAACACCATAGTATTTTTCCAGATATTCTATCTGTTCAACTCCAAATCACTGCATGAATATGTATTCAGGGACCTGCTGTCAAATAAGTTCATGCTGCTGGGTATTGCTGTCGTGCTATTCCTGCAGCTGGTAATTACTTATGAGCCTACCATTAACTCTATTTTTTCCACAGCACCTATACTGGCAGCAGACTGGCTGATGATAATACTTGTGTCCAGCACAGTGTTCTTCCTGATAGAGTTTGAGAAATATCTTTATAAAAAAGGATACCTTTCGTAAGGCCAGAAATTGCTTCCCTGAGCAGGGATGTGATACGTTTCCGGCCGGAAATACTTATTTTCTGCGCAGGAAACTCTCATCGATCGGGTAATATTCTGTGGCAGAGTTGATAAGCTCTGAAGCCGTGTTCCTCTCAAAGGAGTACACTTCAACGCGCACACCGGAAGCTTTCAGATGGTTCACAAGGGCCGTAAAGTCACCATCTCCACTCACGAGTGCCACAGTATCTATTTTATGGGAAATGGATATTGCATCTATTGCGATTCCCATATCCCAGTCGCCTTTAGTGGAACCGTCAGGACGTATCTTCAATTGCTTTGTCCTGACCTCCCAGCCTATGCTTTTTAGCAGGTACTTGAATCCGGACTGATCGATCTCTTCGGTCTCGACAAGGTAAGATATTGCCCTTACAAGCGGTCTGCCTTTGAGAACAGCAGCCAGCAATTTATCATAGTCCAGCCTGCTGTCGTAATAGTTATTCCTGGCAGAATAGAACATATTCTGTACATCAGCAAACACAGCCATTCTCTGGTTCTTAAATGGTGCACCTCCGTTTTGAGAAGTATACATTAATTCAACTCCGATAATATCTTGATAATATATCTTCCTATTAGTCTCTGTAATATATAATAACATTCTATTCTGATGGTATGCTATGTAAACATTGATACGTGTACCCCCTTATTTCCAGTGGAAAATACATATATTGTCAAAAATCTTATTATACACTTAAAATTATATTTCGCAAAGTGTAACTATGGATATCTGCGGTCAGAATCTCTTTAATATGGCCGATAGAAGCGATTTGTGCATCTATATATTTTATTCTACAGTACTTATTTAAATGTATATTACATTATATCGCACCATCAATATGGAACTTAAAAACGGCCACCACTCCTACCTTGAACTGATCATTGCATGTACGATCTTCGGTTCAAGCGGTGTCTTTTTGAACCACATCCATGGGATGGAAGTAAGCTCCATTATATTTTACAGGCTCCTGTTCGGTTTCTCATTACTGGTTGTGTACCTGCTCGTAAAAAGAAGATACGATGTTTTCCGGCTGGACAAAAAGAAGCGGTATATGTTGCTTATAGGCGTGTTCAATGTAATTACCGCATACTCATATTTCAGATCGATCGGTTATGTCGGGCTTTCCACTGCTGTCCTTCTGCTCTACACTGCCCCTGTATATGTAACACTTCTATCCCCTCTTTTCCTGCGGGAGAAGATAACCATGCGCGGATTGATGTCTCTTTCCCTGTCACTTCTTGGTATCATGTTAGTGGTAACTCCTGTGGGGGGACTTTTTGGAGGCGGCACTAACCTTCTGCTGGGAGTGTTATTCGGGCTCATGTCCGGTCTTTCTTACAGTGGCACCATAATGACAGTCAGCTATTTGAAAACAGATTATTCAGGCATGTCACAGCTTTTCTGGTCAGCGCTAATCAGTTTGCTTATATTGCTGCCATTTGGCAGCAGGGTACCGGTAGAGGTCCTTGAGCTGAACCTTCCTGTCCTGATCATGTTCGGTATTGTGACGACGGCATTTGCATCCCTGCTCTATCTTAACAGTGCTGCAAAGATCCCCGCGCAGACAGTAAGCGTGTTGGCATTACTCGAACCGGTAAGCGGTATAATACTAGGCTCCCTTTTCCTGCATGAACCGATATTCATTAAAACCATGCAAGGGTGTGTGCTTATAATAATGGGGGCTTTAATAATGGTCTGGGACACCAAAACAATGCCAATTTATGGAATAAAAGACCCTTTTGTATCATTCCAGGCTGCCATGAGATTAAGGATATTGAGTATCCCACGGATTATTTCGATGTGGATTTCCGGAAAATATTGAAGTTGCATTAGGCATTAAGACCACACATTAATTTCCGGAGTGTGCAGCGCTGAGTTGCCTGTGAATATGAACTCCAAAAAATAGATCAGTACCTGCCGGGAAAGCAGGTACTGAATGCTATCTGCTTTAAGTGCGCTTTCTGGCCACCCACAGTGCTACAGCGATTACTGCCATCAAGGCTATGACAATACCTGCAGCGGGTATTCCTTGGCTCTCTTCCACTTCAAAGGTGCCATTCAGGGTGCCTATAGTTACATCATAGGTACCTGCTTCTTCCATGCTCACTGTGAAATTCACAGTCTCTTCCTGATCAGGGTCCAGTATAACCTGTTCGGATGCCTCAACGTTCCCGTTAATGAGAAGCTGCACATCCTCCTCCCCTGTTTCTGTGCCGATATTCCTTACAGTAGCAAAAATGGTCACATCGTCACCTGTTTCTGCAAGAAGTGGCTCGATGGTAAGGCTCGAATAAGAGTACCTTGCTTCCGGACCCTGCACCTCGATGTTCAATTCAGCTTCAAGGTACTGGTCCGAGGAAGTGCTTACTCTGTGTATACCCGCATCCATTACTGTATGATTGACCATGCCGTCAGTACCGGTAGTTCCAACCAGCCTGCCATCATAAAGCACTTCCACATCTCCTACAGGCCTGCCATCTATCAGCGTTGTTACTGATATGTTAATGTTATCTCCGACATTTACCTCCGAAGGCGATACTCCGATTGCGAGTCTTCTGCTGACATCATCAGGGGATATGACCTCGACTTCAGTGCTTCCCGTGGCAAATCCCTGCCTCTCTGCTGTGACAGTAAATGTACCCACTGTTGTAGGAGTGAATGAGATGGTGCCGTTGGCAGATGTATTACCGACCTCTATATTTGCGAACATCACTACAGCGTTCTCTACTGCCGCTCCTCTTGAAGTGACCTCTATGTTCACCGGCCTGTTCTGTGCGATCGCTCTTGGAACGTTGATCTCAAGGGGGTCGGCATCAGCTGCTGTTGTGACCTCTACATACGGGTAGAACCTCACAGCGTTGGAATCTGCAACCATGAACCTTATGTTGTCCATGACTGAGATGCTGCTGTCTCTTGAAAGCGTGATGGAACGGTCGCTTGTCATGACGATCTCATCAGAGGAAACGCTTGAAATTTCCATCCTTCCGAAAGTTTCACCCGATTCGACCTCTATAACATTCTCTGATATCTGGAATATGCCCTCGACAAATACGGCATTTGTTTCAGTACCCCTGAATATCTCCCGGAAATGCACGATTATTATCGGTATATCGTCAGTGTCGCCAACATCTGCTTCATATACATAGTCGCCTCCGGAAGATATGATACCTGTATCCACTTCGCTTCCGTCCTTATCCAGTCTCACGAGCACTCTTGAGCCATCAAGATCCACCTCTTCGACTACCAGTGTGTATCCTTCCTCAAGTACAAGCGAAGAACCAGTGAACAGGGAAGCCCGGCTGTCACTGTCTACAAGGACTTTGGAAAGCTGACCGCCTGAAAGCAGGCTCTCATTGCCCGTGAAACTGTTATCCACGTAACCTGCAAAATATTTCTCTGCAAGGAATCCAATGACATTGAAACTTCCCCAGGGTGTATATTCAAAGCTCACTTGCTGCGGAACGCTCCGATAGACAAGGTCCCCTGAACCAATGGTCCTGCCACTAAGGCTGGTGATCTCCAGAGATTCCGTGCCTACACCTTCATCAATATTATAGTAGAAGCCTTCAAAATTGAGCGGTGTCCATGTAAATGCCTCACCCTCTACAACAGTTCCTCTTAGCTCATACGTTCCGGGCTGGGATATATCAACCACCGGACCGAATCTCAGAGTAGCGTCATCTGCAACAACAAACTGCAGTTTTCCCATGATAGTTGTGGTGCTTCCTCTTGTAAGCGGTATGGAATTTGGGTTATCCATGATGATCTCGTTTTCACTGAAGGACTGGACCTCCATCCTGCCAAACCTGTCTCCGGTTTCTATTTCCACATAGTTCTCTGATACCTGGAAAATCCCTTCTATGAAAACAGCATTAGTCTCTGTTCCTCTGAATATATTACTGAAATGAACTGCTATCAGGGGAACATCATCCTCTGAACCGAGTTCAGCCTCATAAACATAGTCATTGTTTCCGGAAACAATGGCCGTATCAACGACTTGGCCGTCTTTGGCCAGATTCACCAAGACACTGTCCCCATTAAGGTCCACTTCTTCAATGGTGAGCCTGTAACCTTCATTTAGAACGATGGCAGAGCCCGCAAAAACAGATCTCCTTTCATTCTCATCAATAAGGACCCTTGTGAGCTGCCCGTTGGATATCAGGCTTACATCATCATCTGTGAATTGCGTATTATTGGTATAACCTGCAAAATATCGTTCTGCCATGAACCCGACGACCTGATACGAACCCCAGGCGCTACGATCAAAAGCAGTGTTTATCGGTGTAGTGGAATATTCCAGTGCTCCAGCCGGTATGGTCCTGCCGGTTGGGCTTTGGAGATCCACTGTCAGTGTTTCTGATCCTTCGCCCGTATCAAGGTCGAAATAGAATCCCGAATAACTGTGAGCTGTCCATGTATATTGCAGGGACAGGTTCTCATCTGCAGACCATATACGGTTTCCCGTAGTATTATTTTGAGCCGTGGCAGGTACCGACAGGACAATTGCCATTAAAACCAGTACACTTACCAGTATAGAATAATTAATATATTTCTTCATGATAGACCCCTAACCTCAATAATCCTTCGTTCTTATGTTTAATAAGTTTATTCCCAAAGAGAATACATTGTCTTCCTTTTATGCACTATTAGAAAAGTATTATTGCTGGAAATGTGTCAGAATTTGAATACTAAGTTTTATTGGAACTGAGTTGCAGGCCCTACAAAGGCTTTACTCGGGAAAATTACGTTTTTATTCTGGCCGGATTCCAGCTTCAGCCCTGATAAGTGGTTCAGACAGTCAACTGTCAAATCTCCGGTGCTTTATTCTTTCGATATCTATCTTTAGCTTCCTGAAGTACTCTCACTGCAGCTTCCAGGCCTTCCCATCCAATGATCTTTACGTGCTTATGCTCTAAATGCTTATATGTCTCAAAGAAGTGTGGTATTTCCTTTAAAAGGTGAGGCGGGACCTGATCAATGCTCTCGATATGATTCCAGAGGGGGTCACTCTCAGGAACACAGAGTAATTTTTCATCCCTTCCCTTATCATCTTCCATATCAAACAATGCGATCGGATGCACATCTATCAGACATCCAGGAAATGTAGGTTCCCATGTTAGTACCAGGACATCCAGGGGATCACCGTCAAGTGCCAGGGTTTCAGGGAAAAAACCATAATCGCAGGGATAGACCATTGAAGAGAAAAGCATTCTGTCGAATTTTATCATCTTTTTTTCTTTATCGTACTCATATTTATTTCGGCTTCCTTTTGGAATTTCAATAATCACACTTTCAATTTGTCTTTCGGTCATCTTAACACTCCAGGGTTATTTTCAGCAGCATTCACTGAGATAGCATTCTCGATGTTCTCCTCTTCTTCAGGTACGTAAGGCCTTGAGAATTTCGCTTCTACTCTTTCCCGGTGCAGCGTATTATATGTGCAGAACGGTATGACCTTTCCTTCAGGGGTTGCATAGTGTATCCCGCATCTCTGTATCCTTTCAAGGTCCAGGTTGTACATGTCCTGGAAGTGCATGACCCCAAGGAAAAGGCTCTCCCTGTGGAATTGTTTTACCACACTCTCCCCGCCATCCCTCAGGACATTAAGCAGCATCCTTGTCACATTAACAGATTTAGGTTCTTTGTCCTTATCTATAAAACCTGGAACCCTGCGCAGCACTTTCGCCAGCACAAGCAGGTTCCTGCTGTCATGGTTAAGCTCAAGGGATGCCTCATCTATCATCTCCATAAACCCTTCCACGTCCACAAATTCCGTAATAGGGACTATATCCCCGTTCTCGACAAACAGGTATGTAGCTGCCCCGCAATGAGGATGCACTGTCATCTCAGGCAAGGGTTTATGTTTTGCCTTTGCAAGGAATCTTGATATGGGTACCACAAAAGGCACCGGATACCAGGCATCACGGGGTATTTTCCCATCTGTCTGCTCTTCAGTGAGTTTTGCAAGATCAGGAATGGTGATCCTGCTCATTTCCCTTTCTTCCTGCCGGATACGTCCCGTGAATGATATCGGCTGAAAGTTCACTCCCTTTACAATATCCCTATTGACCACAGCATACCTGATCACATCTCCCACCTGATGATCGTTAACTCCCTTTGTGAGCGTGGGTACAAGGGTGATACTGCGGATGCCTGCCGCGCGTGCGTTCTCTATAGCTTTTTGTTTAAGCGGGAAGGCATTGAACCCCCTCATTTTGATATAAGGTTCCGGCGTCACTCCATCGAATTGCAGGTATATGGTATGCAGTCCTGCCTGGCGCATCTTCTCCCCGTAAGATACGCTCTGGGCAAATTTGATTCCATTTGTAGCTACCTGTATCTGCACGAAACCAAGATCTTTGGCCATTTTTACAATCTCAGGGAGGTCCTTACGTACCGTGGGCTCCCCTCCGGAGAACTGTATGGCAAAGCAAGGTACAGGCTGCTGGTTCCTCAACATGGTCATCATATTGCATATCTGCTCAATGTCTGGCTCATATATTCTTCCTGATGTCCTGGCGTTTGCAAAACAGACCGGACATGACATATTGCACCTGTTGGTGACATCTATATTTGCTAGGATGGTGCCTGTACGATGGGATGTGCATAAACCGCACTGGAAAGGACAATCGGAATTAAAGTTTATATTCGGGTTCAAAAGGCCGGATCCAATACGGGCAAACTTTTGAAATCTTTTGTACATATGCGCATCTGACCAATACACCTCCCTGAAACCACCATGAACAACACATGCTTTTTCCATGATCATCCTGCCGTCTTCTTCGAATATGGCAGCATCTATCAAATCCCCGCACAGAGGGCACACTGAGTAAGTATGTTCTTTCAGATAAAGTCCCCACAATTAATATATCCGCTACCCACAAATGAAATGCCTGTAGTTCTTTTCGTAGTAATCTTATTTATCTCTTTGTAGTTTTTCTATCTTAGACACTTCTAATAAATGTAACATCACTTCTTACTAATTTATATGCCACAAAAAATAGATAGTTTCTTGCGAGAGGGGATTGGGGAATTAGTATTACCTGTCAACGGCATGGCAATAGTTGCAGGAGTAAGTCGTGCTTTGTCTCTAACATTAAATACTAAACTTTCCACGAAACATTACCACATCGCTTGTTCTCTCTCGCCAATCATCATATCTCGTATGCATATTGCATCTGCCGGGATTAAGGCAGCTTATCTATCTTACATATTGGCCGGAGGGATTATGAGAACCAATAATATGCGGAGTATCATGCCTGCAGACAGGATGATAAACAAGAAAGTGATAAATCCTCATGGTGAGGACCTTGGCAAAATTAAAGAAATAATGATAGACATGAGATATGGCAGGGTCGCATATGCAGTGCTGACATTCAGCGGCCTGTTCGGTATCGCGGAAAAGTTGTTTGCAGTTCCATGGAAATCACTTGTGGTTCGCGGGGAGGATGATACTTTTGTTCTGAACGTTGAGAAGAGCACCCTGGAAGATTCTGTGGGGTTTGACCGTGCCAACTGGCCTCTTGCCAATAACAGGAGATGGCTTTGCGATCTCTACGAAGAGTATAAGTGTGAGCCGTACTGGACGGAGTGATACCGCTTCAGTACCTGCTGTATCTGCTCTTTACCTGTTTTTCTTCCCCGGTCGCACCCATGTAAATGAATATAGCTATCAGCACGAGCCAGAAGCTTATCAGTAATCCTATGATCCCCATGATAAAAGCAAGTATCTTTCCCACAGTCGCTGCTTTTTCAGTGGCTTCTACAAATCCCATGCGTGTGGCAAGCAATGCTCTTAGTATCCTTCCACCGTCCATCGGGAAAGCAGGGATAAGATTGAACAGCGCAAGAATTACATTGATGTAGCCCAGTATGAATATCACCAAAAATATTGCACTTCCTTCTGCAGTGCTTACAGCCGGATTCAAGACATAATTTACAGCAAGAAGGAAAACTCCCATTATAAGACTAGAAAAGGGGCCGGCAAATGCCATAGTGGCTTCTTTTAAAGGGTTTGTTAACTGACCTTCGATTGCTGATACCCCGCCTATAAGATATAGTGATATTTCCCTTATATTGTTCCCATACCTTAAGGAGAGGTATGAATGGGCCAGTTCATGGACAAGCACGGAAGCGAACAGGAGTATTGCTGTGGCAAGGGCAAGTGCATACCTCAGTATATCAGGTCCGATTCCCGCAAATCCATAAGGTTCGGGTTGCTGGGCAAATATCCATGCAAAGAAAGGCAGTACGAACAGGAATGATATGTGTATCTTGATCGGTATGCCAAATATCCTGGCTATCTGAAGTGAATTCCTCATAATATGCTTCCCTTTATGCTATTTTTCATTAGATTTTCCGTCCTGGCAGCGTGTACAGTTTTGCTTCCTGAGTGCAATAGTGCATGCCGTCAAAACTGACCTTCTCTCCGCTCCATGGTTCCCTTATGAGATGTATAGCTTCAGCCAGCATTTCCTGTCTTTTATTGTATTCCGGCCATTCATGTGTTACCGGATATTCGTTGAGTGCTTCTCCGGTCCCCACTCCCAGCCAGGTCCAGGTAAAACATGACTGGCCCTCCTCACTCCAAGGATGAAAATGATCACTAACGTCGATACTATCAAAACCGTTCTCCTCTGCTGCAATTGTCTGTCTGAGCATTTCGGAAGGTGTATACTGTTCCGGACCAATCTTGTAACCTGATTTTATCATTGCTGTACACATTCCCCATTAATGCTTAATCTAAAATCCTTTAAATCCTATATTCATATCTGACTTTATTTAAGAATGAAGCAAACTAGCATCAGTAGCATTTTTGTGATAGTCACGTCCACACCCAGGTTGACTTCTTTTTGTCTAACAATTGATTTGGCAGAGGAAGTACATGATCAGAGATTCACAGAAGCCGCATAATAGTTCCATATAAGAAGTGAAACTGCACCCAAAGATGTTATTATGACAAAGTGAATCGTAGCCTTGTGAAAAAGCTGGTCAGCACCCGTTAGTTTCATGTAGAGCGGTTTTGCCAGGGTACTTATTAGCCCTGCCATGACAGCGATTTGAGCAGCCAGAGGGTAAGAAATAGTACCGTTCAATGCAAGCGATGCCATAGAAACTGTTACTGCTGAGCTGCTTACGATTCCTCCGATAGCTGTTGCATAGATCCCTATTGAACCTCCGTGAGCCTGGGCTATGTTTGCAACCAGTGTTATTAACATGAAGAGGATACCAAACTTTAATGCGGGCACGATAGCAAACGGAGACCTCAGTTCTATGGTCTCATTGACTGCTGTAGTTTTCTTTTTACGCCATACTACCACGAGGGTCACTATTAACATTATAACAAAAGGAGGCAGCATGAGGCTTGCCATCCTTCCGGAAGTGTCTACAAGGAAAGCAAAAGTTATGTCCCTTATGATCATCGAGACAATGGTCAGCAGCGCACCTGTGAATATATGGCCGGTCAGGGACGCTCTTCTCTTTGACAGGTTGGAGAGGGAAATGATCGCTGCTCCACTGCTTGCCAGCCCACCCAGGAATCCGGAGTAAGCTATTCCGCCGCGAGCTCCTATTTTCTTGAGCAGCACATAACTTACAAAACTAATGGAAGAGATAAGCACAATGATCAGTATCGTTGATTTAAGGCTTATGATGCCAAAGACCGGCTCATCCGGAACTACCGGGTACAGGATGAAAGCTATAGCTATGAACTGCAGAGCGTCAATAATGTCCCTTTTAGAGAGGTTTTCAGCTAAGGAATGCAGAGGCTTCTTTTCAATGAGAAGGAATGTAACGATCACTGCTGTTACAATAGCGATTACGAACAGGTCTGCTGCAACGAGTATCCCCAGGAGGTAAGTACAAAATAGGGATACTGAAGTGGTAAGGCCTGAGCTACCCTGTACTATATTCATGTTGTAGGCAAGGAAGATGCAGGTCACCCCTACGAATACCGTGGTGATCAGGAGGATCGAAGGTCCTGCATAGTCTATAAGGAACGCAGAGAGCATGCCTATGATACAGATGAGTGTGAAGGTTCTGACTCCTGCAAATATTTTTATGTCGGATCTTAACCTTTCCCTCTCAAGACCTATGAGAATACCTATCATCAGTGAAATGATTATTTTCTGCATAAAGTCTACAATGAGTGGATCCAGACCAAACCTTAACGCTATATCTACCATTGCATGTTCCCGCCGTTTCCAGTTTCTTAATATCTTGAGCTCGTGCAGTTTGCATGAACATCATAAGTAGTAAGATAAAACTCCTTTTTGGATTGATAAAGGTTTCCGGGAATTGCTGGCATTGAAAACTGCGGATCACTTGAGAATCTGTCTACCAAGTTAAACTTAAATAACATACCCAATAACAATCTATGGGGGATATGGGTTCTTGATTTGGATTCATTACATCAGCTTGCACATGATATGATTATGTTCAACGTATATCTGTGTGATTTGTAATGAGGGCCAAGCATATCTTTTCAAGTAGGGGGAGTTATTAAATGGAGCATGGCGGGGTACCTAGATTCTTATCGTCAGATATAGTTGAGGATAGAGTTTCAGTAGCAGCGGCAGGAAATCTTCATGAATTTCCAGATGCCATAAAAGGCAGTGTACGCATCACTGCACAACAGCACGACAGGGCACGGAATATGAGCGATTGGGCTAAGGATTATTACCGGATAAAGGTCAGGCCTAAGAACCAATTCTCTATCTTCAGGATAGAGCACCTGTCAGAGAATGACTCCATACAGATAACCGGCAAACTGGCCGATGGGTCATGGGGAACCCAGCAATGGCTGATCAATAAAGGTGATGTCCGACTTGAAAATGGGAAACTTGTTGCTGATGATGAGAGGATACAGGATGCAATAAATCATATGTATCGATGAGATACCAGAATCTCATGATTTGATTTCTGCATTTTGAGAATCTATTTTGTTTTGGAAGGACCAATGAAGATAGTCGTTGCGGACCCGATAGTCCTGCATCTCCGATATCACAAAGTGCTGGAAAGCATGGGTGAGCTTAAGGTCTATAACACCTGGCCATCATCGGATGATGAGCTTGTTGAGAGAGTAAAGGATGCAAGCATCGTAATTGTTGGCAGGTATGGCTTTCCTGCCCGGGCCTTTAAGGAGGCTGAGAACCTCCGGATGGTTGCGGTATGGCAGACAGGTTATGACCATATAGATATTGACGTGGCCACAAAGCAAGGAGTTGTGGTTTCAAACGTACCGGGCTATGCTTTTGACGCTGTTGCAGAGTTCGTTTTTGCTCAGGCACTGAATCTGCTGAGGCGCTTGAATGAAGCAGACCGATCTCTCAGGGAAGGAGAATTCGAATGGCGAGATTACATCTGCAGAGCATATAAAGGCAACCAGCTTATGGGCAAAACCATAGGGGTCGTCGGTACAGGCAATATCGGGAGGCGGGTAATTGAGATAGCTCGTGGTTTCAAGATGGAGGTGCTGGCTTACACTGCACATCCTGATCCTGAAAAAGAAAAGCAGCTGGGTGTCAGGTTCACGGATATGGACACTCTGCTTACGAGATCAGACATAGTTACATTGCATGTGCCACTCACACCTTCTACAGAAAAGATGATAGGGGCTGAAGAGCTGATGAAGATGAAGCGAACTTCCATACTCATCAATACTGCAAGAGGCGAAGTGGTCGATGAAGCAGCCCTGCTGAGTGCCTTGCGAGGCGGCCATATTGCAGCTGCCGGGCTTGATGTGTTCGAGGATGAACCCTTGTCTTCCAATAGTCCGCTGCTTGGGCAGAGCAATGTGCTTCTGACACCTCATATCGCATTCCTCTCAGAGGAATCTTTAGCTGAATGCACATCAGTGACCATGGACAATATCAGACTGTTCCTGCAGGGAAGCCCTCAGAACGTAGTGAACCCGGATGTGCTGGAAAAGGATCAACGCTCTTGAACTGGATTAAAACAATATTGAGAGAAGTCGCATGGAACACGGGAAACAGCGGAAATAATATTAGTGCGTGGCAGGAAAGTTTAAAAATCATAATAACCTAACTTTAATGGGGAGTGATTTAAATGCTTTATTGGATAATTCGGATTTTAATTGCCATAATCGTCCTTGTGATATTGTGGCAGATATTGCTGATATTGCTGTGAGGCTTGAGATTTGTTTTTCTAACAGACCACAGACAAAGATGAAATCTGGAGTGATTGAATGGCCTTTAAAAAGTCATGTTAAGCATTCAACCTTTTTTATATGCTTATTAATATTATATATGCATATTAAATTTGCTTTGCATAACTGCAAAGCTGGCCGTGGTCAGTGGGTATCTTGCCGATATCTTCTTTTTACTTGAGTTTTATTGACCAGACGTTTGCACTTTTCTGCATGCATATCTTGTCTTCCCGTGCAAGCCACCCGATGGCCATGAAAACTGTCTGTGGATCGAAACCGCTTTCTTTGAGCACTTTCTTCACATTGGCAAGATTGGACCCGCCATTTTCAAGCAGCCTGTAAACGTGGCCTGCTGCATCTCCGATATTGAAACATGCTTCATCCATACTAATCACTTGACTTACTTCTTTATAAGCTTTTACAGAATGGTGCCGGGATTCCCTGCGCCAATATCCTCCACGCAGGCGCGCAGGATCTCACCTACGCTCCATGCCTGTGAAATGCACCCGCCTGGTATGTGGGGTGCGTCACCGTCAAAAACTTCGGAAATGGTTCCAATTCCTGCTTCTCCCAGATGCTCTTTCAGTGGTTCAAGCAGGACCATCATTTCCATTCTGCTCTTTTTTGAGTGCCCGTTCACCTTTATGTAAGCTGTTATATAAGGCCCGAGCAGCCAGGGCCAGACAGTGCCGTTATGATATGCCATGTCTCTGCTTTCTGTATTGCCCCGGTAGGTGCCTATGTAGCCGGGGTCTAAAGGTGAGAGTGTCCTGAGACCGTAAGGTGTCAGCAGTTCCTCTCTGACAACATTCAATATACTCTTTTCAAGTTTCAGAGGAAGCATTGTGAATGGAAGCGACATGGCAAGGATTTGATTTGGCCTTACTGAGGCGTCTTTCTGATCAGTTTTGCCTGTGCTGCCGGAGTTGTCCGGGCCGGGGATGTAATCGTAGAGGCAGCTTCTGTCATCATTCCAGAACTTTTCCTCAAAACTGCTCATTGCAAGTTCTGCAGTTTCAAGGAATCCGGAAGTTTCCATACCAAGCTGATCTCCAACGGAAGATGCATGCATCAGGGCATTGTACCATAGGGCATTTATTTCGCAGGCTTTTCCCCTGCGGGGAGTGATCTCCCTGCTCCCCACTTTTGCGTCCATCCATGTAAGCTGTCCGCCATGGGATATCAGGCCATCCTCCTCCATCCGGATGTCGTATTTTGTGCCCTTGCTGTAGTATCCGATGATGTTCTCAATTGTATCCCACATGGTTCTGACGTAGTCCCGGTCGCCGGTATAGTCCAGGTATTTTCCGAGGGCATGAATAAACCACAGGGAAGCGTCCACTGTATTGTACACAGGTGTCTGGGCCGGGTCATCAGGGAAAAGGTTGGGTATAAGTCCCTCATTGCAACTGGATGCGAATGTTGTGAGTATGTCCCTGGCAACATCGAACCTTCCGGTAATAAGTGTCAGGCCGGGCATTGCTATCATAGCATCCCTGCCCCAGTCTGCGAACCAGTGATAGCCCGCTATGATCGACCTTGAGCCGGTGGGCTGCCGGCTTACTATGAAAGAGTCTGCTACAGCAGCAAGTCTGTTGAGGAAGATTCCGTCTTGTCCCGGGTCCGGAATGAGCCTGTTCCTGCGCCGGAGTTCACTTTTAAATAACTGGTCGACATCTTCTATATCAAGATGCTTCATCATTGTGGTAGACGCAGAGATAAAGAAGGAGGAATTCCCTTTTCCTATATCGGCCTCAAAATACCCGGGATTGAAGTTGTCCTCTTGATATGGATATCCTCTTGACCGTTCCTCTTCGTATTCCAGGTTATAATACCACCAGGTCTCCGGTATGAAAGTCATATCTGAATGTAATTCCAGTGTGTTCTGCCTGAATCTGATTAAAGTGCCTGTTTTCCGTGGATGCTGCTCAAACTCAATATCTCCTGATTTTGTCAGTCCGTGTATGTTCCTGTTGTTCACAAGCGGGAATATTCTGAGGGCAGCGTTTCTGCTATGCGGGTTTGAGATATCATAGCGGATAACAGTAGTATTCTCCCCGTGAACCATCATTATGGTTTTTGTGAGTTCGACGTTTTCCGTAAGATATTGGCAGGCTGGAAAAGGCTCCGGAGAAAAGTCCTGCAGGTAGCGGTAGCCTTCCGGATGTACAGTGCCGGGATACTGATGAACTGCAAGCTTATGTGTCTTTCCATTAACCTGTATCTCTTCGTCAAGGGACGAGAGTAACACTCTTCTGTTAACAGGAGGATTCAGGGATGCTACCAGCAGCCCATGATACTTCCGGGTATTCATTCCGATAACAGTGGATGAAGCATAACCTCCAAGACCGTTGGTGATTATCCACTCTCTGTCCGTATCTTTTAACCAGGGTCCTTTGTCGGTAGTGTCCATGGAAGTCCTTTGAGTGTAAGATCCCTTAAGTAAAGCGTTAATTATTGTACACTATCAAGCATCAGTATGTTGTCGATCATGAGGGCGCAGCTCCAGCTCAAAGGGATGGCCCAGGCAGGCCTGCCGGTATGCTTGTTTACCTGTTCTGGTAACAAACCTGCACTGGTTGTGCCTCTGAGAGCCCAGTTTATATATTCCAAGGCCTCATCAGCCATTTTCCTGCACTCCGGGTCATTCCCTTTTCTCCGGGCCGACCCTGCAATCTCAAGCAAGGCTTTAGAGACCCAGAGTGTTGTTACAATCCAGGGATTGCCCTCAATATAATTATCAGTCTCGTAGCGTTTTATCCCCGCATGGCCGTTCACATGCACTGCGAGCTTCTTCTCAATTGTACGAATAGTGGAAAGGATCATCTCCCTTTCTTTTTCATCATCGGCGTTAAGCATGCCAAATGGCATGAACGCTCCCAGGATACTGGCATCGATCTCAGTGTCCAGCCTGCCATCAACCCTGCCCCTTGCGAAATACCCCTCAGGCAGCCAGAACTCCCGGATAGTTGCTTCCTTGATGAGATTCGCCCTGTCAAGCCATCTGTTCCCGAGTTCCTTCTCATTGTATCCTGAAGCCATGTTGGCAGCCCCGGCAAGGCCCCCGTATATGGCAGCGTTTGTATAGGTGAATATGCCTTTATATGATTCCCAGAGGCAGGTGCAGGATTCGTGGAGGCCGCCGATCGTTCTCCTCATGAGGTATTCGGCAGCCGGTAACAGACTTGGCCATATCTCGTTAAGGAAAGCGATCCTGAGCGAAGGCTCCAGGCTTTGATAGTACTTGTCCATTGCAAAGAGCGTTGACCCGGTTTCATCTATCTGGGTGGAGGAACTGAAGTTTCCCCAGGATGAACCAAGGCTCCCGTCCAGCCAGTATCGCTGGAACCAGGAGCCATCAGACATCTGGTTCTTCCTGCACCATCTGAAGAAACGTACGCAGAAGTCGGGATAACCTGCATTGAGAAGCGCAACCACAGTCTCAGCAGCATCCCTGTTCCAACAGTAGCCATAACCGCCACTCAGTTCAAACTCATGGTCGAATTCAGGTGCTGCCACAAACGAGCCTTCTTTTGGATCATTGAGGAGGGACAGAGTCAGTAAGGAACGGTTGAAAGCATTGATAAGATCCTCCCGGCTCTTATCTTTGAGTTGTGGCAATGTGATCTCTCTTTTTCCGGACAGCCAGCTTGTCTGGCTCTCATACTCCTTCCTTACCATCCTTTCCACAATCTCGTTGTTTATTGCTTTCATTTTACTGTAAAGCATCTCCCTTGTGGGTGCGGCACCGAGAAAAATTGTTATCTCCGTACTTGAGCCCGGCTCGATATCCAGTTCCCAGCCGATGGCGCTGTTGAGTTTGCCTATCTCCTCGCGCTTGTTCTGCAACTGCCCATCCTGCATATCGTACAGGGCATTGGTCCAGAGATCCGAATCAAGAGCTCTGCCTATCTGCCATTCCCCAAACATGGGCTTTGAGGTGAGTCCCAGGTGATAGTTCCTCCTGTAATGGACAAGTATGCCGGAATCAGGGTCGCAAAAAGCGGAATTCTTTTTGAGAGTCTCTCCTGCCTGGAATTTCGAGTAATAAAAGAATTTACCCTTGAATCCTTCAGAAGCGCTTATCCTGTAATTACGGACCAGTATGGGAAGAGTGGGATGCGTGATATCCAGAATATTCATGCTCAGCCCGTCGGTGCGACTGAGACGCGTGATCACAATATGTGTATCTTCGATATAACTTTGGGTAACCTGCCATTCATGATCATTGGACCATATAAGTCTCTTCCCGTCATACAGACATGCCTGGGACTCCTCTATGTGCTGAGCAAAGTCCCTGCCAGGATAGAAGAACCCAAAAATCTCTGCTTTCTTTCCCATGGTAATAAGCAGTTCCCTGTTACCAAGTATCGCGTTAGGTTGCCTTATCAAGCTATATCTCTCCCGGGATGTGCTACACGTCTGCCATTAATGCCTGATTTCCTTTAATTTCCGGAATACCATTTCCTTGAAATCCATCATGGCAGCCATGAAATTGACCCCTGCATCATAAGGTGAGGAGTGGATGCTGAAATATGAGTGTACATCACCGTCGCCTAGCCATTTTGTGCTCATGTAATAGTAGTGGTCCGAGGTCAGCAAGTATTTCCATATGCTTAGAAGCTCCGGATCCCCTGTGGCTTTCACATAGGGTCCAAGCAGTTTCGCTTCCTCGAAGCAGCGCCGTTGCATATCGTTACCAAGCCAGGCGCTGGTATCTCTTTCGATATCCGCCCATGAAATGGTGGAGAAATCCCCAACATCGATGTCACCTGCAGGAGCATACCTGCCGATAGTCTCCGAAGGAGTAAGGAATTGCACTCCTCTATCCATGACCTCTCCGGGAAGCGCTCTCAGGAAGGCGAATATGCCTGTATCCGCCCATTGGTGCTCTCCGAATGTCTCGTAATCCATGAAGATGTTGGCTGTCTCCCCTGCACTGCGGGATACCCAGTCAGCCCATTTATTTGCAGTCAGCGGATACTCTTCCCACCAGCGCGATGAAAAGCGATAACCAATATCATCGCTTAACTTATAGTTCCTGAGCAGCACTGCTATGTTGCCATCCTTGGCTTTGTAGACATGATTGGGAGACCGGCCTTCAAGAACCCTTTCGATACCTTCCATAAGTATGGCTTTATATCCCATTTTCTCAGCAAGGGCAGCTATGCTGTTGTTATACAGCAGCTCGGTGTTCCTGAACACCTGAGGCTCAACGCCCAGCAGGTTTGACATGGCTGTCCGGTGCTCCATTACCTGATCGGTGAACTCGTCACCTGAATCAAAAAGTGATGCAAGGGAGTGATAATAGGTCTCGTCGATGAACTCCATGCATCCTGTGTCTGCAAGGTCCCGGAAGGTCTCAAGCACATCCTCTCCCCATCTTTCACACTGGCTCAGGAGAGTGCCTGTGACAGACATGCTCAATTTCAGGTTTCCTTTGTTCTCATCGATTAGTTCCAGTATGGTGCGGTTTGCAGGCAGATAACATTTCTCTGCAACCCTCCTGAATATCTCCCTGTTGACATTGTCATCGAAATATCTTCCAAATCCTGCTGACCTGCTGTCAGGCCAGAACCATTTGAGCCTGTATGGCTGATGCACCTCAAAGTAAAAACAAACGGATCTCATTTGCCTGCCTCTGTCAAAGCACGTTTCATATCAGAAAGTATGGAGAAATTATTGACCGCTTTCTCGTATCCCAGACGCTGGCTTTCAGCATTCATCTCAAGGAAGATGTCGCTCTGCTGCAGGTAGCGGTATATGGTCCGCAGTTTAGCATAGTCCTCATGCATTTTAAGTTTATCAAGTTCCTCCCCGATGCTCTGCAATTCATGCATATAGAGATGCTGGGCATGATTTCCCAAGAGATTATGCATGCCGTAGCGTGCAGTCATTTTTGAATGCAGGGACGGTAATTCTGCCTGCCTGAACATGCCAGCGGCCTCTTCCGGGAACACCATCTCAATACCATGTACTGACAGGCTTCCCGGCAGGTCTTTCAGGAACTGCACGATTTCTGCGTTCTTCTGCAGATGGATATGAAGTGAATCGTACCTTATGTATAATGTTATTACATCCCCTTCCATGCCAGCTATCCATGAAGCGAACTTTTCGGCTATCAGCGGGTATCCCGGCCATTTCCTATCCGAGAGTCTCTTCTCGACATCTTCGCTCAGGTCAATGTGGCGCAGCAGGGTGGGGACATCATTTTCGTATACATGCACAGGGTCACACCCATTCACTATGTTGTAGGAGCCTTCTGAAATGAAGCACCTGAAACCAAGGTCCCTGCATACTGCGACAGTCCTCTGCTCAAGGAGCAGTTCCGGATTAATGAAAGCAGCAGGTTTGACACCGAACAGACCTCCAAGGGACTTCATGTGCATACTAACCTGCTCTTTAAACTCCTCAAGGTCCGGGAACAGGGGACAGACTGAATGATAGTACGGGGATGCTGCAAGGTTTGCCCCCATGTCCACAAGTTGCCTGAAACTCTCAAGGATGGCAGGCTCCCATTTGCATTGTTCCAGGAAGACCCCTGATATGTCAAAAGTGTACCTGCCTCCCGTTTCCATGGAATACATCAAAGCGCTATTAAGGGTTCTGACACCTTCATTCAGCCTGATGAAACTACCGTATGTCTTTTCCATCTCAAAATACTTTTCAAGAGCCGGGGCTCCATATCCTTCACGCGGCCAGTACCATCTCAGGGGTAATGGAAGATGAACTTCAAAACATACACATATAGCCTTCATTCGCTCTTTCCTCCCTCTGTTGTTCCCTCGTGCAGTTCCGGAAGACCCTGTGTTTCTTCCACCAGGGGGTATCCTTTCTCTGCTTCAGGGAACTCATCCATTCCTTTAGCCGGAAGTTTCCTTGTATGCAATTCACCAGGGAACCATATGGTCCTCTGTGGGAAGGGTACCTCTATACCGTTCTCTTCCAATGTCTTTTTAATGACCCAGAGAAGCCTGGTCTTCATTTCGAACCACTCGGTGATCGGAGCCCATATCCTTACTATTATGTTTACCGAATTGTCACCCAGAGTGTCTACAAAGACACCTGCCGGGGGATTCTTCAGGGCAAAGGGCTCATTATCGATGATCTCGCGTATGATCCTGATGGCCTCATCAGCATCATCGCTGTAGCGGATTCCCACAACATACTCGAACCTTCTTGTTATGTTCGCGACATAATTGGTGATATTGGAAGTGAATACTGTCTGGTTTGGAATCCTCATATAAAGCCCGTCAAAGGTTCTTATGATGGTGGAGAAGATGTTGATGTCCTCCACGAACCCGACATTATTGGCAATATTTATCTGGTCACCTATCTTTATGGGCCTTTCAACTATCAGGAAAAAGCCCGATATTAGGTTTCCCACAATGCTCTGGCTAGCAAAACCAATAACTATACCCAGCACTCCTCCTGTAACCAGAAGGCCAGAGCTCTCTATGCCTGTCAGCGGGAAGATGAAAACTACAATAGCCAGTGTTATTATACCGTAATAGCTCACCTTGATCAGGATGTCAAGATGTCCCTTGTCTATCTTGTCCTTAAGCGACCTCTGCAAGTATGTCGTCAGCCCTTTTCCTATTACAATGGCTATAATGAGTACAAGTACTGCGCCCACCGTGCTGAGCACGATACCCGGGATGGCTTGCAGGGAGCTGATCATCTCGGTAACGTTCATATCCCATGCTCCATAATACCTTTGATAGTGCTGAGCATCAGTTTACGTGCCGTGTACAGTTCCATGGATCTCCTGAACTCAGGTGTCGTAGTATATGTCATGAAGCCCGTCTCAGCCAGATGCCTGTTGACGATCCTCATGAAAGCTCTCATTGATGTGCGATCAGTTCCATAATATATTTTCATACCAAAAGCATTAAAAACGGATTTTGTCACTTCTATCCAGTGGTTTGTGTCATTGATGATGTCAAGTTCGATATCTCCCTCGTATCTAGTGTCCAGATTGGGGTAGGATGCGAACACCTCACTCTTCCAGTATCTGCATATTATCCCCCTGTTCGGGGTCCCGTAAAGGGTGTATTTGGACCTGTTGAGGGTGAGCATGTCGATAAGCTCATGTTCCCCTTTCCCGCCAATGATGAATATACCCATTTCCACAGGGAATGTGAGATATATCTTTTGCTTGCTCCCAGGGCCCATCATTATCGGGCGCTCGAAGTCGATTAGCAGGTAAGATGTTATCGGTTTTGGGAGGTTTACAGGCTCGATGGGGTTGATGAGAAAATCCCCGCTGGCACCAAGAAGTACCTTTTCAATAGTCTCATACTCACAGGTCCGTTTGTATATCAGGTTACCTTGCTCTTTTTCCACCGATATCTCATGGCCCTTGTAATTAATCGTGAAAGGGGGAGTATATTTGTTAAACATTTGGATCAGCTATTGTTTAAAGCCATCTCTTCCTGCGGAAGTATATCAGCATGGAAACGGATATCATTACCATTATTGTCCAGGCAGCAAGATATCCCCATTCCCAGTCCAGCTCGGGCATGTGCTCGAAGTTCATGCCGTAAACTCCTGCTATGAATGTGAGCGGGATGAAAATGGTGGCTATTATTGTCAGGGTCTTCATTACCTCGTTCATCTTATTACTGACGCTCGAAAGGTAGACATCCATTATCCCGGAAGTGATATCGCGGTAAGTTTCCGCAGTTTCTATTATCCTTATGGTGTGGTCATACAGGTCCTTGAGGAACACCACCGTCACTTTCTCTACAAGGGGGGATTCCGAGCGATCCAGATTGTTGATGACCTCCCGAAGGGGCCAGACCGACCTGCGCAGGTAAATGATCTCCTTTTTGATCATGTGGATATCCTGAAGGATAGCAGGTGTGGGATTCTCTATCATATCCTCCTCAAGTACTTCAAGGAACTCGCCTATCTTTTCCAGCACAACGAAGTAGTTGTCCACGATCGAATCCATCAATGCATAGGCGAGGTAGCTGGCTCCTGCGGAACGGATGCGTCCTTTTGAGTTCCTGATCCTCTCCCTTACATGATCAAAGGTATCCCCTTCGACTTCCTGGAAGGATAGCACGAAACCAGGGCCCAGGATGATGCTCACCTGTTCAGAGGTCACCACCGAAGTATCGTCATCGAATTGCAGCATCCTCAACACCAGGTAGATATAGGATTCGAAGTCCTCCATCTTGGGACGCTGTTCAGTGTGGACTATATCCTCCATCACCAGGGGATGCAGGCCAAAGTGCGTGCCTATCTTCTCAACGATGTCCACCTGGTGAACACCATCGACATTTATCCAGGATACAGTCTTTTGGTCTTTGCAGAGGAAGCAGTCCTCAATGCTTTCAACTACCTTTTCTTCAAACGTATCCTTATCATAACTGATCAGAGTTATCTTGGGCTTACTTATTTTTGTATCGCCTACATGGATAACTGTCCCCGGGGCAAGGCCAACTTTCTTTGACGCTCCGGATGCTATTTTTTTCATTCGATTGCCTTCAGGTAGACTTTGGTTGTTTTTTCTGCTATCTTATCCCAATTGTATTTATCCCTGAGGAGTTTCCTTCCTTCCATGCCAAGCTGCCCGTCAGCATAATTGTCAAGCACATGATTGATCCCCCATGCAATGGAATCAGGTGTCTGATATACTGTCACACCGTTATGGAAGTTGTCAATAAGTTCTACTGCATTCGTTGCAACAATGTTCTTACCTGCGTCCCATGCTTCCAGCAGTACTATCCCGAATGGCTCGTTGCGGCTTGGAACGCACATAAGGTTACAGGAGTTCACCCACTCCTTTTTCGTATTTTCGCTTGCATAGCCCAGGAAGTGGCAGCTGTTGTAAACGCCAAGTTTGCGTGCAAGGTCCTCGCATACTGGTCGCATCTCGCCTTCACCTATGAGGACGAATCTCACATCCCACCTGTTTTCAAGGACTTTCGGTATAGCCTTTATGAGAAGATCCGGTCCTTTCTGGTAATTCATCCGACCCACGAACAGGACCACAGGTGCATAAGGGTGGATACCATAAGCGGACTTCACTTCTCCCGGATTGACATCCATTTTCATCTTATTCTCATTAAGCCCGTTGGGTATTATCGATATCTTGTAGTCGGGTATCTGGTATAGTTGCTGGATCTCTGCTTTCAGTGCCCTGGAAGTTGATATGACCTGAGAGGACTCATACCCTTCTCTCCATTCCCTGTGGCTTATTTCCATAGCTTCCCACCAGTTGCCATGTACGTTGCCGTTCCTTCCCCATTCAGTGCTGTGGTAGGTGGTAACAAAAGGTATCCCTGACTCTGCTTTGAGCCTGCTGACCACATTCACCGGATGCCAGTCATGTACATGCACAACGTCAAAATTGCCGAACCTGTGCACACTTTCCCAGAAAGCAGAGTGCATGGCATCACACATGCTGTCCATCTGTTGCACTATACCTCCGGAGAGCGAATGATCTACCCTGTGATAATGGACCCCGTTGACAATATCGTAGGGGTTCATATCCTTATTTCGGGTAAATATATGCACCTCGTGGTCTCTTTGTGCGAGGGCTTCTGCAAGTTCTGAGACATGAGGGGCAAGACCTCCCACATTCACTGAATAAAGGCTTTCCCATGCAAACATTGCAATTCTTAATGTTTTCATAATATTACTCCGTCCATAATGTCTATCAGGCTCTGTCCATAAGGTGATCGGCTGCTATTTCAGGAGGCATTGAGTTTATGTAAATGCCTGTGTTCTTCTCAAATCCTGCAGCTATGGATGTGACAGGCTGTATCCTTGCGTTGAAGTGATATTCCGGGTTACCTTCTGTCTGGAAGAACATATAATTATATGCAAGCTCAGGTATTGTGGCATCCAGCCTTGAAACCGCGTATCTCAGGCAATCTCCCAGGGAAAGGAGCATCTCATCGGTTAATACGGACAGATGGTGCACATGCTGTTGTGGCAGTATCCATAGTTCATAGGGCACTCCCGAACAGTAGGGAGCTATCACTATGAAATAGCTGTTCTCGTATATCTGCCTCTTACTGCCTTTCTCTATTTTAACTATATTACAGTAGGGGCACTCTGCAAGATGAAGGATAGCCTGTAGCTCTACGGAGATTTCGGAAGGCAGAAGTGGGAGTGCAATGAGCTGGGAGTGTGTATGGTCAAGGGAGGCACCTGCTTTTTTGCCCCAGTTCTTGAACAGTGATACATATTTGATCCCTTCCTTTGACTGGTAGTGCATTACCCTGTCCCTGTAAACCTGCATCAGAAGCAATATATCTTCATCGGAGAACAGGTGAAGCCTGCTGCCATGCAAAGGGTGCTCCACGATGACCTCATGAAAGCCGTAGCCCCTCTGAACCTCAAAACCCGAAGTTGCCGCTTCCGGGGCATCCGGGGAGAGTGCAGGGTACAGGTTCGGGATACACCGGATATCCCATCCTGTCACGCGCTGACCATCAGTGTCTTTCAGCACCTGTCCTTTTTTATATACTGACGTTGCAGGAGGCGTCTCTTCTTCGTGCCCACTGCAAAATACACAGGCCGATGAGGGTATGTCATCATTGCATGCTTTTGGAGCAGAGGGCCTTTTAGCCCTGACCGTGGCTATTATGCAGTGCCTGTCAAGGAAATAATGCTTGCGTATCTCGGACATGTTCATTCCATCCTTGTACCTGTAAGAAGCTCATAGTATTCCCTGGCTGGCGCTTTCCAGTTCATGTCCTTTGCAAGCAGGCTTGCTTCCTGGCAGAGCAGATTGTACTTGACCTTGTCGCCGATGTAAGTATCTATGAAATAATCCATTGCAAGCGCATAATCAGTTATCGATTCAATGTATGAAAGGTTAATGTTGTCAACAACGATAACCCCGCCCATTCCCATAACGAGTCTTTTGAGAGTGTTAAGTGCGTCACTGAAACCACATATCTTGCTAACGATACTGGGGGTTGCCTCTTTCCCGGCCTCGAGTCCTGTCAACAAGAAGGGTTCGTACTTTGAAGGAAAGACACCGGCGATGCACCCGGACATGAATTCGTCAGTGGTCATGTTCAGTCCGCCGTCATGTTCAGAGAGCCACTGGGGATAGAGCACTGCAGCAACATGCCTGCTTCCGCCAGGAATGCGGGAACAATCAAGTCCTCTGGATTCTATCATCTGCTGAAGCCTTATTTCTTCTCCGATAAGGACCTCTTCAGGCAGATATATTGGGAAATTCTCCGGGGTATTGGTCTTTGGCCCGTGGGCAGCTACAATGAAACAGATGACCCTGAAATTCTCATCAAGGTGGCCTGCATCTATCTCGGTCTTTACCATCCTGTCAAGTATCACGAGGGAATCAAGCAGGTCAGGATAGCCTTTATTCTCGATCTCTATCCGGGAGATGGAAAAAATGGGCACTATCCTGTCCGGGGGGATGACCTTGCTGTCGAACACATTGTATATCTTCTCTGACAGGAATTCCTGTATCTTCTTTCGGTGGATGGTCTTTTTAGCCCATTCGACCTCAGTGCTGTTGAGATCTATACCGTTGCGCACCACTATTGGATCGATGTCGTAAAACAGTTTCACTTCCTTGCGCGTAGAATCCCCGACAGCGGTAACTACATCAGCATGTGATGAAAGCGATTCGAGTTTTGCGAAATTGACAGGCACCCCGCTATCCCAGGAACTGTCCTTTTCCCTTATTTTCAGGATAGAGCGATGGCCTGCGACCCTGCCCGGTATAGTGGCATGATAGGTTGCCACCGTATGCACGCTCGCACCCAGCTTCTCAAGCCGTGCGGTCGCATAGAATACCCCGAATTCATGGCAGTGAAGGGAAACCTGCACAGATGGTAGAAGAGAGGCTGCAAACTCTGACACTGCCCTGTCACTATATTCAGGCTCATCCGTTCTGCCGGCGTTTGCAAGTAAGCGGACAAGTTCCGATATGGCATAGGACAAGTTAAGATAATGCGTATATTCCATTCCGTTGTTCATGCTTTCATAATGCAGCGAGTCCAGTCCTGCAAGGTCGTACGCCTCAGCTTTTATCATGCTTGAGAGGGACATCCTCTCTCCATTGTATTCAGAACTGATAATATTGAAGTCGTTTGTTTTGAACATTATGTAAATGATATCGATATCGCCTGCTTTCCCGCAGCCTGCATGTGTCTCTATACCTCTGGAATTAAGCTGTTCCAGTGCAGATAGCAGTTCTCCTTCAGGTTCATAGTCGCTGAACACCTTCATGTCAGTGATACGGTTCAGCCCTTTGTTCCAGTCAGCTCCGCTGTGTCCGTAATAAGGTCCCGCGACTATGATCCGGGGCGAGGTCCCTTCTCCCAGGACTCCATCGCTTATCATCTGTGCAAGGTTCCTCGCCTCTGCATCGATAACATTCCATATACCTCCCATCTTATTCGATTTTGGTCCTGCTTCTTCACCTGCTATGACTATGAACCTGCTTTCCATTATTTTTCCAGCTCCCATTTTAACATTTTCTTTATATTGACTATGATATATGAGAATATCTGACCAGTTTGAACGTAAATCTTTTTTAAAAGATCTACCATCCAAGTAAACTACTGACTGGTGTTGAGCCGTGCCTGATGAGATATTTTCTTAGCTCATCGGCTGCAAACAGCAACAACGCAAACGGTATAGCCAGCAGTACATATTCCAGTGGGATAGGTGCAGTATTGAATATCTTGTTTGCAAAAGGGTGGAATATTATGAAGGCCAGTATCAGCAGCTCACTGGCTATACCAATGAGCACCATCCTGTTGCTGAAAACCCCTTTTGTGAAAACGGACTGCCTTCTAGTTCTTGATGTGAACACATTTGCTATCTGGCAGATGATCACCGCAGCGAAGAAAGCTGTTATAGCCTGCCTGTAAAGCGGATCTGCAAGACCAAGCTGCTGACCCCAGCTCCATCCACCGCCGGTTAGGACTGCAAAGTAACAGGCAAAGCCTGCAGCTGCCTCTATAGGGCCTTTAAGCCCGTAAGATGTCAGCAACACCTGTGGCGTGAGCAGTTTCTCTTTGCCGGAGCGGGGTGGACGCTTCATGATATCCCCTTCTCCTTTTTCCACGGCAAGTGCAATGGCAGGTAATATGTCTGTACCAAGATCTATTGCGAGGATTAACTGCACGTTCATAGGCAGAGGCAGTGCGAGCAGCATAAAGGCTATGAAGGGAAGTATTTGAGGAACATTGCTCGTCAGGATGTATGCAATGAACTTTTTGATATTATCAAACACGGTCCTGCCCTCTTCCACAGCATTGACAATAGTTGCAAAATTATCATCAAGCAGGACCATATCTGCAGACTCCTTTGCAACATCGGTGCCGCTGCCCATGGCAACGCCCATATTTGCATTCTTGATAGCAGGAGCATCGTTCACCCCGTCCCCTGTCATCGTTACTATTTCGCCCGCAGACTGGAAAGCTTTTACTATCTTCAGTTTCTGGAGGGGAGAGGTGCGGGCAAATATTATGCTTCTTGCCTGCAGTCTCCGGGTGAGCTCCTCCGTTGACAGTAGCTCCAGTTCCGGGCCTGTTATCATTACTGCTTCCCCTTCTTCATTGGTAAGCCCGACCACTGAGGCTATGGATTTTGCGGTAACAGGGTGGTCACCTGTGATCATAACAACTTTGATGCCCGCACGGTAGCACCTGTTGATCGCATCTTTCGCCTCGGGACGTGCAGGGTCCAGAGCACCGGAAAATCCCAGGAAGATGAAGTTATCCTTATATTCTCTCACTTCCTCAGCTTTCCGGAATGCATATGCAAGTACCCTCTCACCCCGTTTTGCCATTTTCAGGTACTCCTCTTCCAGTTCTCGTTTTTCAAGGTCATTGAGCTCTTTCTCCTTTCCTTCCACCATCATGCGGTCACACATTTCAAGAAGCACTTCAGGAGCGCCCTTTAGGTAGGAATCCATGTTCCCTTCAGGGGTTTTGCAGATGACCTGCATTCTTTTTACTCTGGAATCGAAGGGATATTCAGCTAATCTGGTATACTCATTCTGAATATCCCGGATATCTTTGAACCTTTTTATGTAGACAAGCAGCGAGCCTTCGGTAGGGTCGCCTCTGTATCCCGGTTGCTCATCCGATAGTCTTGAATTGTTGCAGACAGCAGCAACACGTAAAAGCATCTCCGGCGGAATTTCGTCTTTTTGAGCATCTGTATAGCCGGAAGCTGTATACACCGAGTTCACAGCCATTTTGTTCTGTGTGAGTGTTCCTGTCTTGTCAGTACAGATTACCGTGGTCGAACCCAGGGTCTCCACAGATTCAAGTTGCTTTATAAGTGCATTCCTTTTAGCCATCCTTTTGGATGCTAGGCTCAGGGCCAGTGTCACTGTAGGCAAAAGTCCTTCGGGAACGTTAGCGACTATAATGCCGATGGCAAAGATGAGACTGGCAAGGAACGTGTCCTGAATGAAGAAACCCAGTATAAAGAATGCGATTCCCAGAAAAATAGCAATTGAGGATATTATCCTGACAAAATGGTCCAGTTCTTTTCTTATAGGGGTCTGAACCGATATCGTTTCCTCAGTAAGCCGGGATAGTTTTCCTATCTGTGTATCAGAACCTGTACTAAAGATGACGGCTTCCCCGTTGCCTGTCTGCACGAGGGTACTGGAGAACACCATGTTCCTGCATTCCAGCATGTCATCGTGTGTACATTCAAGAGACCTTAACTGGGGCTCTGACTCCCCTGTTATGGGAGAATTATCAACTTTCAGGCTATTCTGGACGATGATCCTGCCGTCAGCCGGTATCTTGTCACCCTCTTCCAGGTAAACTACATCACCTGCAACTATCTCTGAGGCCGGCAGCTCCACGATCTCTCCGTCACGCCGTATCCTGGCAGTTGGCGGCATGAGGTTCTGGAAACTTTCCATTATCTTTTCGGCCTGGTATTCCTGGATGAACGTGAATGTCGCATTAAGTATGACCACCCCGAGCAGGGCAATAGCAATGAATATATTGCCCTGCCCGGGGTCCAGGTATTCGGCAGTAAATGAAAGTGCAGAACCAAAAAGCAGCAGGATTGCAAAGAAGTTCCCGTACTGTTTGAAGTACTTTCTCAGCAGACTTTCTTTTTTCTTTTTCTTAAGTACGTTAGCACCGCAGCTCTCTTTCCACCGAAGTGCCTCTTCCGTGGAAAGTCCTTCAACTCCCGTGTTAAGCCTTTGAAGTAACTCTTCCAGTTCAATGGTATGTTCGTCACCCCTGGAAGTGCACTGAAAGTTCTCCTCTCCTGCCACCCTGCTCCTCCCTAATTATTAAGAAGGTAGGCAGAGCTGCAATAAAAATGTTAGTATTCTTTTGAAATTTTCAGAGAAACCTCAGGAGAGGGTAATGAATGACACGTATGTATTCCACAATCCAGTCGCGATAAAATTAACAGCCAGGGCTGCAAGCAGAAGGCCCATCAGCCTTGTGAATACCAGCATCCCGGTATATCCCATGAATTTGTATATCCTTCTTGAGAACCTGAATAGTACAAGGCTGATGGCGAACGTAAGTAATATTGATACAATGACACTGATGCTCTGTATCACAGAAGCCGCACTGCTCATCAGCACGATCACTGTGGATATGGTTCCAGGTCCGGTAAGAAGAGGCAGAGCTATCGGGAATATCCATATGTCGCTGCGATCAATGGAACTATCTATCTCGCTATCAGTTATGCTTTCGCGGGAAACTTTTCCAAGTATCATATCAAACGCGACTACAAAGAGAAGGACACCTCCCGCTATCCTGAGCGAATCTATGGTTATGCCGAAGAAATCCAGGATAAGGCCCCCTGTAAAAGCAAAAAAGAGGGCTATGATACAGGCAAGTATCACTGATTTATTTGCAATTATGTTCTTCTCTTCAAATGTTATGCTGTTCGTGAGCGAGACAAAGGTCACAACCCCGCTCAAGGGACTGACTATAGCGAAAAGGGAAAGAAAAGAGCCAAGAAAGAATGCCATGTCCTGCACTGTGATTACTCCTAACCGTTTTTAGAAACATTTTTACTATAAATAACATTTGTGGTCCGTAATCACCAGCAGTCATTTGGCAGATATATAGAATTACGTAAACGATACTGTTTCAGAAGTACCATTGCTTAGTGATATAGTTCCTTCAGACTGTAACTTATATTACTTATTAATATTCAGGATTTATGTTCTTTCCTTTATGAAATTGGATAATAAGTGCTTAAGTTTCAACGGCGTTAAAATAAGAGGCATTGTATGAATATCATATCTTGTACAATGTTCAACGATCAGACAATATTAATCAGCCAAGCCAAATTGTGCAAGGTTTAGGTTATATAAAAATAGGACGTTGTATGTGTTGCGGGTCGTGGGGAATGAGCCGCAATCTGGGAGTGGATTAATTGAGAGATGTTGGGGAACATCTCGGATTCGTTAGGAGAGAGGCGCCTTAAAGCGTGGTGGTTTCCAGGCGCCTCATCTACCTTGGATTGTACTGTTTTAGCCTATAGAGTAGATTCTAATATAAAAGTGAATCTAATTGCTCTTCGTATTTGCCTAAAAAGGTCATATATTCGTGGATTATTTTTTATTTTGCCGGTTCAGGCATTATTTTTTCAGAACGGCAGTTCATACCTGCAGACTGCATTTGCCGGAGGCATCCTCAGGTTCAACATGAATTGTCGTGCCGGAAAGATATGTCACATGCCGGGCCAGTGAGTTCCTGACTTCCCGGGTTATGTCGTGACCCTCCTTTACAGAAAGGCTGGAATCTACAGCAATTGTTATTTCCGCATGCATCCTGTGGCCTATCCATCTGACCTTGACATCGGTTATGTCCAGAACCATTTCTACATGGCCAATAGCATGCAATATATCATCAACCACTTCCGGATCGACACTATCCATCAGCCTGCCAAACACCAGTTTACCGGAGTCCCAGAAAACTTTCAATATGGCGAAGGTTATAAAAATAGCAGCTATTGGGTCTGCAAGCGGGTAACCAAGCCAGACTCCGATGGCTCCCAGCAGGACTGCCAGGCTTGTCAGGCCATCACTTCGGGCATGATATCCGTCTGCCATCAGTGCAGCGCTGCCTATTTCTTTCCCGATCTTTATCCTGTACTGCGCTATCATCTCATTGCCTGCAAAACCCACTATTCCTGCAAGGGCCACAACTTCCACATAAGCTATGGTTCCGGGATCAAGCAGGAGCATAATGGTGTTATAGGCAGCAAACAATGCACTGAATAGGATCAGGGCTACTATGGCCAGTCCTGCAACATCCTCTGCACGCCCATATCCGTATGTGAACCTTCGGTTTGGTTTCCTGTTAGCTATAGAAAAGGCTATCCATAGGGGTACTGTAGTCACTGCATCGCTAAAATTATGGAATGTATCTGCAAGCAGAGCTGCACTGCCTGATATGTACACAATGACAACCTGGATGGCTGCAATCACAACCAAGCCCATAAAAGATGTTTTGACGGCTTTTTTCCCTTTCTCCGTGCTCAGGATCAAAGGATCGACCGTTCCATGCTCTCCTGCATGTGCAGAGTTTGGCTCACCAGGAAATATTTTCATGAGCACCTGTTCTCCACCCCATGTTTCAATATACTAATTCCTCCTCTTTGTCCTTATGAGCGATATGTATATATCTCATTTCCGATTTTGCATTATTGAGACCTGTCAGGCAAGCCTGCATTCTCTTTTAGCACTGAAACTGCCTCTAGCGTGCATAAAACTGGCGAAGTCAAACCAACTTGTGCAATTATTCGACTTATTCATATTATTTGGTAAATATCTTTATATATAAGTTATTCCTATTACCGCCTCAACCGGAGTAAAGTAATACTCAGGTATTAGTGGCATGGGGTCTATTTCCATCAAAACTACCTCCTAAATACTACCTCCACTTACCCATCCACTAAGGGAGGGCTCTGCCGCTGGCTGGAGCTCTCTCCTCCACACAACTTTTTGTATCATTTCTGATGTATGGGAATGAAGCCATAAGCTCTGCCGGTCAAAACAATGAACAAGTAAGTAAATAGTATCCCCACATCCCATAAACAAGCACGAGCAGGATAATAGGTTACTGGAAAAGAGGTCGGAAGCTGTTGTGAAACAGTTCGCTATGTACCCTGTACCATATATCCTGAACAGTCCCTGTAAAAATATCGTCTTTATGCTCAATAACTGTTCTGCCTTCAAGCATTGCTTTAGTGGGGGTTTCGCTCAGAGGGAGTTTGCCTATGACCTTCACACCATTTTTCCTGCAATAGTCTTCTATGTATGCTGTCTTTTCTTTATTGATGTCACATCTATTGATGCAGACAACTGTCTTTATCCTGAAGTGGGCAGCGACCTCAATCACTCTTTCAAGATCATGTATAGCTGAAACACTGGGTTCTGTGACGATGAACACAAGGTCTGCGCCGGATATGGAAGCTATTACAGAGCAGCCGATCCCTGGAGGACCATCTATAATGATGAGGTCGTTGCCATGCATTGTAGCCATCTCCGCTGCATTTTTCCTCACCATTGAGACCAGCTTGCCTCCTGTCTCTTCCCCAATGCCTAAACGGGCATGAACGAAAGGACCGAACCGGGTCATGGATCTGTACACCTCCCCGGCTTTATGTTCATTCATTACGATAGCCCCTTTCGGACAGACAAGTGCACATACTCCACAGCCTTCGCAGGCATGTGTATCGATCACAAATCTTTCAGTGATGGCACCAAATCTGCATCCGCTTCGGCATAATCCACAAGCAGAGCATTTATTCTGATCGATCGCAGCCATCTTCATGCCGTAGAAATCCAGTTTGCTGGTCATTACCGGGTCCAGTATCAGGTGAAGGTTCGCAGCATCCACATCACAATCTGCTATAAGAGCATTATTTGCAAGGGAGGCAAAAGCTGCTGTGAGAGTGGTTTTACCTGTGCCGCCCTTTCCACTGATAACCGTTATTTGTTTCACCATCTCAACACCTGTCTGTAAGCACTTGCAGTTCCCTGAATGTATCCAGGAATCTATCTTTCCACCGGGGCATTCGGAGCACGAAAGGAATACCTTCGGAGTATAGTTCAGCTATTCTCATATCATAGGGTATCTTCATAAGCACAGGAATGTTGTTCTCAGAGCAATGATCCTCCACTCCTTCATCGCCTGTACCATGCCTGTTTATAATTATGCCATAAGGTATTTGCATGTCCTTTACAAGGTCTACAGCAAGCATCAGGTCGTGCAATCCAAAGGGGGTAGGTTCTGTGACAAGTATACAGTAGTCTGCCCCTGTTATAGAAGAGATGACCGGACAAGAAGTACCCGGGGGTGAATCTATGATCACTGTCCTGCTGTTATCAATGTGACCTTTCAGGGCATGTATAATCGGTGAAGCCATCGGTTCACCGATATTCAATACTCCCTGATACAGTTCTATTCCATGGGTATGGGAAGCTGATTTTTCAATGGAACCAATCACCTGGGTCACTTCGGAGATTGCACCTTCCGGGCATGCAATGGAACATGCGCCGCAGCCGTGGCATAGTTTGGGAAAGAGAATTACACCTGTTAATAATACTGCAAGGGCATTAAAGCGACATGCTTCTGCACATTTACCGCATGAAGTGCACTTATCTTTAGAAATGGCAGGTACCCGTATCCCTACATCCTTTACTTTTTGAAGTGGGTGATCAAGGAACAGGTTGCAGTTTGGTTCCTCTACATCGCAGTCAAGGAGCTGGGCATTTTCCAGGGACAATGCAAGGTTCACAGACACAGTAGTCTTCCCGGTGCCACCTTTACCGCTTGCTATTGCTATCCTCATGGAGCCTCAGCTACTTGCATTAATATGTATGAAGGGTCCGATTAGTTCAGTGATGGTGGTGGTCGTGATGATCGTGGTTGTCGTGTGAACTGCAGGCATTGTCCTGATTTGCCTTTTCCAGCTTTCCTTCTTTCCACGCATTCAGAGCATCCTGGATCGTTCCCTGTGCTCCTACAAATACTTCTATTCCGTACTGATCGAACATTGCAACAGCTTTCCTGCCCAGTCCTCCACAAAGCATTATATTCACAGCGTTCCGGGACATCAGTTCGGGAGGCAAACCTACTCCGCCGTTGTGTTCACTGGTGTTGGGCAGTATTGAAGTTTCCCCGGTCTGCGTATCATAGACAATGTAGTTCAAAACTTTCCCGAAATGCTGTCCGACTTGGTCTTCCAGACCGCTTTTACCCATAGATGGTATACTGATCTTCATATTTTCACCTTTAACTATCATTATTTCCAAGGAATGCCTGTACAGCTTCCATAGCTTTCATTTCAGGGAGTTTCACTATTTTTATGCCTGCAGCTTCCATAACTGACATGGAATTAGGGCCCGGATTCCCGCAGATAAGAACATCGACTCCCCTGCCTGCAATATATTGCGCGGCCTGAACACCTGCACCCTGCGATGCAGCAACATACGGATTATCAGCAAATTCAGTCTGCAGGCTGTCCGTATCGACGAACATAAAATACATGCATCGTCCTAAATGCGGGTCGGTTCCTGCTTCAGGACCCTTGTCCTTTGTGGTAATACATATCTTCATTTTATTCACTTTGTTAGGCACATACTCTATATGCCAGCAATCTTCTTTTCTGCTGAATATGTTCTTATATGAGGGAATATACATAAAGTTAATCCACAATATTTATGTATTTATTCATTAATGAGGTATATCATCGGCAATGAGGTTGCCAAGCTCATGAGAAAGTATATATGAATGATAGCCTTTGTGAAAAATGCTATGACTGAAAGAGGACGTCCGAAATGCCCAAGGCGTGTTGAGCACACTCCTGAAGTGATCTATTTTAAACCCAGGGGAGTGCCTTTATGTGAGCTGGAAGTGGTTGCCCTCGCAATAGAGGAACTTGAAGCTCTGCGCCTTGTGGATATAGAAGGTCTCACGCAGGAAGATGCTGCATATCAGATGGGAATATCGCGGAGATCCTTCTGGGAAGACCTGCAAAGTGCCAGGAAAAAGGTAGCTATTGCCTTAACCACCGGAAAGGCCATAGAGATAGCAGGCGGGAACTACGTAAGCACTAAGGAAAAGACTTAACCTCTCAATAGGACTGCATCGGTATACGCGCCGGTGTCAATACCAAGGCCGTAATGTATTATACTTCTCCTCCTTTCTCTATATTGCCTATTAAACCCTATTTGCGAATTAATACTTAAATCATTTGCAATATTGTTATATATTTATTCTCCTTTGTGGATAATGATTCCGGTTTAAAATATATTGCATATTCGCGAGTAAATTATTTATATTTCCTCTCAGATGGGTATTATTATCTGTAATTGTGGGATCAAGATGAAGCTAACAGTCGTTTACGATAATGAGGCAACAGAAGGTCTAAAGAGCGGATGGGGCTTTTCCTGCTTAATTGAGACTCCCGGGCATAACATCCTCTTTGATACCGGCTGGGACGGCCATTTATTGCTGGAGAACATGCGCAGGCTCTCAATATCTCCTGAGGCTATCGACATTCTCGTATTATCTCACCAGCACTGGGACCACATTGGAGGTTTGCCGACCTTCCTTTGTATGAATCCGGATGTGGATGTGTATGTTCCCTCAAGTTTCTCGCCTAACCTGAAAAAAGAGATATCTACCAGAGGAGGATGTCCGGAAGCTTCCGGTTCTTCTTCAGAGACGGATATTCCTGTAAACCCACGGCTGCATGAGGTAAAAGCACCCATGCAGATATGCAAGGATGTCTATACGACAGGGGAGCTTGGAACCGATATAAAAGAGCAGTCCCTTGTACTGGATTCCGGTAGCGGGCTCTACATCATTGCCGGCTGTGCGCATCCTGGACTCTCTGCTATATTAAGCGCTGCATCCTTGTTTGGCACTGTAGCCGGCATAATAGGAGGTCTCCACGACAGCCAGGAACATAGTTTACTCAAAGACCTGCAACTGATCGGTGCAGGTCATTGTACGGTCCATAAAAATGAGTTCCGGAAAATATATCCTGAAAGTTTTGCTGAGATATTTGCAGGATATTCGGTCAAAGTTTAATAAATGCTCTTTCTTCTACAAAAAAGGGTGCAAGAATGAAATTAGGGACTATCTGTAGCCAACTTTTTAAGAAGCTTGAAATGTTGCGGGGAATCGATGCTATCCACAGCCTGGCACAAAGAACTATAATTTCGACTGCGTTAATTGTAAGCTTGGACATGCAGATCATAAAATCACAGGATCTGAAAACGTTAATGGTGCAGTAACGGCCGAAATGGCTGCTGAAGGCATCAGGTCCTATCATCAAAATACAGGATGCCTTGATTACTTCCAAGTTTGGCAGTTCTCACCTCTCTTTTTGCCTGACCTTTTACTGCAAAAATGAAAAGTGTGAGTTGTTTAGAACAAACAACCACCTATATCCTGGACTAATAATGATTTCTACTGCAACAATATTCAGTTGTCTGAAACTTTCATTATGCTCGCAAGCTCGAAACCTTCACTACCAATCTCAGATAACTGTTTGAACACTTCTGCTCTTGAGATATATTTCTCAGTTCTTGTTTCATCCGGACGTTCTATCTTTATACTGATCTCGTCCTTATTATAGCCTTTAGCAAGACAGTCCTTGATCAAGGCACCATACGTTGCAGCTATTATTTTAAGGCAATCGAACACCCGGTTGTTGTCTATTGCATCTTTGCCATCTATAAATACACGTATGAGCGTACGTGACTGAACAGCTACAGAAAAGTACAGCTTCATCTTTTTTATAAGGAGGAGAACTTCATCCTCTTCAAGGGACTCTGCCAGTTTTTCATCAATCGTAATGTCCTGGTCGTTGTGGAGTATGATGAAAGTGTTCTCATCAGCAACTATCTTGAATACATGTTCAGAGTTATCATCCTTGAGCACTGCTTCAAGATGCTCATCTCCATCATATTCCATTGATATAATATGGTGATCGGACATGTCTATTTTCTTCACTTTGTCTTCCCGATGCAGCAAACCCCCTGAAACCCATACTGGTAATGAGAATTTTTCATAGAGGTCCTTTACTTTAAGCTTATCATTATTAAATTTCAGTTCAAACCAATACTCCATGTTTTCAGTAGAGGAGATCTGCTTGCCGTTAATCCTTTCCTCCTCCTGTAAAAATGAATAGGTGCTTATTGAATTATATACTCCTTCTTCAAAGAAAGGACTCAGAATGGATAACATCTTAGAACTCAGCTGTTCTATCTCATAATCAGCGGCTTTCAAATTGTCTTCAAGTTGCCTGTACAACTCCGTTTTCTTTTTGGAAGAGATCGATGCTGTGGCCACACTGATCTCATCCTTTACATCTGTGAGACCCAACGACTCAATATTTATAGCCAGCCCCTGGATAGCTGTTGTGACTCCTATTTCAAATTCGTCTATTCCCTTTATTTTAGTCTCCGCTGAGACAGTGTTCTTCTTCTTCTTTTCATTGAGCAGTCGTGCTGCATTTTCAACAGGAATTGTTTCTCTCGAAAGCTTAATGAAATCCTGCAGGTCTTTTATGAAATCTCTCTGCACTGGTAAATCAGTGGAATCCTGAAATGTATATTTCATTCGACAAACCCCTTATTATAATTGTTTCCTCTGGATATAATACTATTCTAAAAGACCAGTCACAAATACTATTGAAAAGTCCATATGGGGAATATTTTAGCCGGCCCTGTAGAAATCCTCTTTATTCAATCAGTATAAAATAAAAATAGCTTAAAATGCCTTTCGCAAACTGAACAGACTTTTGTAACTATTGATAAAGTATCCTACTGTCATGTTAATGCCTGAGAATATGACTGAAAGCACTGTAAATGCCAGAAGATACGTATTATATAGGAATATCCTGGTCAGTACTTCTTCTGTGTTCATGTCAAGTGCATATGCAAGTATATTGGCTAACAAAAGAAGGATGAACAGGGCAGGTAATCCCTTTGCAGCACCTTTGAGATCTGCAGGGCTCAGGGCAATGTGGGACGAAACTCCAAAAGCCAGGAAGATGTATATCCAGAATTTGATGTTGCCGGCGTTAGACAGGTCGAACAGGCTTGATACTATGCTCAACAAAAAACCGGCTATGTATTCCAGGCCCGAAGATCCGAATGCGGTCATGCTGCTAAACAGCAGCATCTGACCCGTAACTTCCCTGAAAACGCCTGGAAGCAGCAGATTCATACTCACGATGAGAAACAGATTGGCACTTAAGATAGGCCCTATCCCTATGAAAAAATTCCCCAGGCCCTGGTAAAGACTTTTCCTGTTATAACTGTGCCTGACGTAGCCAAGGGTGCCATCCTTGCTCTTGAGGTCCAGAAGTTTCACTTTTGTGACCTTATGCCTGAACAGCCAGCACATGAGCAGGTGTCCGGTCTCATGCACCGGCACTCCTATCCATGCTGTCAGAAGAAGGGCCTTATTTCCTATATTTTTTCTAAAATATCTGTTCGCACGTTTTTCCATGTTGCCCAGCAGGAGACCTAGCAGTAGTACAGGACCTACGAATACCAGCAGTTCCAGCAGGCTCAGTTCCAGTATCTTTAATAGCTCCGGTATCATCAATTGCCCCATGCTTCCGTCTTCAGGCTAGACTCAAACCCCTTTCTTTGGGAAATACGCCTGGCTACTGTATTTTGAAATGTACTTCTATATATTGGTAGTTACTGCCTGTTTTCTTTAGTCGGTATGAAAATCAGGGTATGAGATTAGTTTTATAATTCATACATCAATATGAAATTATCACTAATAGTGGTAACATAAATATAATATTAATAATTACCTCACTATTAATATTATCTGTACCTTATAATGTCGGTTTTTTAAATCAGTAAAGAATACGTTTGATTGATAATTAAATTTGGCAGGTGTTATAGTATGAATGATCTTAAAAAAATGCTTTGTGTTCTGTCCATGGCTTTTTTGGTGATGGCAGTTGCCGGTTGCGTACAACCAGAAGACGCAGCCGTTTATGAATTGGAAAACGGGGACAGTGTTGTAGGAGTTAATGAAGGACAGAGCGTTTTATCTTCTCATAAAGAGAGTACAATGTTGCTGGTAAACGAAGCCGTTGAACTGATGAATGAAAAAGGTGAGCTTGCATTTGATGAATTCCGAGAGAAGGACAGCAAGTGGTATCACAACAGTACTTATCTCAGCATCTGGACAACTGAAGGAATACGCGTGGCCTATGCTCCGAATGTAAGCAGTGAAGGCGAGAGTGTGATAGGTCTTAAAGATTATAATGGTGATGCTTTAGATGAGCTTTTTATAGGTACTGCCCTCAGTGAAGAAGGCGAGGGATGGATCAGTTACCGGTGGCCAAAGCCCGGTGAGACTTCTCCTACCCTGAAGCATACATTTGTCAAGAGGGCTTTGATCGGTGATCAGACCTACGTCGTAACCTGCGGTTTCTATGTAGACGACTACGTTTATACCAACAATCCTGAAGACATTGAATATTTTACACGCTTTGGAAACGTATCTATTGGGAATGTCCTCCATCCTGCAGTCGTTGACATGGATCTGGGTGTTGATTACAGCATTGCTCATGTAATAATCAAACCTGGCGGTTCCATTGAAGCTCACATGATGAAGAATCCTGAAGCACATTATGTCTTTGCAGGTGAAGGTATACTCTGCATAGAAGATGTGCCATTTGGGCTTAGTAAAGGACAGTTAGTTCTCGTACCTGCGAACTCAAAGCAACATACAGTGAATACAGGGGAGACTGATCTTGAGTACTTTGCCATAGACCAGCCTGCATGGTCACAGGAGAATGAGGAAATGGTGGAGTGATTTTCCACCCAAATTCTTTCTATTGTTTACGTAAGTCTTGAGTATTGCCTTTATCACGTTGAACTAAGAAGACCACCGTTTTTAAACTCACGTTAAATCGAAGATTTAATGGGAGTTCCAGTTCTCTGAACTGGAGCAGGTGGATGAATTACGGCCCCTATTGGAACTTCCGTCAATGTATTTCTTAATTGTTTCAGCAGATACTTGACCATGTGAACCAACATAATAACTTGGTGACCAAAGATGATTACCCCAAAATTCTTTTTTTCGTAGTTCAGGGAACTTCTGGAATACTCTTTTTGTAGTCACTCCTTTCATTATCTTAACGATATCAGTAGGTGCTATGAATGGTGGTGCAGATATGAAGAGATGTATATATTCGGGCATGACTTCAAGTTCAAGTATTTCCCATTCCTTAGAATCGGCAATAGTTCTTATCTGGTCATCGAGAAATTGTTTTAATTCATCGTTCATAACTTGTTTTCGATATTTAGTACACCATACGATATGATAATTGATTTCATAAACAGCAGAGCTTGAATAAGACATATCCACTTATAGGTACAAAAGTTATTTAAACGTTGCTGACCTATAGGTATTCAATGCAAAAATCATATAAGTTTAGATTATATCCTACAAAACAACAGGAAGTGACTTTGAATAAGACACTTGATGTTTGTAGATATATCTATAACGAATTTCTTGCAGACCGTAGAAACGCATACGACCGATGTAATCAGGGATTATCAACAATGGAACAATTATATCAGGTTCAATATCTTGAATTTGATATCGATGTTCATTCTCAGGTTAAACAGGATGTAATCAGGAGATTAGGCAAATCCTTTGATAACTTTTTTAGACGATGTAAGAATGGAGGTGCCAAAGCAGGTTATCCTCGTTTCAAAGGTAAGAAAAGATATAATAGTTTTACCTATCCACAATCTGGTTTTAACATTTCTGGAAAAAAGTTGAAGTTATCAAAGATTGGAGAAATAAAGATAGTTCAACATAGAGAAATTGAAGGTAAAATCAAGACTTGTACTATCCACAGAGATGGTAAACAATGGTATGTTACATTCTCCGTAGTCATTGAGAATAATACAACACCTGTAGAACCTGTTACTTTTGTTGGTATTGATG
The DNA here is from genome assembly GCA_000306725.1 of Methanolobus psychrophilus R15. Classification (GTDB taxonomy): domain Archaea; phylum Halobacteriota; class Methanosarcinia; order Methanosarcinales; family Methanosarcinaceae; genus Methanolobus; species Methanolobus psychrophilus. The sequence goes on along the minus strand of CP003083.1, from coordinate 749,648 downwards.
TAGGACTTAATTCTCTGGTTACATTAAGTGATGGTACTCAAATAGATTCTCCAAATTATTATCGCAATACGGAGGATGAATTAAAGAAACAACAACGTAATCTTAGCAAAAAAAGGAAGTTTTCTAATAATTGGAAAAAACAATGTGACAAGGTAAACAGATTGCATCGAAAAATACGCAATCAAAGAAATGATTTTAACCATAAAATAAGTAGGGAACTCATTAATGCTTACGATTTCATAGCTTTTGAAGACCTGAATGTAATGAATATGGTTAAAAATTCAAGACTTTCAAAATCAATACATGATGCATCATGGAGTAATCTAATTCAGATTACAAAATACAAAGCGGAAGAAGCTGGTAAGTTTGTAGAATTAGTCAATCCATATAATACATCACAACTTTGTAGCAAATGTGGTCAAAAAGTCGAGAAACCACTTGCAGTAAGGGTACATAATTGTCCATACTGTGGATTAGTTCTTGACCGTGACCACAATGCAGCTATCAATATTCTAAATCGTGCTGTAGGAACTACAGTTCAAGCCTGTGGAATTGAGTCGTTGGATTCGATGATGAAGCAGGAAGCCACCCTATTCATAGGGTGGTAGTTCACGTGGGGATATTTAGCTGCAGGAACATATTCTGTCGCGCAGGCAATACTTCCCATTTGATTAAAGGTGATACACATGAGTGAGAAAAAGGATACACGAAAATATATTGAAGAGCAGTTCAGGGAATTGAAGGATAACCTGTCCCGCAACATCAAAGAGATGGAACTGGATAAGGAATTAGACAAGCAGACTAAAGATATAACCGAATATGTGGATACTAGCATCCGCAGGGTCAAGGAAAGCATAGCAGAGAGAACTGCGGGTGAGTCCCCGGTAACCTTCATGCCTTTAATAGGTGACGATGCACCTTCATTCAAAGCAGTTACGACTGCGGGTGAGATCAATTTCCCAAAGGATTACAAAGGCAAATGGGTTATCCTTTTCAGCCACCCGGCAGATTTCACTCCGGTCTGTACAACAGAGTTCATGACATTCGCAAGTATGGAAGGTGAGTTCAACGCCCTAAACTGCCAGCTCATAGGCCTGTCCATCGACAGCATCTATGCCCATATTGCATGGCTTCGTACCATCAAGGAAAAGATAGAGTACAAGGGAATGAAAGATGTGGAGATCACTTTCCCCGTGATCGCTGACCTCAAGATGGATATCGCAAGGAAGTTTGGGATGCTTCAGCCAACCGCTTCTGACACCCAGGCTGTAAGGGCCGTTTTCATGATCGATCCTAAGGCCAAGATAAGGGCCATACTCTACTACCCACTCTCAAACGGCAGGAATATGGACGAGGTCATGAGGCTGCTTAAAGCCTTGCAAAAGTCAGATGCGGAGGGTGTTGCAACACCGGCAAACTGGCAGCCGGGTGAAGATGTCATTATCCCGCCACCAGGATCATGCGGAGTAGCAAAGGAGAGAATGGAATCCGCTGAAGATGGCAAGTACTGTCTTGACTGGTTCATGTGTTTCAAGAAACAGTGATATGGATTGACGGATCGTATTGATCCGTCCTCTTTTTTGAAAACGCAGAAAATAGCTTAATTTTTGCTCTCTTCTTCTTCTTCCAGCGCCTTGCTGACGATCTTCATTGCACACAGGTCACCACACATGGAACATGCACCGCTGCCGGTTATCCTGCTTTCCCGGATATGCCTTGCACGCTCGCCATCGATAGCAAGGCTGAATTGCGTTTCCCAATCAAGGTTCTTACGGGCGTGTGCCATCTTGTCGTCAACGGCCCTTGCTCGTTCCCTTTGTCCCTCTTTTGCGAGATCTGCGGCGTGAGCTGCTATTTTTGTCACAATGGTGCCTTCCCTGATATCATCATTGGTCGGAAGGGCCAGGTGCTCGGCAGGTGTGGTCATGCACAAAAAGTCGGTGCCGCACATGCCGGCGAATGTCCCTCCGATGGCTCCTGTGATGTGGTCGTAGCCGGGGGCGATATCGGTGACAAGAGGGCCGAGCAGGTAGAGCGGGGCGTTGTCGCACAGGCTCTTCATTCCTTTGACACTCAGCTCTATCTCATCGATTGGTACATGTCCGGGGCCTTCCACAAAGCACTGCACGTTTGCTTCCCTGGTCCTTTTCACAAGCTCTCCGAGGGTGATGAATTCCATAAACGATGGCCTGTCTGAGGCATCGTGGATGCAGCCGGGCCTCATGCCGTCCCCGAGGCTCACTGCCATGTCGTATTCGTGGGCTATCTCCAGAAGGTAGTCATACTCTGAATAGAAGGGATTGTCCTGTTCATTGTGTATCATCCAGGCGAAGGTGAATGAACCTCCCCTGCTGACAATGTTGGTGATCCTGTCGCCTGTTTTGAGACGCTGTATGGAATTGAGGTTAACTCCTGCATGGACTGTGACAAAGTCCACTCCATCCTTTGCATGTTTACGTACAGCGTTGAACATGTCGTCCGATGTCATGTCAACAACGGTCTTTTGCATCGCTGCTGCCTGGTAGATAGGGACAGATCCTATTGGCAGCTCCACAGCATCCATTATTCTCTTTCTGGTAAGGTCCAGGTCTCCTCCGGTGGAAAGGTCCATGAGCGCATCTGCGCCGTATCTCTGTGCAGTCACTGCCTTCCCCACCTCGTCGTCTATATTTATGTAATCCCTGGATGTGCCTATGTTCGCATTGATCTTGGTACTGAGATATTTCCCGATACCAATCAGTCTGCACTCCCTTTGCGTATTATTGGGAATCGTTATCGTGCCTTTTGCAATGCAGGAACATATTGTCCTGGCTTCAATTCCCTCGTTCCTGGCGACGATTTCCATTTCGGGGGTGATCATGCCTTTCTTTGCATCTTCCATTAATGTCATTCTTACTATTCCTGCGTTGGTGTCTGTTTACGGCTGCAATTATAGTTTAGATAGATATATACGTTTCACATTCTTACGTTTCACGATGAATTAAGGAAGGATGCCTGTAACTTCAGTTGCAGGAGGAATTCCGTTAACTACAACGATCTAGCCTTTCTTTTAGATCTGAACCCGAATACTTTCAGTCTACTTACTGTACTTTAAAGTCATATGTATCCATATATTTTATGTGATAGCATGCTCCTAACAATAAAAAGTAAATTAGTAACCACTCAGGAACAACATGACCAGTTACTGAGAACAATGGAATCCTTCAATGAAGCATGCAATTACATTTCAGATTTTGTATACCACAAGCAAATATTCAGTAAAGTCAAATTACAGAACCACCTCTACTATGAGATCAGAGAAAAATTCTCGTTATCCTCTCAGTTAGCTGTCAGGGCACTTGCAAAAGTAGCTGAAAGCTACAAAGTTGACAAAAAAGTACCCCATCAATTCCAACCACGTGGAGCTGTTGTTTATGATCAGAGGATACTATCCATAAACAATGATATGGCTTCAATCCTTACATTGGACGGCAGGATCAAAACCGGAATAAAGTACAGGAAAGGTCAGACCATCGACAGAATAAATGGCCAGACCGATCTCATATACAAAAACAAGAAATTCTATCTTCAGGTACTCATCAATCAAAAGGAAGCAGAACTGACGAATTCAGAAGAGTTCCTTGGAGTTGACCTTGGAATCGTTAACATTGCAGCAACTTCTGACGGAAAGATATATTCCGGAGAGAAATGCCAGGAAGTAAGGGAAAAGTATGCGGGGATAAAGTCGAAACTACAATCATTTGGAACTTATTCAGCAAAAAAGCATCTGAGAAAGGTAAGTGGTAGAGAAAGGAGATTCAAGAAAGATACAAATCACGTCATCTCCAAAGATATTGTCAAAGCTGCTAAAGACACAAACAGATCGATAGCCCTGGAAGAACTGACAGGGATTCGTGAAAGGACAATGGTTAGAAAAGCAGATAGGGACAAACATGTCAAATGGGCATTCAACGAACTGAGAAACTTCATAGAATACAAGGCAAGGATACATGGAGTTATTGTCAGGTTCGTGAATCCTGCATATACATCAAAGCAATGTTCGGTATGTACTCATATTTCAGATATGAACAGGAAGAAACAGGGCATATTCTCATGTCAGAAATGTGGCCATACAGAAAATGCAGATTTCAATGCAAGCAAAAACCTTGCTTTAAGGGCTGTCATCAACCAGCCTATTGCATTCTGCTCAGGAAGCTGAGAACTTGAAGTGCAAGCTCTCGACTTCAGTCGGGAGTCGTTGACATTTTATATACAGACCTCAAAGTATACACATTTTATAATAATGCTAATAATAAGTTATATGGATGGTATATTTTTTTAGGAGCTTTCAACAGGGCACGATGATAATATTACTTTCACTCCGCAAGCTCAACTCTTATCTAATATCAACTCATAATGGCATGCATGTCCATCGTCGTATTCACGGAAAAGAACAAAGCAGCGGCACAGATTGCCGGTATACTGAGCGAAGGGGGGTTCAACCGGGCATCAATAGAGGGCATTCCGGTATACGACTTCAAAAAAGATGGGAAGGAATGGAGGATAATGGGGCTATCAGGTCATATCATGGGATATGATTTTCCTCCCGAACTAAACAACTGGCGTGGCTGCGATCCTGCAGTGCTTCTTGATACCCCTCCTGTGAAGAACGTGACCAAGCAGCCCTATGCAGCAGCCATAGCATTAGTTTCAAAAGGTGCCGATGAGATAATACTTGCATGTGACTTTGACCGGGAAGGTGAGAACATTGGCTTTGAGGCCAAATCCCTTGCGGAGAAGGTATCAAAGTCCCCCGTGAAAAGGGCACGTTTTTCCTCGCTGTCCGAAAGCGAGATCAGACAGGCATTTAGCAATCTTGTGGAACCGGACTTCAACCTTGCGATGTCTGCAGAGGCACGTCAGATACTGGACCTTAAGATGGGTGCAGCCTTCACCCGGTTCCTGACTCTGGCAGTCCAGCAAAGGGCGCGTACCAAGGATATCATTTCCATCGGTCCCTGCCAGACGCCTACATGCGGGTTCGTTTACGAGCGTGAAAAACTTATACTTGATTTCAAGTCAAAGGACTTCTGGAAGATAGAGGGGACCTTTAGCCATTCGAACATCGATTTTACGGGTACCCATCGCAGTGGTCATATCCACGATAAGGCAAAGGCCGATGAGATCTTCAGCCGTATAAAAGGCTCCAAAACAGGAATCCTTGCAAAGAAAAGCGTAAAGGAATCCATAACAAGTCCTCCTTATCCGCTTAATACTACTGAGTTCCTCAAGCGTGCTTCCAAGTTCCTTGGGATAAGCCCGGAAAATGCCCTTGAGATCGCAGAGCAGCTTTATCTGTCGGGTTTTACCAGCTATCCGAGGACCGAGACCAATAAGTATGCAGATGATTTCGATTTTAAGATGAAGGTCCTGGGCTTTGCTTCGGGGGAATACCGGGAGTATGCGATGGCCATTCTTTCCAGGCTGCCCATTACATGCAGGAACGGGACACGTGACGGGCATGACCACCCGCCCATACATCCTATCCGGGCAGCTACGAAAGCAGATGTCGAGAAAAGTGTAAGGATGCCTGATGCCTGGAAAGTGTATGATCTGGTAGCCCGGCATTTCCTCGCCAACCTCATGCAGCCTGCAATCTTTGAAAAGACCCATCTTGAGATAAGCGTCAAGGAAGAGATATTCGATGCCACGGGTTCTGTAATGAAAAATGCAGGCTGGCTGGCCGTATATCCCTTTGAGACGAAGAACGACAAGTTCCTTCCCGATATAGCTGTGAAAGAGGAAATAGCGATCAAAAAACTGAGCAATACCAAATCACAGACAACCCCTCCCAAAAGGCTGACAGAGGCAGAGCTGCTGACCCTGATGGACAAATACGGGATAGGCACCAAAGCCACAGCTCCCTCTCATATAGAGACCAACAAAAAACGCGGATATTTTGAAACAAAGGGCAAGACCATCTCTATCCTTGATACCGGGTTTACGCTTATGGAGGCTCTTGACTCCACGGTTCCGATACTTGTGAAGCCTGATGTCCGGTCTCGTATTGAGGCTCTTATCCAGGATGTGGAGGATGGGAAAAAAGGCTTTGAGGGTGCGCTTGAAGAGGGCTCCGTGCTTATCCGGGATATGTATTCACATCTGATCACAAACAGGGAGCAGATAGTCCGGAAAATGGCCGGGACGATCACCGATGAGCAGGTTGCTGCTGACAAGAAGAACTTTATCGGCCAGTGCCCTGAATGTGGCCGGATGCTACGTATAGTCAAGACCGACAAGGGCAGGTTCGTGGGCTGCAGCGGTTATCCGGATTGCAGGAAGACTTATCCGCTTCCTAAGGAGGGTGCTCTTGTAATAGCCAGGTCGAAGCAGTGCAACAAGTCGGGAATCGCTGTCCTGAAAGTGGGTACAAAGTATTACTGGTCGGTGGGTATAGGTCCGTGTTTTACGTGCGAGCTTGAGAAGGCTTGCTTCCCGCCAGATGTCGTAGGTACCTGCCCTAAATGTGAGGGATCGATGTTCATTCTTGCCATGAAGGATACCCGTTTTCTGGCATGTACCCAGAAGTGCGGGTTTACGCAATCCCTTCCAAAAGAAGGCAAACTGACGATCGCCGGTGAGTGCGAGCAGTGCGGCTGGAAGAAACTGGGGATAAAGGAAAAAGATAAGGATGCAAGGGAGTTGTGTATAAACCGGCAGTGTGTCTCCAGAAGGTTAAAAAAGGATTAATCAATCAAATTTGATTTAGCATTAAATCAAACAATCTTGTATTACTCCAAATTTGAAAAAAACTTAAATATATGGAACACATTCTATGATTTGGAGACGAAGACTGTCCATACTACACAATAGAAATAAATCGCAATCATAACCCTTCTTTGGTTGGGTCTGCGAAAAAAATACCTCCTTTCTCCACAATCATTGTCTTCGTCTCCTAGCCTCCATATATTTTACTTCCATTCTTCTGCATACTTTTCTTCGTAGCAGATATCTTTTATGTGCTTTCTTGAGGATTTGGCATTTTTTTCTCCCGGATACCCTATGGCAAGCACGGCCATAAGCTCCATGGATTCGGGACAACTAAGAATCAAGTTAACTTTATCTTTGTTGTTCAATATCTCTCCAAGCCAGACCGCTCCAAGCCCCAGCTCGCAGCAGGCAAGCAGCATATTCTGTATGGCAGCGCCCACGGCCTGCAGGTCCTTTGTCCGGTTGTACATTGTGTCCCGATCAAGGTACACAGCTATTAGCAGGGGTGCATTGCTTACGACCTTGCTGTAATGAGTGCACGCGGCCATCTTTTCCATTGTCTCTTTCTGCTGGATGACTATGAATTTCCATGGCTGGTTGTTAAGTCCCGAAGGTGCCCATCTGCCTGCGTTGAGGATGGTGGTGATGTCTTCCCTTGGGACCTTTGCTTGCGTGAATTCCCGTATGCTGCGTCTTGATAGAATCGTCTCGATAGTTCCTGGCATTGCAAACCTCCGGTTAATGGTCAATGTTTTAAGATCAAAAATAGAAATAGATGCAGGCTGAAGGCCTACTTTTCGTTAAGTCCGCTGTTGAGCCAGGGCATCTTTGCTCTGATCTGCTTGCCGATGATTTCCACGGGGTGTTCCCTGTCCATCCTTTCCATGGCTGTGAGCACAGGCCTGTTCGCCCTGCCTTCAAGCACGAACTCACGGGCAAATTCTCCGTTCTGGATCCTTTCCAATGCATCGTACATGGCTTCCCTGGACAGTTCGTTAATGACCTTAGGTCCCACTGTCATGCCGCCGTATTCTGCAGTGTTGGAAACGGAGTACCACATCTTCTCAAGCCCGCCCTCGTAGATAAGGTCGATAATGAGCTTGAGCTCGTGGCATGTCTCAAAGTATGCCATTTCAGGCTGGTATCCTGCCTCGGTCAGCACTTCAAATGACATCTTGATAAGTGAGGCTACTCCACCACACAGGTCGACCTGCTCTCCAAAGAGATCGGTCTCGGTTTCCTCTCGGAAGCTTGTCTCGTATACTCCGGCACGTGTGCATCCGACACCCTTTGCGTGTGCAAGTGCAAGGTTCTTTGCATTGCCTGTGGCATCCTGGTAAACTGCGATAAGTCCGGGGACTCCTGCGCCTTCCCTGTAGGTTCTTCTGACCAGGTGCCCGGGGCTCTTTGGTGCGACCATGTAGACGTCAATGTCCTTCTGGGGCACTATCTGGTTGTAATGGATGTTGAATCCATGTGAGAACACAATGGCATTCCCAGCTTCAAGTCCTGGCTCGATCTCGCTGTAATATACCTGGGACTGTGTCTCGTCAGGCAGGAGTATCTGTATGATGTCTGCAGCTTTTGCTGCATCTGCCACTGTCATGACCTTAAGGCCATCATCCTCGGCCTGTTTCCAGCGCTTGCTGCCCTTTCTTAAGCCCACGACCACGTCAAGGCCGGAGTCATGAAGATTCTGTGCCTGGGCGTGCCCCTGGCTTCCATAACCCATAACTGCTATTTTCTTCCCTTTCAGTGCAGTAAGGTCTGCATCATTATCGTAGAACATCTGTGCCATTATCTAGTACCTCTTTATGTGAATATTTATATGAATGAATCTTATCCGTAAATAAAAATATGGTGTTAACTGTGCTTTCAGCTTGAAACACCTTTCGCCCCTCTTCTCAGGGCGACCTTGCCGGTCCTGACCATTTCCTTTATCCCGAAAGGACGCAGGAGCTGCTCTATTGCCTCTATCTTGGTTTCGTCGCCCGTCACTTCCACGATCATTGACTTTGGAGCCACGTCGATTATCCTTGCGCGGAATATGTCCACTATCTGCATGATCTCGGACCTGTTGTTGACATCCGAACTCACTTTGAACAGTGCCATTTCCCTCTCAACGGTATCTTCTGCTTTAAGGTCGCTGACACGGATGACATCGATGAGCTTGTTGAGCTGTTTTGTGACCTGCTCGAGGACTTGGTCATCTCCCCTGACCACAATTGTCATGCGGGAAATGGTGGGGTCTTCTGTGACCCCGACAGTCAGGCTGTCAATGTTATATCCTCTCCTTGCGAACATGCCTGCGACCCTTGCGAGTACCCCATGCCTGTTCTCAACCAGAACTGAAAGTGTGTGCCTCATTCTTTCCTCTCCAGGTCAAGTATTTCATTGATAGCAGCACCAGCCGGGACCATGGGTGAAACATTTTCCTCGCACTCAACTATGAAGTCAATAAGGGTGGGTCTGCCTGATGCGATGGCCTTTTCAATAGCAGGGCGGACCTCATCACGTTTTGTTGCCCTTATTCCCAGGGCACCGTACGCTTCGGCAAGCTTGACAAAGTCGACGCTGTCTCTTATACAGGTAGAGGAATACCTCTTACCGTAGAATATCTCCTGCCACTGCCTGACCATGCCCAGGAATCCGTTGTTGAATATGGCAATGATGACAGGGATATTGTTCTGCACGATGGTCGCCATCTCCTGCGAGTTCATCTGGAAGGAACCGTCGCCTGAAACATCGATGACCACCTTGTCAGGCCTGGCTACCTTTGCGCCTATGGCGGCAGGGAACCCGTAGCCCATGGTCCCGAGCCCGCCTGAGGATATGAAGGTCCTAGGCTCTGTGTATTTGAAATACTGGGCAGCCCACATCTGGTGCTGTCCGACCTCTGTGACTACGATGGCATCGGGGCATACTGCATTGATCTGCTCGACGATATACTGGGGCTTGATCTCGTCCCCGGCAGGTTCCATGTAGTGGAGGGGATATTGCTTCTTCCATCCTTCTATCTTTTCCAGCCATTCCTCTGACTGGGATTTCCCTGTGTACTTCATGATGTGGGAAAGTATCCACTTTGCATCCCCTACAATGGGTATGTCGACCTTCACGTTCTTTGATATCTCTGCAGGGTCGATGTCAATGTGGATTATCTTTGCATTCGAGGCAAAGGATTTTATTTTACCTGTGACCCTGTCATCGAACCTTACACCCACAGCGATCAGCAGATCTGATTCCTGGATGGCGTAATTCGCATACTTTGTGCCGTGCATGCCCGGCATTCCGATGAACAGGGGATGGTTTCCAGGGAAACCCCCCATGCCGGTGAGGGTTGTGGTCACAGGTGCCTGGATCTTCTCGGCAAGTTTTTTCAGTTCAGCAGCAGCATTTGCGCTGATCACTCCTCCGCCTGCATATATCACAGGTTTTGAAGATCTCTCTATCTCTACGGCGGCTTTCTTGATCTGCTGGAGATTTCCCTGATATGTGGGGTTGTAGCCTCTCAGTTCCACCTTGTCCGGGTAATAGAAATCGATCATATCTGTTGTAATGTCCTTGGGCAGGTCAACAAGTACAGGTCCGGGCCTCCCGGTGGATGCGATGTGGAAAGCCTCTTTGATGATCCTTGGCAGTTCCTTGACATCCTGTACAAGGTAGTTGTGCTTTGTAATGGGCATGGTTATGCCCGTGATGTTAGCTTCCTGGAACGCGTCGTTACCTATCATTGAACTGGGCACCTGCCCGGTAAGTGCTACCATGGGTATGGAATCCATGTATGCGTTCGCTATGCCTGTGACCAGATTGGTTGCTCCTGGTCCTGAGGTTGCAAGGCAGACACCTGTCTTGCCAGTGGCCCGTGCATACCCCTCCGCTGCATGTGCGGCGGCCTGCTCGTGCCTTACCAGTATGTGGCGGATGTTGGAACTGTACAGTTCATCGTATATAGGGAGCAGAACTCCTCCGGGGTATCCGAAGATGGTATCAACTCCTTCCCTGTACAGGCACTCGATGAGGGCTCTGGCTCCTGTCATTCTTTCGGTAGATCCGGTCATATGAATCCTCTGATTATGATTACTTTTTTAATGAGTATGCAAGCAAATATGTTTTCAGATCAGGCGATTGATGCCGTTGAGCACGGCTTCCACGGACGCCATCACAATATCTGTTCGTGCACCTCTGGATGTCACCATCTTTCCGTCCTTGGAGAGCTTTACAAGTACTTCTACAAGCGCATCGGTGCCGCCGGTGATAGCATCCACATGGTACTCTTCCAGCTGTACATCACCAAGGCTCTTGATACCTTTCTTGATGCTGGCAAGGGTTGCATCCACAGGTCCGTCGCCCACACTTGCCTCTATGACTTCTACACCATCCACCCTCATTCTCACAGAAGCTGTCGGTATGACCCTGTTGCCTGAAACTACTGTGTATTCTTCCAGGACGACCTTTGCCTCTCTCTGGATGTTGAGCACGGTTTCTGTAATGGTCTGCAGGTCTGCGTCAGTAACTCTTTTTCCGTGGTCTCCAAGCTCCTTTATCCTGTCGAGGATCTCCTGGAGCTGGCTGTCATCAACAGTCAGTCCCATTTCTTTTACAGCAAGGGTGACCGAGCTTTTGCCCGCGTGTTTGCCAAGTACTATCTTGCGCTCCCTGCCTATGACTTCGGGCCGGATGGGCTCGTATGTGGATGTGTCTGCCAGGAGGCCATGTACATGGATACCTGCCTCATGGGTGAATGCATTCCCTCCGACGAGGGATTTGTTAGGGGCCACGGGTATGCCTGTCAGCCTGCTCACAAGTCTTGAGGTCTTGAAGATCTCTTTTGTATTAATGCCGGTCTTACACTTGTATAACCACTCAATGGTCATTACCACTTCTTCCAGCGAGGTATTGCCAGACCTTTCACCGATGCCGTTGATGGTCACATGTGCCTGGCTGGCGCCTGCGCGAAGGGCTGCAACGGTGTTCGCGGTGCCAAGCCCGAAGTCGTCGTGGCAGTGAATGCTAATGGGTGTGCTGATGGCAGATGTCATATCCCTGAATATGGCATCTGTCCGCTCCGGGACAAGCAATCCTACGGTGTCACAGAAACATAATCTGTCTGCGCCTGCCTGTATACCGTCAATGTAAAGGGACTTGAGGAAATCCATATCTGCTCTTGAAGCATCCTCTCCGCTCAGTTCTACGATGAGGCCGTGCTCTTTGGCATACTCGGTGGTCTCAATAGCCATCTGCCTCACGGTCTCCCTGTCCTTGCGCAGTTTCACCTGGATGTGCAGGTCGGATACGGGCGCTACGAGATGAATCGAATCCACGTTACACGCCAGGGCAAAATCCACATCCTGCTTCATGATCCTGCAATAGCTGCAGATCTCGGCGTTCAATCTTTCCGCTGCAACGGCTCTGATGGACTCGCGCTCACCTTCGGATGTGATGGCAGAGCCTGCCTCGATCACATTCACGCCCAGTTCGTCCAGCTTTCTGGCAATAGCTACCTTGTCATCGCTGCTGAGCGCTACACCTGGTGTCTGTTCGCCGTCTCTGAGAGTCGTGTCTAAAAACCGGACATTTTTAAATAATATAATCCCTCACAATTTGTTGTCTGTTCAAATAACAGCGTAGAGGGATATACTGAAGTGCTATATATGTATGACGATTATTCTATCACGATTGTTCACGTGATGTCAGATTATAAGGATGTTTGAAGAAATCATCTTTCAAAAATCTTCTCATCTAACAATTGCCAGGCAATTCCTGGGATTGTATTCCACACACGGATTAACGCTGATTTACACCGATTTGGTCCAAAAAGATTCTGAGAACTATTGTTTTTCCGTAATCCGTGTTAATCGGTGTAAATCTGTGTCTAAAAAAACTATGAAAATACCTTTTTTGAAGGACAAGAAATAAAAAAGAAAGGGTGTGAACCCCCTATCCGCTCAGAAATAGTCATTCACACTGAGCACTGCCTTTGCTATGAGGTCTGAGCAATGCTTCAGGTCGGCAACATCAAGGACCTCTACTGGTGAATGGATGTACCTTGTTGCAACACTGACCACGGTGGAGGGAATGCCTTCCCTTGTAAGGTGGATGGCTGTGGCGTCTGTTGTGCCACCGTCCCCGACATCTGTCTGGAATGGGATGTCGTTCTTCTTAGCTGTCTCGGTAAGCCATTTGACCACTTGCGGTGCGGCGATCAAGCCTCTTCCTGCTGCATCTGCTATGGTGATGGCTCCTCCTTTGCCGATGTCCAGCACTGAATCCTTCTTATCGATTCCCGGATGGTCGCCAGGGATGGTCGTGTCGATCGCTATGGCAAGGTCGGGATTGAGTCCGAATGCAGATGTCCTGGCACCCTTGAGGCCTACTTCTTCCTGCACTGTACCGACTGCATAGACTGTTGCTTTGATGTCCATCTTTGATATCTGGCGCATGACATCGATGATAATGGCACAGCCTGCCCTGTTATCAAAGGCCTTTCCGGTTATCTTCCCGTTTGCGAGCTTTTTGACCTCACGGTCCATGGAAACAGGGGTACCTATAATGATTCCCATATTCAGTGCATCTTCCTTGTCGTTAGCACCTACATCAATGAACATATCATCCGCATTGACCGGTTTCTTCCTGTCCTCATCCTTCATGACATGCGGAGGCTTTGATCCGATGACTCCTGGTATGGGACCTTTCTCGGTATGTACAATTACCCTCTGGCTGTGCAGGGTGGGATCGAACCATCCTCCGATCTTGACAAACCTGAGGAAGCCCTTGTCGTCGATATACTTGACCATGAGCCCGATCTCGTCCATGTGTGCAGCAAGCATAATTGATGGGCCATCGCCTTTTTTGACCGTGATGAGATTACCCATCTTGTCCACTCTCATTTCGTCCACATAGGGTCTGAGTTCCTCTTCAAGGATTGCCCGGATGTTCCCTTCGCTGCCGGATATGCCGTGTGCATTTGATAATTTAGTGATCAGTTCTTCCATAATAATCATCTTCTGGTATTTTCAGAAAAGAATGGGGTTGCAGGAATATAAGGTTTGAGTAATGAGGAAGGATAAAAGAAAAAAGAAAGGAAAAAAGTTGAGAGTAAGTTATTGGCTTACTCTTCCTTGCGGCGCTGCATGAAGAATGCAAGACCGAGGATTGCTGCTATTGGGAGCGCAATGGTTGGGAACTCAGGGATGGATTCAATGTTCCTTGAAGCTGATCCAAAGTCTATGTCCACTTGTTCATCGCCTGCTTTAATTGTTACACGGTATTCTGCACCATATAGTGCCGCTGCATCCAATGTAACTTCTATGGCTCCAATATCAGTGTCAGTTGTGGCAGTTGGAGTAAATGCTGCTGGAAGATTCACGGTGATATCAGAAACCTGTGCTCCTCCTGCAAGGGCAACAACAGTATAGTCGTAAACTAATGGAACACCAACGGCTGCTGGCGCAATGTTCTCAGCACGGAAACTCAATGTTATTGAGTCACCTGCCTTGAGTACGAGAGGTTGTGGTGCTGCTCCTGTTCCTGCTGCGTTCCATATGAATGCATCATATGCTGATGCAGTTCCTGCCATGGCCATAATGGCGACGAATAGTATTGCTAATGTTCTTTTCATTTTGTACCACCTTTACTTTAGTAAAGTTTGTCTTAAACATGCATACTCATCTTTGTTCCTATATATACATTTGCAAAAAGAGCCCGAAGTGGTCATCATCATTATGATGATGTACCATGATTTGCACAGTTAGGAGAGTATCCTTTTCTACGTTTTTCCAGGTCACTAGTGGCAAAAGATTATTCTATACTATCATAGCCTTTTTCCTGAGCTCTTATCAGTTAGCGGATGACTCCAACACAATTTACTGTTTTTGAGTAGGTTTGTATACGTGTGGCAAATGTCCTTTTGAATGCGCAGGTTTTTGTTACTATCTGAATAAGATGAAACTAAGATGTCACATTGGTACTGATAGTACCAATTCTAATTTGATGTGGTCCCATCATTTCAAGATCTATATTTAATTTGTCGACAAATATTATCAATAACTGGCAGTACATTATGAATTATTGTTACTCTAATTATTGCCCGAATATAGGAGATTTTTACAGAGCCGTTGTTTTTGGAACTTTTGCAAATAGTACTGCCAGATTTCAATTGTTCCAGTTGATGATCATGTCAACAAAATCACTAATTTCACGCTCATCCGGGCCTGTAGCAATCTTAAACACCTTTGCAGCAGTATTTATTCCTTCAAATGTCCTGTTCAATGCAGCTAGCATTTTCTGATCAGCTGAATCAGCATTTGCAAATATAATCTCTGATTCTATGATCTGGGTACTAATTATCTTTGGGATCATCTTTGCATCACTTTTGAGCATATTGGTATTGAAAACATAGATGATGGGTGCAAAGGACAGATTATTGAGTTCAAGATTTACAAGAGCTTTCTTGACTTTTCCAGGCTGTAGACTGAAAGGAACCTCAATCAAAAGGTAGTCAAAAAGTAATCGTTTATAGATCACCGGCATTTCATTCACCAGATCAGTTATAAATGTACATGGGATGTTCATCATCTCTCTGACAAGGATGGCAGGATCCATGCTGACTGATCCATCTTCACAATTTTGCATATCTTCAATAACCACTGCACCCACTTTTTCATCTCTCGCAACAAGCTCATTCCCGACTGAGCAAAGAACATTTTTCTTTTCCATGCTTGCAAAACCACCTATCAAAACAACTTGCATTAAATTCCCTCTTAATTAGTGCTATATGCATCTCATAAAGATGACAGGTATCAGTTCTGGAAACGCTTATGAACGTCCTGCATCAACTTTTCCAAAGCGTTATTTACTTATATGGAAATAAGGATTCCATATTTATAGAAATGTATTGCTCAATAGGCGCAGCTTTAAGTGAACAAAGTGCTGGAACACTTTTACACCAATATACACTGATTGCAAAACTGCTTACAGAATGTTGAAAATGAGCTAGCATCGATTTCATTTGGATTACGCAAGGCTTTACCGTTTGATCTTAAAATGAGAGCAGGCTTATGAATTCCCATCAATCAAACATTTCTATGAAAAAGAGAGTTACATATCTGATTAATATCTGCTCTGACGGACTGTATGAAAGAGAAGAGATTGTTGCAGTTTCACTTCTTTCAGCCATTTCCGGACAACCTGTTTTTCTATACGGGTTACCAGGCACAGCGAAAAGCCTGATTGCCCGCCGTTTATCAAAGGTGTTCAGAGACACAAACCATTTTGAATATCTGATGCAGAGCTTCAGTACTCCTGAAGATGTTTTTGGACCGGTTAGTATTCAGGAACTAAAAAAAGACAATTATGTTCGTAAAACAGATGGATATTTGCCTGCTGCCGACTTTGCTTTTCTTGATGAGATATGGAAAAGCAGTCCGGCTATTTTAAACACACTACTGACAATTATAAACGAAAGGATCTATCGAAATAATGGTAAGGCCGAAAAAGTCCCGCTAAAGGCATTGATTGCTGCAAGCAATGAAACACCTCCGGTCAACCAAGGTCTGGAAGCCCTCTATGACCGTTTTGTGATGCGAATAGCAGTAAATCCTATGCAAGAGAGAGAGAATTTTGAAAAATTGCTTTACGGAGGGCCTGTTCCCATTGACATACAAGTTCCGGACGGCCTGCAATTCTCTAATGCTGAATGGGAGCAAATTCCGAGTGAAATATACAGGATAACTATTTCCAGAGAAGTATTTGCTATCATTAATTCGATCAGAGTTTCTATTGATGGATTCAACAGAGCTAATCCTAAAATCGCGGTTTATGCTTCTGATCGCAGATGGCAAAAAATTGCATTCATATTAAAAGCTTCAGCATTTCTATGTGATAGAACAGAAGTGATACCTGTTGATGCATTCATACTGAGACATTGCCTGTGGACACTTGAAGAGAACAGAGAACAAATTGATGAAATCGTTGTTAAGTGTGTAATGCAATATGGCTGTCCAAGTTATGAGAAGTTGAGCAGTTGGGTATTGAATTACCAGGATATTGAAAATGGTATTTTCGATACGCTATATCATTCAGAGGATATTTACGATACAAAAGAAATTTCAGGGAAGCAGTATTTTTCTGTTACTTCCCCTGAAATAGCGAAAAGCCCTAATAGTCCTGATCCTGTTAAGACAAAAATTCGTTTTTATGTCCCAGTAGAAAAGATCGGAACTTATGAACCATTTGCTCCAATTAATGAGAATGGAAATCCTCAAACCCGGGTGGAATGCAATTTCAATGGGAGTAAGTCCTGTGAGATAAAAATACAGGAAAAACTGCTAAAAAGTGGTTGGGATTATCCTATCAAGGGTACACCAGATGTCAAGTGGTTTGACGCAACTCCGCCTGTAAAGTTTAAAAGGGGTACTCAAAAAAGCGTATGCCCAAGAGTTAAATATGCTTTTGAGGATGCTTGTAAAAATTCACTGATCGAGCTTGAGGAAATCATCAATGATACAATCCATTATGTTGATACTCAAAGAAAGTTGAATGAAACACCATTCGTACCTGCAGAAAAGAGAGAATTAATACTTGATGCATTCGATGCTTTTCTCCAGGACTTGGAAAATCATAAATTAAATGCCGAACATCTGTTAGAAAAGGTGCAATCCCATGCAGTCTATAAATCAGCAGATTGCTGAAGCAAAAGAGCTTGTCGGGATCCTTCATTCAGAGAGATACTCTGACCTAACAGATGAAAGGTTTAGAACTGTGCTAAGCAGAAAAGTCAGTAACTGGGAGACCTCGACATGCACCTATTTAGAAAATATGAATCCTTTTAAAAAACACCTGTCTAAATTGAATTTTGCAGAATGGGACTTCAATGAACACGGTGCTTCTGAAGAGTCAATATTAAAGGACCTGAACAATTTTAAGTTGCTTCATCCCTATGTAAATGCTACATTCTGGGAACGAAAACTACTTGATGCGCAAAGGGAAGTGAACTGGAAAGAAAGCAAGTCCATCACAAAAGTACTCAATGCTATTCGTAGAAATGAACAGGAAGCATGGAGGAAAGATTATGAGAAAGAGTTACTTGAATGGCAACTTACTGAATTCCACAGGCTTCGCGCAAGCTTTTTTAAGGATTTGGAAGAGTGGTTTGAAACCATACGGCAAATGAAAGAGGTATTTGATGAGCTGGATATTGAGCCGGGGCTCCTGTGGGATCTAAGTGCCGATGAATTAAGTGAACAGGATATCTCTTTTCTTAAACAGTGGGCTGAATACTTGAATAGGGCCAAAGGAGTACGTGAGCTGTGCGAGATGATGGGAAGATTAAGAAAGGAACAACAATCAGAACGCACAGAGATCATTAATTCAACTATCAAGCACTATATCAGAAAACCGGATATCACCTCCAATGAGATGGTTGTTGGTATTGAGCTTGGCAGAGATCTGGAAAATGTGATACCACATGAGCTGGCCCTGTTAAGCGATTCTGATCTTGCATTGCTTTTTGACCTTAAATATGTTGAAAAGCTACTGATGTGTTTTTCCAGGCAAAGCTACAAAAATGATGTCTTTGAAGAAACTATCCAACAAACCGCAACAGTCGTTGGCGAAGATAAAATGGGGCCAATCATCATCTGCCTCGATACAAGTAACTCGATGTCAGGTCCGCCGGAATATATAGCTAAAGCATTGACTCTCAGTATAACATCTCAGGCAGCTTCGCAAAAAAGAAAATGTTATTTAATCAATTTCAGTAATTCAATAGACACATTTGATCTTACTCCTCCAAAAGGTATTCGAGACTTGATACACTTCCTGAAAATGAGTTTTCATGGTACTACCGACGTTGTACCGGCCTTATACGAAGGAGTACGAATGATGCAGAGTGAGAATTATGAAAAAGCAGATTTATTGGTCATGTCTGACTTTTTATTTTCCCCATTATCTTCTGATATTATTTCCTTATGCAAAGAGCAAAAACAAAATGAGAATCATTTTTTCGCATTAGCCATCAGTTCTTTCGCTACTTGCGAAACTAATGAAGAGGTCTTTGACAAAACGTGGAATTATAACACCAGCCGTGGCACCCTTTCAGAAATAAAGAACTGCTGCAGATATGGCTTTTCAGAGAACTTGTTCCCAACTTCATCTTCCTGATAGGGGTTTGTAAAGAGTCATGGGGCCGAGGGGATTCGAATTCCTAACCTTCGTCGTGTAAAGGCTAAGCACACTTTAAGTTGATGGAACTGGATTTAAAACAAATACTTTAGATAGTGAAGTATTGCACATCTGGCATAATGTGTCCCTGACTTAATATTGAAGAATGTAAAAAAGCAGTTGTTTCTAAAAAGAAAAAAGGGAGTAAGTTATTGGCTTACTCTTCCTTGCGGCGCTGCATGAAGAATGCAAGACCGAGGATTGCTGCTACCGGGAGAGCAATGGTTGGGAACTCAGGAATCTCTGAGTTAACATATCTTGATGCGGAGTCTATCTCGGACTCTATTATTACAGGACCTGCACCGATGCTAACCCTGTAGATAGTTCCTGCCGGTGCATTGGCAGCTATGCTGATGGTTATGGCACCGATGTCTGTGTATTCGTTTGCATTAGGAACTGTGACGTTCTCGGGTGTCGTGATCGTTATGTCAGAGGCTGACCCAGGTCCGCTGAACACAGTTACCTGTGATGTGTATGGCAGAACCATTCCATACTCTATAATGCTGATGCTTTGCATCCTGTAACTAAGCGTGACTGTTTCCCCTGGTTTAAGTGTGAGGTCTCCTGCGGGACCCTCACCTACAGCATTCCATATATCAGGAGTATATGCTGAAGCAGTTCCTATCATGGCTACAAGAGCAATTAAAGCTACTATAAGCAATCTTCTCATTTTTATACCACCTTTTTGATGTTCAATATTTTATGAACAGTGGCCCTTTCTGCAAGTGTTCGTATATAAATGATTCGGGCAAATATGGGATGATTATGATGATAATAATCATCTAATCATCCTTTGTTTGTTCTCAAATTGTATTGACGGTGAATGTCCATGTCTTCTCCCTGCTGTTACCTGCCTGATCTGTCACGCTAAGATACACCTCTACCTGTCCGTTCCCAAGCCCGGCGGCTGTGTATAATATAGAGCTTGTCCCCACTTCCGCAGAGGATGTCACATCAATGCCATTGACACGCAATATTATACTGCTCCTGTCTATGCCCGCGCGGTCATCGGAGTACGATGCCCTGATCGTCGGACTGTCTGTGGTCACAGTCTCACCACTTGCCGGGCTATTACTCTGGATTGTAGGTTTCACCCTGTCAATAACGAAGGTCTGCTCTTTATAAAGACTTTCGGAGGCGGATGTCTTTGCTGTGGCAGTGATCCGCGCAGCACCGTCTGCAATGCTGCTGTTTATAGTTGCACTGTACATGTACTCGTTGCCGGACAGGCTCTTGTATTCAACTTCGAGGACCTTACCGTTCCTGTCCCTTACAGTGATTTTGGGAGTCTCCTGAAGGGCAACGGAAGGTGTGACACCTATCTCGACATCTGAGGATGTCTTCTCTGGATAGACCTTTATAACGAGTTTCTCAAGTGAGGTATCAGAGTAGATGGTACCGAATGTGTGTGCTGTGTTGTTCGAGAAGTCTTTAGCGATGACCTCTACATTGACATTATCTTTGACTTTAAGGGTGTACTTGCCAGTCCAGGTGATACCGCCATCCTTGGTGGTCAGCTTGAGAGTGTCCGAGACTCCGAAATTCTGGGAGTTCAGGTTGCAGGTGACCTCACTTAGCGGCCTGGTCGCCTCAACTATCAGGTTCGTGGACTCGCTGGTGGGGTTTGGAGTGATATCCAGTGTCACTTCCAGCCTGGCGACATCTATGGTTGTGCTGGTGTCGGGGAGAGGATGTATGGGCTCCCTGTTCTGGGCGTTATCTACTGCCATTGACCTGAAGTAATATGTAGTGCCAGCTTTTCCGCTGAACTGAGCAGCGGTCTCTGTCGTGCCGCTAAGCCATCTCTGCCAGGTAGTGCCGTCTGTACTGTAGTCTATATTGTAATATGCTATTCCCGAACCAATGTCCGTCCCGTTCCAGCTGACCATGAAGTTCTCATTGCTGACGGATGGGGGTAGGGGGAGGACCTTTGATACCGGCAGGTCGAACTCAATGGTATAGTCTTCCCTGAGATAGGGAGAAACCTCTGAGATCGGCTGGAAACTGATCTCATCAATTGTCATTTCCACCGGCTCAAGCATCAGGTTCCTGTTCTGCGCCAGTGCGAACATAAGAGTGTTCGTTCCTTCTCTTAACGTTACAGGCACCTGCAAGCGCTGCCATCCTTCATTGCCATTGATACCGTCGGTCCACACGATTACACCGTTAAGCAGTACCTGCTTGAACTGGACTTCGTCCTTACCGGCAGTACCTTTGGTGTATGTATCTCTCAGGTATACGGACAGGAGGACATTCTCTTCGCTGTCACTTTGGAACTCCTGGGATATGGAGTGCCTTTCAGAGATTGGCAATAGTCCTCGGTATGAGCTGTTGATGACATATGCCCTGCCGGAATATATGCCGGCAGCTTCAACATAAGAGCCATTGGCAACGGTCTCATTAGTGGTGATGAATTCCCATCCGCTGTTAAGGTCCATGGTTGGGTTAACGATGGTAATGGAATCGATCGTAGTAGTGGTCTCTTCAGGCACTGGTGCTGAGCCAAATTCCTGTGTTACCCAGAGGTGTACTGAACGGTACGCTCCTCCAGTGGCTGTTTCCTTATACAGGAGGAAATCCAGTCTTTGCCTGCCCTGTTTGTACGCTTCGGGTTTTAGCTGAAGCTCCTGCTCCCACTTTTCTTTATGCTGTAGGGATATCTCTCGCTGACCCAGGACCGTCCCGTCCAGCCGTACACGAAGTATATAGTTCACGTTTTCATGTTCATAGTTCTCAATACCTACTATTATACTTGTAGGCTGGGTCATCGAAAGCGTGGAAGGATAGTTCTCTGCCTTACCGCCATCTCCCAGTATGTAAAGTGCAGTGAAGGTCTCTTTTTCTCTAGTTTCCTTTGCATAGACGAACATTGCACCTGCAATGATGATAGAGAGTACCATTGCGATCATCAGGGCCTTTGTCACGGCAGGAGGGATCCTGTCAGGTATGTTCTTCTCAGAGCGTGGTGTTTTCCTTTCAGGAGCTGTCTTCACAGCGGATATCTTTGTGCGTGTCTTTGCCTTGAATTTCTTGTTCCCTGGCAGAGGGATGTCCTGTTCATACTCCTCCGCACCATCCAGTTCTTCATCATCGTTCTCTTCTTCTTTCAGGGATCTGATAAAGGCTGCGTATGAAAAGCTGAACTGTTCCTCCTGAGGCAGGCGGCTGCGTGAAAGGTACGCCAGGAAAACAAATGCAAAGGTCAGTAGTGCGAGTGATATAGTGATAGAATCTGGCCTGAACTTCCATTGGGTAACGCTGATAATGAATCCGTCAAAGACCATTATCACTATGCTGAAACCTACGCTCAGGGTGAATCTCTCGATGCCTGAGATCTCCCGGTTGCCGGGGAACAGGGCTGATATGAAAGCGTATCCTGGTATGAAGAATATCATCAGAAGTGCGAAAACTATCCTCAGCGGCGTCTCATTCAAAGGAGATACCAGAATAAAGACAATTGACAGGAAGGACAGGACCAGCATGAGCAACAGATCCTGTTTGTATAGACATTTTTTAGAGCTTGGCATCGACTCACGTTATCCTGAATTATTTCATAGCATCTGGAATTGTTTTAGTATTTATGGGTTTTATATTGCTGGCTGAAGGTAATCATTTGGTGACTACTCTCTCCACTGAAGTGGAGAGTATTTAAGCTTTTTGTGCTACAGACTGTAGCCCCAGTCTGAGTATATTGATAGCCGCGTTCTGGTCTCTGTCCAAGATAAGACTGCAGAAAGGACAACTGTGTATTCTTTCTGACAGTTCTTTTCTGACTATCTGACCACAACCGGAACACATTTGAGATGTATTTCTAGGATTGACAAGTTCTACACGCTTACCGGCCCATTCTGCCTTGTAAGTAGTGATACTTATCAACTTATTCCATGAAACATCAGCAATGTGTTTTGCAAGGTAATGGTTTCTAATCATTCCCTTGATGTTTAAGTTCTCAAAGACTATCAGGTCATATGCTCTGACAAGAACCAGACTCACCTTGTGTACAAAATCGTGTCGCTTATTGGTTATTCGTTCATAAATGTGCCCTACAACCTTAAGTGCTTTCCTCCATTCAGGTGAACCCTTGATAGCCTTTGATAGTTTTCTTTGTGCTTTTGCCAGGTTCTCTTCTTCGCTAACAAAGTATCTGGGATTTGGGATATCCTGACCATTTGATAATGTAAGAAAACTTTTTATGCCTACATCCACTCCAACTGAATGACCGGTAGAAGGTATTGTTTCCTGAACATCAGTATTAACAAGGAAAGATACAAACCATTTCCCGGAAGAAGTCTTTCGGATGGTAAGTCTCTTGATATCTCCGGTTACTGGCCTGTGCAATTTTATCTTGATCGCGCCTATCTTTGACAACCAGAGTTTGTTATCCTGCAGTTCAAAACCAGACTGAGTATAAGTGATACTGTCGTATCTGTTCTTACCCTTGAATCTGGGGTAGCCTGGATCCTCTCCGTTTTTACATCGTCTGAAAAATGCCTGAAAAGCAAGGTTCACTCGCTTGACCACGTCCTGTAATACTTGAGAGTGTACATCCTTGAGCTCAGGTTTAATTAGTTTCCATCCAGGAAGCATCTTCTTGGATTCATAGTATCCGATATTCTCTTGCTCGAACTCCCACGCATTCTTCCTCAGGGCAAGTGTTTCATTATATGTCCATCTGCAAAGCTCAAGTGTATTAGCAAGCATAGTTGTTTGAACTTTTGTGGGATAAAGGCGATAACGAAACACTTTATTCAAGATCATTTCACCTTCTGGGTTTCTATATACATTTGAATGACATCTTTTGTTGTGTCACCACAAGTTCCCAGATAGTATGACGGATTCCAAAGATGTCCCTTCCACAGTCTGCTTTTTAATTCAGGGTGTGACTCAAAAAGTTTCTTAGCAGTTATTCCTTTGAATATTTTGACTATATTAGCCGGTGCAAATTTTGGATGCATGGTTATGAAAAGATGGACGTGATCTGGCATTATTTCTTGTGCGATCAAAGTAACACCTTTTTGTGCTGCAATTTCTTTGTGGAGGGCATGTAGATCCTCTGCTACTTTTCCTATCAACACATTTCGTCTGTATTTTGTAGACCATACGAAATGGTAATTGGCATTGTACACACACCCTCTAGCACTTACCCAATGTTCATTCTTTGTCATTGTTCATGATACATATGGTTATCATGAGTATTTATATTTGTCTCTGAACAGTTGACGGGCTGTATCTCATCTTTGAAATGGTGGGAATGAGCTCTTTCTTTATCCTAAAATATATAAGTATGGCTTGCTATTCTAGTACAAATAATTATAAAACTAATTATACAATTAGTTATACAGCCAAAGTAACATAAAAAGAGGTATTATTATATATAAAAGAATGTACGTCCTGCTTGGTATACCTTTACTGGCAATAGCCCCTGTTGCTTTCTATTTTGGCGGTTTCTATATAGCAGCTGTCGCTCTGGCACTGGCAGTGTTGCTCAGCATTGCTGTTTACCGTTATTCACCCGGATTACTGCTCAGGTGGTATAAATGCAAGAAGATGCTTCCTGTCAAAAATATTGATATAGACTCTGCGTTATTCTTCCTGGCATCAAAATTCTCTATACCATGCCCGAAAGCATATACGTTTGCATCTTCCGTGCCTATCGTATTCACAGTGGGAAGTGGCAGGAATTTCTCTGTAGTACTTTCAGAGGGTGCACTGGATATCCTGGATGAGGGTGAGATGAAGGCAGTGCTAACATGTGAGGCTGCAAAGATTGCAAGCGGATCTGTTCCATTGAATACAATTGTGGCCCTTGTTGCAGGGAGTGTCGCATCGCTGTCCACTGCGGCTATGTGGATGTCCATGCTTGCCGGCTTCGGCCATGAGAAAGATGCTGCTCCCCGTTTTGCCCGGTTCCTTGGCATGGGCCTTGTATCCCTGCCTGCCGCCTTGCTGGTACATCTGTTCAGTGTCAACTCCACCTTAAGATCGGATGAAACAGCAGCCAGAATTATGGCAGATGCAAGTTATCTGGAGGAGGCTCTGTGCAGGATGAATAATTATATCCGGCTGCATTGCATAGAGGACTTCAATCCGGGTCATGTCCACATGTTCCTAATTAATCCCCTAAGGGTCAATAACATGTTTGATGTCTATTCTTCAATGTTCATGATCAAACCCGAATTTGAGCGGCGCCTGAGGGCAATAAAAAAAGTAATTGATGCAGGTAACTGCCAAAGGTAATGTTATGTTTGCGATAATATCCGATATCTTCAGATCCATTAAAAACTGGAAGAAGGCCTTGCTTTTCAGCTTTGTCTCTTACATGGCGGTGCTTTTCGGTATCATTGTGGCCATTGTCTTTATCCTTAAAGGCTTTTCCAGGAACCTGCCTATATTGATGGGCACAACTGTTGCCTATATATTCCTGCTTTTGTTAGCAATGCTGATAGCTTGGTACCTGTTCAAAAAGAGACTGATAGAAGAGTGAGGCATATGCCTTGCTATTTTTTTGAAGGGTTGTTAATTACGGGTACCTTAAGGTTTAAAGAAATCTAATAAATGTAAATCAGTAAAGGTAACCACAAGGATGCGGAGTACACAAAGAGTTTCTGTTGGCATTTCCATGGGGGCTTCTTCACGATGTTTGTTCTCTGTGTTCTTCGTGGTTAACGATAAATATGTGGATTTCTACAGAGCTTTAATTTAAAAGTGGTGAAATGTGCCGCCTTGGGCGTGTGGTTGTATTGCTTTTTTTATCTGCGGTCCTTGAGATGGGCCGCAGATCCATCCGACGAAGTTATTTACGGAGCAGGTCCTTGCGGTTCATTATGTACATGATAAGGGCCGCAGTCCCCGCAAAGAGTATCCATCCCAGGTGGGTATGGAAGACCATCATTGTTTGGATTCCGTAATAATAAGCTACCACGTACAATGTAAATACCCTCACCAGATTGGAGATATAAGCGACGCATATGGCGAAAACGAGTATCATGAGTGACTTTTTGAGCTGGATTCTCTCCATACGGGAGTAAGCAGCCACTATGCCTATCAGCAGGAACATGGAGTAGAGTCCGGAGCAGGGCCCGCCGATAATAATGGTCATTGTTTCCTTGATGCCGTACAGGGTGATGGTCTCAATGGCGATGATCTCTACAGGAATGCTTGTGAGCTTCAGCAGGGAGACCGTCGGCATAAGTACGAAGTAGTGATTGAACAGATGAACAAAATCTATATTGAATAGCCCGAAGAATGTGTAGAACACAAGGTAAAGTGCTGTGAAAATGACGGATATGTACAGGCCGAATTCCCCGAGCTGTCTCATGTCTTTCCTGGCGGTGCCCATCGCAAGAAGGGAAGCACCTATGAGGAACGTCATGGAGTCCAGGGTGCCTATGCCGCCTTTGGTGGCAAGGTTGAATACTGTAACTGCCGCCATGATGAACAGGCCCGCGAAGAAATATGTCTTTGAGTTCTTGAAGGCTGCATTCTCTCCAGTGAGCTTGATCCTTGAAATAAGAACTGCTGCGATTATGAACAGAACAATGCCGATGATGGTTGAACCTTCACTGAGCTCGATGGTAGCTCCCGTGAAAAGTGCAAGCACAAGTAGGATCAGAATTATGTTTTTGTTTTCACCCTGCATATTGTTACCTTGCCTGACGTGAGTGACCTTTATTGCTTTCCATAGGATATAAGTCTAATGATTAAATTTTTACAGAGTTGGTGTTGGGTCTAGCCATTTTTTATATAGTATAATGTAATATATTTAAGAAAAATAATTCCTGATAAAACCGGAACCATTTGATGTAACGTTGTTCCTTCAGAGTTAAAAACCGAGGTCTGAAAGTGCGAGATTTCACATTGTCCAAATACAGGGAGCTTCTGGAGGCCATACTCTTAGCAGATTACCTTCCAATGCCGGTACATGATCACCTTGTGGCACCTGCAGAGAGGTCTGTCATCCTGCGCCACGACGTGGACCGGGAGGTCGGGCGCAATCTTGCAATGGCTCGCCTGGAGCACAGTATGGGCATCAGGTCCACTTACTACTTCAGGCACGTGAAGGATGTCTTCATCCCCGAGGCTATCAGGGAGGTTGCCTCCATGGGTCATGAAGTGGGATTCCATTACGAGGTCATGGATAAGGCAAAGGGTGATAAGCAAAAGGCACTGGAGATCTTTAAAGAGGAGCTTGAAGACCTTCGAAAATATGCGCAGGTCACAACTGCCTGCATGCACGGCAACCCTCTTGCTTCATGGTCCAACAGGGACCTGTGGGAAGATCACGATTTCAGGGATATGGGACTGATAGGCGAACCCTACTTTTCCCTGGATTACTCCCGGGTACTATACCTCACAGATACCGGCAGGACCTGGGCAGACAGGAAGATACGTGTCAAGGACGTCCTTGAAGGATGCTCCGGCGGTTCAAATGGTAAGCTCGCCTGCAACGTAAGGACCACAGATGATGTGATCCGGCTGGTCAAAAGCCGTGAATTCGCACAGATCTGCATCCTCGCCCATCCCAACAGGTGGTGCGACAGTATGTCCGGGTGGACTAAGGAACTGGTGATGCAGAACGTGAAGAATGTGGGGAAGGCGGGGATCATACACTACAGGAAGATATCAGGCGAACGTGCCAAAAGCAGGACTGGATGATGTGCTATGATAGAGATCACAGATTCTATTGATGCTTCCCGCTGGGAAGATTTCGTTCTTTCCCACCCTCAGGGTAATGTTTTCCAGTCTTTTATGATGACAGAGGCCTATAGGAAGACCAGAAATTATAATCCTGTGTGTCTTGCAGCGGTAGAATCAGTCTCCGGAGATATACTTGCAGTCATGCAGGCAACTATCATTTCAGAGTTTGGCGGCTTGCTGTCCGCGTTCTCATCCCGTTCGATACTACAGGGAGGGCCCCTTTTCGTTGATTCGCCGCCAGGCCGGGAAGCTGCCAGGCTGTTGGTGGAGCACTATAACCGTCTCGTGGGGAGCAAGGTCGTTTACACCCAGATACGTAACATGTGGGACACGCAGGATTCTGCTCAAATGCTTGCTGTCCTTGGGTATGAATATGACCAGCACCTGGATTTTCTGATAGATCTTTACCGAAATGAAGAAGATATATGGCAGGACATCCACAAGTCCCGCAGGAAAGGTATAAACCGCGCTGAAAAGAACGGCATGGTCGTTCGAAAGGTCAGCAGCATGGAAGAACTCACAGCCTGCTATGATCTGGTGGATGACACTTACAAAAGGTTCAAGGTCCCCATCGCAGACATCTCTCTCTTTGAGGCAGTCTACGAAGATCTTGCACCTACCGGCTTTGCAGATTTTTTCATAGCAGTGCTGGACAATGAGGCTATAGGCACAAGGATCACGCTGAACTATAAGGACATGGTCTACGACTGGTATGCTGGGTCAAAACCGGAGATCGACTATGTAGATGAGCTTCTTGTCTGGCATGTCCTCAAGGAAAACGCCGGCAAGTACAAGGTCTTTGATTTCGGTGGAGCCGGTCACCCCGATAAACCTTATGGAGTGCGGGAGTTCAAGAGAAGGTTTGGTGGGGAGATGGTCAATTTCGGGAGATATGAGAAGGTGCATTCACGGGCAAGAAGCAGTATTGCAGGCTTTGGCTTTTCAGTTTATAAAAAACTCATGGTGTGATCGCAATTGCTCTGGCGCTTCCGAAAAAAGATATTTAAATGGATCGCGAAAAATATCCCGTCCGCTTCTTTGCGCTTATTTCTCTACAGAAGGTGTGGCTACCATATCGGTACCCAGGCTTATATTGCGGAAGGCCTGACAATCGCAGAAAAGCTTGAAGACCGGGGAAATGTGATAATTGGCAACAGGGCAGCAATCGGACCTAATGTGATATTGTTATCCTCTTCTGATCCTAATAATTCCTGGATATATCCGTATGTGAAGGTCCAGAGAGGGAAAGTGACCATTGGAGATGATGCCTGGATAGGTGCAGGTGCTATCATCATGCCGGATGTCTATGTTGGTGCAGGGGCTGTTGTCGGGGCAGGCTCAGTTGTTACAAAAGATGTAGCGGCTTATGCAATCGTTGCAGGAGTGCCTGCCAGAAAGATAGGGGATGTGAATATGAATGAAAATATTGCTTGATATTGGTCATCCCAAAGATGTGAATGTCTTCAAGGATGTTATTGCAGAACTTCAAGACAAAGGCCATGAAGTTAAGGTTTTTGCAAGGGCGAAAGAGAATACCCGAAGAATGCTTGAGGACCTTGGCATAGATCATCACTTATGCCCTTATTATTCAAACATCGGAGGAAAGGCTCTTGGTATCCTGGTCAATGACTTCCGTTTATATCAGTTTGCAAGTAAGTTCAGGCCGGATATCTTTGTAAGCCCTGGTTCTCCGTATTCCGCACACGTCAGCAGGTTGCTCGGGAGACCCCACATAGCATTCCCTGATACTGAAATAGCCGGTCTTGTCATGAAGCTGACTTTCCCGTTCACCGATAAGATATACACTTCAACAAGCTTCTACGTGTATCTTGGGCCCAAGCAGGTGCGATTTGAAGGCTATTATGAGTTAGCATACCTGCATCCGGATCACTTTACTCCTGACAGGACAGTTATTGAAAAATATGGCCTTGAAGGGGACTACATCGTCCTGAGGTTATCTGCTCTTGCTTCGCATCACGATATAGGGGCCCATGGGTTCAGTTTTGGATCAGAAGAAGAGCTGCGTGATTTCATTTCCCGGCTTAAGGAATATGGCAGGGTCATCATCTTCTCGGAAACTGATCACTGGCCGCTGATTGAAGAGCACAAGCTTGAGATAGACCCTGCTCATCTGCATCATATATTGCACTTCGCCAAACTGTACATCGGTGAAGGAGCAACCATGGCCTCAGAGTCTGCAATATTGGGCGTTCCCTCCATCTATGTTTCTAACACCCGCCGGGGCTATCTGGATGAGCTTGAGACTAAATACGATCTTTGCTATACTATAGTAGACAAACATGAGGCCATTGCAAAAGCAGAAATGCTCCTACAGGATAAGGAACTAAATGATAAATGGCAAGTAAAGACTCAAAGACTATACGATAGTGCAACTGATATAGTTAAGTTCATTGTAGATTCTATTGAGGAAAACATCATCAAAGAAAGATCTTGATCGGGTGAGTTATGGGAAAAAATGATTATATTATCGTGACTCCTTGTAAAAACGAAGAGAAGTCATTACCGGGACTGATCGAATCGGTTCTTAATAATACTATTAAGCCAAATCTATGGGTAATCGTTGATGACGGCAGTACGGACTCAACCCCTGATATCCTGAGAGATTTTGAGGGGAAATATGGGTGGGTCCACATAATCCACGGGGTCGAATCAGTGAGGGACCTCACTTTTCATTACTCTAAGATTGTAGATCATGCAATAAAGTATGCAATTGGCTTTTGTGAGAATAATGACATCCCTTGTGATTTTATCTCTTTGATAGATGCCGATATGCTTCTGGGGAAAGACTTCTTCGAGTCGATACTTGAACGCATGAACAGTGATCCGTGTATAGGCGTGTGTAGCGGTTCGGCTGCTTATTACCTGAATGGTTCCTTGGTCAATGAGACCGGACGTTCACAAAATCCAATAGGCGGTCTGCGGGTCTGGAGAAAGAAATGCTTCGAAGATTCCGGCGGTTTCCCCCAAAGTTACTCTGCAGATTCTGTGTCAAATGTATTGGCCATCCTGGGTGGCTGGAAGATCATGAAATACAATGACATAATAGCCATCACCGCTCGCCCTACAACCAGCACCGAAGGCTTCTGGAAAGGCTATAAAACCCGTGGTAAATCTGACTATTATCGGGGCTATCATCCTTTATATGTACTATTTAAGTCTGTAAAATATTGTTTAAAGCGTCCTTACTACATAGGCGTTGCTTATTTGTACGGTTTTGTTTATGGAGTGTTCTTTATTAAAGAAAAGATTCATATTCCAGAAGTAAGATGTTACTACAGAAATAAGTATAAGGAATTTTTTGATTAACATGGAACAAAAAACTCTCTCTGCTGCTAAAAACTTCTTTCTCAGAGGCAAGAGCGCCAAACTAGTTTTGCTTTCTTTACTGGTTTTGCTCAATTTAGTGATACGTATTCCCAGTATCCCCCATGAAAAAGGATATGACTCTTTCTTCATTCACTCACTTGCAAATTCAATATCAATCTTTGGTGATGCTCAATGGTGGATTCATTGGCTTTCTGCATTCGGTTTTTATGCACTTTCATATGCCAGCGCAGTACCTTTTATTCTATCCGGTATGCATCAACTTATGGGAATAGAGATGGAGATAGTGATATTAATCTACTGTGTAGTTACTGGTGTTATTTCCATTTTCACTGCGTATGTTTTAGCAGGCAGATTTTTCTCTAATTTCATTTACAAATATGGAGTAGCTTTGTTCTTTTCAATTGCACCTGGTGTTATGCTTTTCTCTACTTGGGAAGTAAGCACTAGAGGTCTTTTTATAATCACTTTGCCTTTGTTCATTTACCTTCTTCTGGTAGAAATGAGTCTGCTAAAGAAAGCGCTTCTTCTGTTCCTGTTAAGTGTATTTCTGTTTTCTATCCATCATTATGGCTTTTTCCTTATCCCGATAATTGCAGTATACATAAGTCTCTTGATATTGGAAAAGACCACATATCTTGATAGATTGAAACCATATACTCATTATATAATCATTTTCTTAATAATAGCATTTATTGGGATGCCTTTTATCACTCGATCATTAGTTGATTCAGGCTCTAGATATAGTTGGCTCATAACCTCTTCAATAAGTATTTTAAGGCAAACCGGTCCATTATTGATTCTAGCAGTAGGGGGCTTTATTTATACTTTGTTTAAAAAAGACAAGTCTACAAAAGAAATTTTCTTACTTACGATTATAACGTTTTTAATCCCTGCTATTTATTCTCATGCTTATGGAGCTTATATTTTATTATTGTTTATTGTCTTATTCATTGGTATATCTTTTTACAATATGACTATAATTGCAGTTCACAAAAAGTTTGTAACATCAGTTCTAGTAGTAGCAATATTATCGACCGTGGCTTTTTCAGGCTATTATAATCACAATAGAACCGGAGAATCTGATGCATATTGGTACATGAGGGATGAAACTCATGTGGCGGGTATGTGGAGTAGGACTCATGTCCCTTCAAACTCTTATGGATTGGATACCGCATTTGAAACAGGGAGAATGTTCGCTATTTCTGAAGGCCGTCCAATTACACCCTCTATAGGCGCTGGTAATTTGGCTTATGGATTCATTAACGCAAGTGAAATCGAATATGTCCGACACACTTACAGAGAAAAGGATTTTTACTTTGAGGGGCCATATGCTGTTAAATCAGGCACTACTATAGAAGGCCGTATGGAATGGTTAAGACAAACAGCTACATCACTTAGTCAGTTGAAAGGGTTTAACTATTTCGTTCAAGACAAATATTATGCAAAACCTGTCACAAGTGTAGTAAATCAACACTACAATAAAATTTATGATAATACCAGAATAGCTTTATGGTATTTCAATCATGATGAACAAATTTAGTGGATTTTATGTCTCTTGCATTAGTGACATTTTTAATACTCGATTATTAAGATAAATGAGAAAATTGACAAGTACTATTATATAATGATGGAAAGTGGCATTTCAATACCTTCCAGTTAAAAATCGCAGGATATCATATGAAAGATAATATTAATTTAATATTCTATTACCCTTTAAGCACAGGTGCTCCTTCAGCAGTAGGAAGAAACATTTTTTTATCTCTTCTTGAATTAAGAGATGAGTTGCCTTTTAATGATATTTCTATTTTCTCTTCGTCTCAGAATAAAGAGGAACTGAAAAAGAAGTTCCAAGATATACATGTATATACTGGGAGAGAAATAGTTTCTGTAAAGAATAGCGATATTATCCATATTCCTCTGAGTCCCCATTTATTTCCAAACAGTAAGTTTTTATTGCATTTGTACAGCAAGATAAATAAAAACTCTTTAATTCTGAATTATCATGGAGAGATTAGAACTGAAGTAAACCTTAATTATAAGCATAATCATATAATTGACTATTCTTATATACCAACCTATCTAGCATTACCTCAACTTTTAAAAAGTTCCGATCAACTAATTGTTAATTCTTATCTTTTTAAAACATTAGTTACAGAGAAATATGGTGTAAAGACCCCAAAGGTCATTCCTAATGGCATAGAAGATTTCTGGTACTTGCAGGAGTGCAATTCATTATGCAGAGATGAGTCTCACTTCGAAGTATTTTATCATGGTCGTTTATCTCCCGAAAAAGGAGTTGACCTTCTAATTAAAGGTTTTAGCAAGTTTTTATCAGTGGATAATGTAAAATCCGCTTTCCTATATATTGCAGGCAGTGGTCCACAAGAAAAGCATATCGCAAAACTAGTTCATGATTTAAATTTGAAAGCCAATGTATTTTTGCTTGGCAATGTTGGCAAAGAAACAATAAAAAATTATCTGGAAAAAGTAAACCTTGCTATATATCCTTCTATTTGGGATAATGTTCCAATATCATGCATTGAGGCTTTTGCATCTGCAAATTGTCCAGTTTATTTTTCTAGAAAAGCAGGAATTTATGATTTTACAGTTATGGGTAATCATCAGTTGTGTTCATTTGAACCAAGTGTAGATACTATATTTGAGGTTCTTCATAATAGTTATTTAAATGCATTTGATGAAGCGCTAATAAAAAGACAAAAATGTTTCGCCTCTGCATATAGATGGAATTATGTTATAGGAGATTATATTGATGTTTACTCACAATTTTTGGAAAGAGATGTGAAATAATGATTAATGATTGCCCTAAAGACTGTATTATCTCTATATGCGATATATCTCCCAAGCGACTGGGTTCTTTTGAAAAGTTTATGATTGGAATGACTGAAATTCTCACAGTAAATGGGTTCCAACATATTGTTGTATTTAGAGATGAACCCATACCAGAAGTTGAATTACTCTTACTGGAAGCTGGAGCTAAAATAGAAATAATCAAACCCTCAAAATATAATATTTTTAATGTTGTTAAAATTTATACTTTAATTAAGATATATAATCCCATAATAATGCATCTTCATTTCTATCCAATCCATACAATAGTTAATTATTTAAAATACATATGCACTACTAAAATTATTTATACAGGTCATATGGGTGGTAAAACAGCAAAAAACCGATTACATAATAATTTGCGCAAAATTTACTACTTGATAAATTCGATCCTTTTCGATCATGGAATTGAGAAAATAGTATGTGTTTCTCAATTTGTAAGAGATAACTATTTTAAACAGTATTGCATTAAGACAAAAAAATCGCTAGTGATATACAATGGAATTGATGCTAAAATTCTAGAACAGAGTTACAACTTAGATAATATAAAACAGAAGCTTGGACTATCTAATGAATTTGTTGTGACATGCGTAAGTCTCCGAAAAGACAAGGGTGCGTATCACTTAGTAAAAGCAGCTCCTCAGATTATAGCTCAAGTCCGCAATGTTAAATTTGTGCTTGTGGGAAGTGGTGAATGTGAAAATCATATAAAAAGTAAAATAAAAGAGTTAAACATTGAAGATTATTTTGTATTTACAGGCAATGTTCCAGATATTTATGAGATATATAGTATTTCTTCCTGTGTTGTAATGCCTTCTCTTTTTGAGGAAGCTTGTCCGTATACTGCAATTGAGGCTATGTCCATTGGAATTCCTGTAATAGGCTATGATTCAGGTGGTACAAAAGAAGTTGTTGTGGATGGAATTACGGGTTATATAATTAAACGAGACATCGATTTACTAGCACAAAAAGTTATAGATTTATTTAACTATGGTAATTATTCATCAATGAAAGAGAAATCTATTACAATTTTTAAAGAAAAGTTTACATTACATCAATGTTTGGACAATTATTATTCTCTGTATCTATCGATTATGTAATTTTAAATTCAAATGGAGAGATTACAATTTGTGTTTAAATAAGGGCAAATGATGTACTATTTATATATACATTCGTATATTTACTAATTAGATTTATTTTGTACTAAAAACGAAATTCTGAAAGGAGAATTATTATGAGAATTGTTCACGTTGCCGAATGGAATGAACTGAGTGGTGGTGCTTATACAGTTGTTAATAACTTGATTTCTAATTCTTTAAAAATAAATTCTGCTATTGATTTCCATGTTGTGTCTTTTGCAGACACGAATGAAATCCTTCACATGCAAGGATATACTGTTCATTTAGTAAAAAAAGTCTCTTTTCCAACTTCCGGATACTGGTATTCTTATAAAAGTATACAAAATAAAATAATTGAAATAAATCCTGATATAGTGCATTTGCATTTTACATATCCTCCCTATTCGCCCTTGGCAAAAATGCCATTTCCTATTGTAATTACTACTCATGGATTGGCTTCAATAAAAGTAAAACGCTCACATGCAATACGAGCATACCTAAATTTAAGCTTTTTCTTAAATCCCTTTTTTGAAAAGGAGGCTTTGAAAAATGCAGATTCTATTATTGCAGTTTCTAAATGGATAAAAAATGAAGTAGAGTTGGCAATTGGTCCGAATCCTAAAATCATCTATCTACCCAATGGAATTAATTTCTCTGCACTTCAAGAAGGGGGGTCAAAATTTGAAAATCCTTCAGTCTCTCACCCTTCTCTATTTTTCATAGGGAGACTTATAAAATTTAAAGGAGTTGATTTGCTAATATCTTCTTTATACTATGTAAAAAAACAAGTTCCCGATATTCATTTATATGTTGCAGGGCAAGGTCCTCAAGCATCAAATTTAAAGAAATTAGCACAAAAGTTAGGTTTGGAAAGCAATATAACTTTCCTAGGTTTCTTATCTGAACACGATAAACAGGTTTTTTTACATGAATGTGATGTTTTCGTGATTCCTTCTAGATATGAAACTTTTGGAATTGTAGTTCTAGAAGCCTTAGAAGCAGGCATTCCTGTTGTAGCGTCAAATGTTGGTGGAATCCCTGATATTTTAGAGTATGGGAAATATGGAATTTTGTTTAATCAAGAAGATGTGCAAGATATGGCAAGATGTATTTTACTTTTGCTTTCCAATACTTCAATGAAAAAAGAGTTAAGTGAAAAAGGTATGAAGAGAGTATTGGACTATTCATGGGAAATCATTTGTAAGCAAACTCTTGATCTCTATTCCTCCTTGCTAAAACCTTAAGGAGTTCATTCCATGTCCACTATCTTAAAAATTGCACGCAACTCAGGTTATTTACTATTCGGAAGAGTTGCAACAAAAATAATAAGTTTTTTAATATTACTCTATATTGCACGATATTTAGGACCTGAAGAATTTGGAACATTTTCTTTTGCTTTTGCATTTATTTACTTTTTTGGGTTTATACCTGATATGGGAGTGCATAATGTTTTGGTTAGAGAGATTTCAAAGAAACCTGAAGATGCTAGCATTTTAATTGGGAACGCAACAATACTGAAAGTTATTTTATCTTTTGTAGCTTTCGTTTTGTCATTATCAACAATCTATTTTTTGGATTATCCTAGCCATATTGAAAGTACTCTTTATATTGCAAGTTTAGGGCTTTTAATCACTAGTGTTAGTGCATATGGTGTCATCTATGAAACAAAATTAAAGATGGAGTATTCTGTTTTCTTTAGCATTGCCAGTCGAATATTCTTTTTGATAGCTGTTTATGCTGGAATCTATTACAATCAGTCGCTTGGCTATTTTGTACTTGCATCTATTGTTTCAGATTTGATCCATAATCTGCTTATGTATTTATTTTCAAAGAGATTTGTAGTTCCATCTTTTAAATTAAACACTGCGCTACTAAAAAACATAATGTTAGAAGCATTACCTATAGCGGTAGCATCAGTTTTTACAATGATTTATTTCCGTATTGATGTCGTGATGTTACAGTTCATGAAATCAAACATAGCAGTAGGTTACTACAGTGCAGCATACAGGCTGACAGAAGCTTTAGTATTTGTTCCCTCAGTATTTATGACTTCTGTTTTTCCTTTAATGTCGCAATATTACAAGTCTTCACACACTAATTTTACTCAATCTTATATCAGATCCTTTAAATATCTGCTAGCTTCCGGTCTTTTTTTAGCTGTCCTTGCCACAACATTTGCTGAATGGATTATCTCCTTCATGTATGGTACTGAGTACAATAACTCGGTAACTGTATTAAGAATACTTATTTGGGCCACAGCCGTGATGTTTATTAATATTCTTTTGAGTTTCACTTATATATCGAGTAATAACCAGAAGATGATTGCCAAGATTTCAGCTTTTGCAGCTTTTTTAAATGTTATTATGAATGCGAGTTTGATTCCCCATTATAGTTATAATGGTGCTGCCATTGCTACTTTGTTAACAGAAATGATTGTAATGGTCTTCGGAATATATTGGATATACAAAAATGTAATTAATGTACCTCTCACTCGCGAATTAAGTTATCCTTTATTCGGTGCATTTTCTGTATCAGTATTTCTATTCGGACTAGGGCAATATAATATGTTAGTCCTTTGTCCTTTCTCTGTTCCATTATATGTAGGCATCCTTTATTATACGGGATGGATCGACTCTTATGATATAAAAGCGTTTAATAAAATATTTCGTTTAAAAAAGATAGTATAAAGGGAAGTCTCCAACATTATGTAAAGTTACCTTTACCTATTATTTTGTGGCTCTGTAGAACACCTGTCAAAATCGGCAATATAGGGCTAAAAATAGCAATTATCATCAAGATGTGGAAGTACATTTAAACCTGACTTCCTCATTATTAGGCACATAAACGTATAATGATGTCGAATTATGCGCTTATAAGTTAGCACACTATTCGGTTTGGCAAGAAGCTAAAATCACCCCACGCTGGCATATTCTATTTACGTCTCCTGCTGATATGCGTTTAAACTTTGGGAACTCAGGTTTAAAGTATTGTTGTCCCGACTGATTACTTGAATATTGAGAATTTCTACGAGCCAGATATATATTTTTATAATCCTCTGTTTTTGGTCGCTAATAGCATGTTCATGCTTTTTATATCTATGTCCATACTTTCTGAGCACTAATAGAATACTAATTTGTGATCTATCTTCAATAGCACTTTACAATTTGAGGTAAATATGTCTCTTAAATCTTGGAAAAAGCAATTCTTTGTGCTCTGTTTGTGTTTATTTATTTCTCAATTGGCAGGAGCGACATCTTTGACAATCATACCTGTTAATGATACCTATATTAACAGCTTATATCCAACACAAAGCTTTGAAGAAGAGTCTGTTTTGAAAGCTCGATGGTCTTCTACTCAAAACCAATACGTATACCTTAATTTTTATGTGCCTGAGTACACTGATTCAGCTATGATCTATTTGTATATGATCGATAAAGTGAGTGGCGTAAATGCAGAAATATCAAGGACTTCACCTGACTGGAATGCAAACGAGATAACATGGGATTATGGAAGGCCCATAAAAGAGAACATTAATGCAAAAATAACTGAGATTCCATCAGGTTCGGCTGGTAGCTGGCATGCTTTTGATGTAAGTTCGGTAATTAATGAGCCTGGGTATTATTCTTTCCTTGTAAAGCCTAGTTGGGGAGGTGCTTATACTTATAGCTCCTCAAGAGCTTCTTCAAACACTCCATATATGCAAATAAACACCCGCAACCGGGACATTGATATTGTCCACAATACCAAAACTGGTAATGATGATTATTCTTTTTTAGTCGAAAGTGGTGACACTATTCAATTTTCCATCTTACCGCCAAACAAAGAAGAAATTGCTAATTACGTATGGCATGTAAATAAGGAAAAGCAGTCCAGTACTACAGAATCTTTCAGTTTTACTGTGCCGGAAAGTGACTTCTCTCAGCCTTCTAACTGTCTATGGGAGATTAGGACGGTTGCGACTTACAATAATGGGACTAAGCTAATAAGGGAATGGTTGATATCGACTCTCCCTAATGAATACGCCCCTGATTATATTGATTATTTCATTGACCGGAATAGCAGTTGGAGAACAGGTTACGTGTCTGATCCATGGGGCAGGGAGTTCCCAAGTTATTCAAGGTCAGAAAACCTTATTGAAAATGGTTATTATACCGGTAGTTCTACAAGTTCTGGCATGTTACTAGTTTCAAAATTTGACATCAATTATGGTACTTTCAAATTCAAAGTACGCAATCCTGGTATACTTCAAATAGCATATTTCCGGGTATGGGGTGAAAAGGAACCCCGTTACAATGGTGGAGCACCTTTAGCACCGCGATGGACTTTAGAATGGACTGCTAATGAATTCCATGATTATTTCTCAATAGTAAGCCACCGCATCGGTTTTGAAGGAAGAGATTGGGGAGATACTGCATATATACCAATTTCTAGAAGATGGCTTGGACAAGCACCAGGCAGTCACTGGTGGATAGGTGATGAGTGGCGTGAAATTACTATAATCAGAACTGAGGACGACTGGTGGAGTGCATGGGATAATGGTGTGATGTTACCTTATGCATATGCAAATTTTGAAGATGCATTCAATAATGCTACGAGGCTAGAATTGGCTGCTAATGGAATTCTTGAAATGGATTGCATACAGGTTTACGAAAATAAGTACTTGTATCCTGAAACAATCATAGAATATGGCACTTATGCAAAATGGTGGTATATTGGATCGTTGTCTTCAGGCAGGTATGATCCAGTAGACGATACTGGAATTCGTGTATCTGGTAATAATGTAACTCTTGATCAAATATCTCAGACTATTAATAACAATGCTATAATAAGCTACGATAAAGAGACAAAAACAGCTATTTTGAAGACCAATCTTACATTGTCTGATGGTAGCGGGCTTGTTATTAACAATGAAAAATTAATAATGGATACTTCAAGTGGTTCTCTCAGCATTAACCCTAAAGTAGGTGCAACACTAAAGATTATCAACTCTACCATCACCGCAACTGATAATCCAATGATATGGAATTTTGCAAGTTCTGTATCTCAAAACATATTTGATCCTGATAACATTAGAAATGTAGTAGAACAGACAGGAACTGAGAGAAATAATGGTGTCTATGATTATCGTGGAAGATTCATAGTTGAGGATTCCATAATTGATAATACCTGTAATTTATTTCTTGATGCTCCTTATGAAGTAATTATAAAAAACACTGTGTTCCACAATCACAGTTCGGTGGATTATGGAGATTACACTCTCAGAGGAGCGTATGTAAATCACAACAATAAAAAAATCCAGTCCAAAGGAGAAAAAGGAATATGGATTGCGCCTCGGATGGATTTGACCAGATTTACTATTGAAAATATCTCCTTCGTAAATCCAACTACAAAAGTAGATTTGAAAGTAATAGGAGGACACTGGATACAAAACGCAACAACTTTTAAGGATAGTGATCTCACTGAAGTTAGCATTTCTGCTAAGAAGGCATATAAGTTTGAATACTTTGTTGATTACAGGGATGATACTGAACCCTCCACGCTGGCTTTGCTTAATTGTAAGTATCTAGAGGGGAACTTGAATGTTGCAACAGATAATGCATCTGTACAAACAAAATATTATTCTGATCTGCTTATAGAAGGAGCAACAGAAGGCCCTATTAATAATGCAGAAATACTCATTCATTCATCAAATGCTTTGCTTCCTGCAGAAAGCCTCCTTCAATATCGAGATTACATTATTGATGCTTATGGTCCGGGTCAAGGTGGCGTAACTAATTATGGTGTAAATCATGCTTCATACGAGCAATATAGCGGTGGCGTCCATACTCGATGGTACAATGCACTGCCACTCGGCACAGCATTTACAGATTCCAATGGACGCACAGCCCTGCCAAACTCTGGCAATCCAAAGAACTCCGTAGTCCTGATAGACTATGTGTTGACAAGCGATGCTGGCAATCTGAAAAAGGAGTCGCTGACCTACACTCTCACTGCCAATGCTCCGAGTGGACAGTCAGTATCCCTCACTGGCATCTCCCCAGACCCTACATGGTACCGTGAGAATCCTAATATCCCTACCTATACCATCACAGCCATCATCCCAAACAACAGCACTAGCGGTCCCAGTATCATAGGCTTTGCCCCGAGCGAAGATAATCCATTCGTGCCAGGCAGCACAAAGAAGTTCAGGGTATGGACGGATGAGGTGCTAACTAACATGAATTGGTATGTCGACGGTGTTCAGGTATCCTCAGGCTTACTGGAATATGACTGGAGTATCCTGGAAGGATCTCACACCATAAACTTCGAGGGAGCAAATGGCAACGGCGCTGTAATGCAGAGCTGGTCCATATCCGAGAAATCGCAGGTTCCTGAAGGGCCAAAGGCTCCGGAATCCTCCGGTTCAGGCACCTCCTACATTCCCTCCGCAACCTCCTTTACAGCCAGTATCGGTGAGTCCACCAACTTCATCGTGAACACCGACGAGCAGTTCACAAGTACACAGTGGTACTTCAATGGAGCTGCAGTCGCAAGTGATACAACTAGCTATACACAGAACTGGGACGCATCCGGATCGTTCACTGTGAGCTTTGAAGGAACCACGGACCTTGGCACAACTACCAGAACATGGAACGTAGTAGTTACGGGGTCTGAGTATTCGGCTATCAGTGTAGTGCCATCAGCAGGCGTGGTGGCGCCGGGTGAGACATTCTCGCTTGATGTGTACATCGATCCGAAGCAGCCCGTGACCGGGGCGCAGTTAAACATGCACTACAGCACGCTTGCTTCAGTTACATCGGTCAGGGATGGAGGGCTCTTCAAGATGGGCGGCCTGAGCAACACCTTCCAGAGCGGTACCATAGATAATTCCGCAGGAGTACTGAGGAACGTATACTCTGCCATTGTGGGTTCCGGGACAGTTTCAACGCCTGGCAGCATGGCCACGGTGGATATGGTCGCGGGTGCATCCAGCGGGATGCTTGAGCTGACACTCTCCAATGTAGTGCTCAGCGATGCATACTCTAATCCTGCACCGTACGATATCACCTATGCTTCTATACTGGTGGACACTGCGCCTGTGTTCAATGCCATCCCTGCGATGTCTGTAGAGGAAGAGTCTGCCCTCACATTTGCAGTGAGTGCAACCGACGCGGATGGTGACACGCTGACCTACTCCGGTACATCCCTGCCACAGGGTGCCACATTCAATGCTGCATCCGGGACCTTCAGTTGGACTCCGGCAAGAGGCCAGGCAGGCACATACACCATGGGATTCGAAGCCACTGACGGCTACCTCAATGACATCGCCACTGCAGCCATCACCGTCACAAGTCTGAACAGTGCACCGGTGATCACTCTCTTTGAGCCGGCTTCAGGCTCTGAGTTCGAGGAGGGCCAGGTAATTGACATAAGCGTGGTCGCAGAAGACCCGGAGGGAGAGCCACTCAGCTATTCACTGACCATCAACGGCGTCCAGGTGAGCAGCTCTGCGGGCTACCAATGGGTCACTGACTACTCCTGCGCAGGCACACACTCAATAGGTGTCACCGTAAGCGACGGGAACAGCCAGGTAAGCCAGACACACACCATTATGATCCTTGACGTGCATCCGAGATGGGATGTTAATCAGGATGGTGTTGTGAACATCCTTGACATCACCCTTGTGGGACAGAACTATGGCAACACCTATTCTGAAGACCTCCCGCGCTGGGATGTCAACCAGGACGGTATCGTGAACGTACAGGATCTGTCTATCGTGGCAGCACATTTCGGAGAAACGGTCCAGTGATCATCTGTTAACACAAGACCCGAGAAAAGAGATATATCAATAACAAAAGCAACCATATAACATATCTCACAGCACACTATAAATATCATGATCTGGATTCTATTTTTCCAGATATCTTTCATTTTTTGTAAACCCCACGAGTTCTATTTAATAACTGATGTCTGTTTCTTATCCTCTGATTACTACATTATAACTTATTTCTGCTCTCTAATATAATCATCTGCCTATTCCCTTAATATTATTTACTATTATAAATAAATCGAATAATTTATATATTATGGATTGTTTCTGGTAACTGCATAATTTTTATGCGTATATTCCTGTCATTAGCTTAGTTATGCGATAGCTAATTGGCATAATCCTTAAAACGAGGTGCTTATTTGAATAAAAGTAAACGAATACGTAACATCATTGTTTTACCGATCATCGCAGTCTGCTTCCTTCTGTTCTTATCCCAGTCTGCGCTTGCTGCCACCTATTATGTTTCTCCCTCCGGGAATGATGCCAACAGCGGCCTTTCAACATCTGCCGCCTGGAAGAATCCCGCTTATGCTGCTTCAAAGGCTGTAGCCGGGGATACTATCTATCTTATGAATGGCATATGGTATGATCAGCATCTGGTCTTTAATAAAAAGGGGACGTCTACAGCTCCTATAAACGTAAAAGCCTACAGCGGAACGCCAACGCTGGATGGTGTCGATAAGACCGGTATTGGCATTAAGATCTATTCCAGCAGCTGGATTAACATTGAAGGTATAAAGGTAAAGAATTATCAATATGGTTACTGGACAAGCTTATCCAATAACCTTAAAATAACAAGATGTGAATTTTCGGATACTTCCCTTGATGGGATTACTCTCTGGAACGACGTGGACTATATGATCATTGATTCGGTTACTGTTAAGAACACGGGTAGTCATGGGATACACATATGGAACCAGAATCATCCGGGAAGGTCACAACATATAACTGTGAAGAATTCTGCCATTTCCAATGCTCCTCACAACCTGCTGGATATACACACTAATGTAACCGATGTCCTGGTTGAGAACAATGAGTTCT
The DNA here is from genome assembly GCA_000306725.1 of Methanolobus psychrophilus R15. GTDB lineage: Archaea > Halobacteriota > Methanosarcinia > Methanosarcinales > Methanosarcinaceae > Methanolobus > Methanolobus psychrophilus. The sequence goes on along the minus strand of CP003083.1, from coordinate 705,818 downwards.
TTTATACACTTGATTATACCGGAGTCAAGGATGTTGGCGTATATTTACACAACGGCAATACAGATAACATTGTAATAAAAAATAATTACTTCCATGATTTCGGAAGACCTGTTGAGATATATAATTCCAATAATGTGCAGGTGCTCGATAACACTTTCAGGAATATCAACGGAAGAGCCATTTTCCTGGCAGGTATCCAGGGCTATGATGATGAGTTCGGCGTATTTGACTCTGTTTTCAAGGGCAACACCTTCGATAATGTCAACTATGCATTCGCCTTTTGGGCGGCTGATAGCAAATTCAGGAATCTTGATTTGGTCGATAACAATTATCTTAAAGTATTGAATAAAGACTACCTTGTCCCGAATCAGCATTATGTCGCGCTGTCGGGTAATTCCGGTTTCCCTCAGATACTTACAAGCAGGAATAAGTATTATACTGTTAAAGATATTGCAGCTTCTCCATATATTACCTCTCCTGTTACAGACAAGCCACCTATCGCTAACGCTGGAGCTGATGTTACCATAAATGCAGGCTCCTCTGTAACTTTCAATGGCGGAGCATCCACTGACGACAAGGGTATTTCTTCCTACTCCTGGGACTTCGACGCCTCCAACGGAATCCAGAGTGATGCTACCGGTAAGACTGTCTCTCGTACGTTCAATACTGCCGGGAAGTTTACTGTAACACTCACAGTTACCGATACCAGCGGGCAAAGATCCTCTGATACCCTCATCCTCACGGTAAATGCCATTGACAAGTTTCCGGTTGCCAAAGCAGGTCCTGATATCACCATCACAGCCGGATCTTCTGTCACTTTTAATGGCGGGGCATCTACTGATGATAAAGGTATATCCTCATATTCTTGGGACTTCGACGCCTCCAACGGAATCCAGAAAGATGCTACCGGTAAGACCGTTTCCAAAGTGTTCAGTAAAGCTGGAAAGTTCACTGTAACACTTACAGTTACGGATACTATTGGGCAGAGATCTTCCGATACCCTGATAGTCACTGTAAATGCCCCTGTAATCTATATCCCTGATGAAAAGCCGATAGCTAATGCCGGTTATGATCGGGTCACTACGGTAGGACAAAAGGTCTACTTTGGCGGGGACCGTTCCACCGACGACAAGGGTATTTCCTCCTACTCATGGGACTTTGACGCCTCAAACGGCATACAGGCCGACGCTGTGGGCATGTATGTTTCCACTACGTTCGATACAGTAAAAACCTATACTGTTACACTGACGGTCACTGACACGATCGGTCAGAAGTCCTCTGACACCGTTCTTGTCGTCGTATCTGCTCCTGCAACTTCCATTCCTGATAAGCTTCCGGTTGCCAATGCCGGTCCTGATGTCACCATCACGACCGGATCTTCTGTCACTTTCAATGGCGGAGCATCCACTGATGATAAAGGCATCTCTTCCTACTCCTGGGACTTCGACGCCTCCAATGGCATCCAGGGTGACGCTACCGGTAAGACTGTCTCACGAGTGTTCAATACTGCCGGGAAGTTCACTGTAACACTAACAGTAACCGATACGATTGGTCAGAAGTCGTCAGATACTCTTATTCTGACCGTGAACGCTCCTGACAAAGCCCCTATAGCAAAAGCAGGTCCTGATGTCACCATCACAACTGGCTCCTCCGTAACTTTCAATGGCGGAGCATCTACTGACGATAAAGGTATTTCCTCATATTCCTGGGACTTTGACTCCTCCAACGGAATCCAGAGCGATGCTACCGGTAAGACTGTTTCCAAAGTATTCAGTAAAGCTGGAAAGTTCACTGTGACCCTGACAGTTACTGATACTGCGGGGCAGAGATCTTCCGATACCCTGATCGTCACGGTAAATGCTCCTGTAGTCTCTATCCCTGATGAAAAGCCGATCGCTAATGCCGGTTATGATCGTGTCACTACAGTAGGGCAAAAAGTGTATTTTGGTGGTGACCGCTCGACAGATGACAAAGGCATCTCTTCATATTCATGGGACTTTGACGCCTCCAACGGCATACAGGCTGACGCTGTGGGTATGTATGTTTCCACTATGTTCTATACGGCGAAAACCTATACTGTTACACTGACGGTCACTGACACTATCGGTCAGAGTTCATCACATACTGTCACAGTTCAGGTAAACCCCGTTAACACTGACGTGCCGGGTTCTGTCAGAACATCTTGATCCCGCGGAGCAGGCAGAATCTATGCTATTTGAACAACCACCGGCCGTCGCAGCGGACGGTGGCACTTTTTTATATTATGGATGAACTATACAACAGACTCTTTAAGTGAATTTACTAAATGATGCTACTATTTTCAATATTTAATGTTCATTTTATCAGACAGCCTATTCTATGGGAACCCGAAACCTGCACTACCTTAATTTCTGATATGGGATACTGATCTTCCATCATCATAATAATACGCATCATTTGAAAATAATGCGATAAGTATATATTCCCACTTATGGTACTTTATTTAGCTGCTAGGTAATAGCGCATTAAGTATGGTGATAAGATATGAACACAAAACTATTTGTTATGCTGCTTGCAGCACTTTTCGTTACAATAGGTACGGCAAGTGCGGTTGGAGAGACCTTTGAAGATGACCAGTTCACATGGGTAAAGGCCGATTTCGATACAACGGTGTCAACATACGAAGATGGAGATGACATTGTATGGGTGATCGAGATGGACGGGATCGATGGCCACTGGAGTACCGGTGCAAAAGTTATCCTTTGCGATGATGAAGGTATTGTCCAGGTTGGATGGGATACTGTGAACGGAAAGCTTGTACCTGATGAGAACCACATGTCTGTCAGTGGATCTGCAAACCAGGACAGCTATGAAATAAGAATTAGCAAGGAATATCTTGGTGGCCCCTGTGCATCTTTCTGCTGGGCAGTGTTCACAGAAGCTTCCTGGCCAGGAAATTCCAACTCTCCACAGAACTATTTCCCTGCAGACTGGGCAAAGTGGACCTCAACAAATATGTACGAGGATGTTGTCCCAGGACAGTGCCAGGAGATCCCCGAGTTCCCGACTATGGTATTGCCAATCGCAGCCATCCTTGGACTGGCATTTATTATGCAGAGAAGGAAGGACTGATCTGAAACCTTAGAGGATCACAGATCCTCATCATCTATTTTTTTTTGTTTGGTCTAAACTTATCTGTTGGAAAAACTATCAGTACGATTTATCCAGCATATTTCTTTCTTCAATTTGCGTGAACTACCACTCAAGTGACTACTCCCTCCACTTGACAACTCAAGTTTCGGGGACGTGAAATAGTATTCTGGCAGTAGTTTTTGAAAGCGAAAAGGGCAGCGAATACTTTTGTCTTTTAATAACCAGCCAACTGATTTTGGCAATGTTCAGTTAAGGATTTAAACTTTGTCAGCGAGTATTAATTATGGATGCCCTTCGGATATTAAGAGAACATGAAAAAGTGGTAATAGAGCGTTTTGGCGTAAAAAAATAGCTATTTTTGGTTCTTTTGCCAAGGGAGAAGAGCACATAGATAGTGACGTTGATGTTCTGAATGTGTTCAAGGAAGGCAGAAAGACTTTTGATAACTATATGGAGTTGAAGTTCTATCTTGAAAACATATTTGGAAGAAAGGTGGACCTTGTTATTGAGACAGCAATAAAGCCAATTTTAAGGGAAGCAATCCTGAAAGAGGCCGTTTATGCCTAGAAACCAGCTGGTTTTCTTTGCAGACATGCTTGGTGCAATTGAAAAAAAATTCAGAGATATCTTGAGAATGCTTCTTTTGCGGAGTTTCTGGAAGACGACATGAGAATCGATGCCGTTGTCCGCAACCTTGAGATCATTGGCGAAGCAGCAGGCAAAATCCCTCCAGGGACCAGAGATGAGTATCCAGACATTCCATGGAAAAAGATAGTAGGACTTAGAAACATCCTTATACACGAGTACTTTGGAATTGACATTGAGATCATATGGGATGTAGTCGAGAATCACCTTGACAATCTGAAAATAGAAGCGCAGAGGATTGTAGAAGAGCAAAAGCTCAGTTAGCTGCCTGCAAAATACAAAGCACTTTAAATGGCGCTTCCGAGAAATTGAAATCAGACCATTCGGAAAAAAGATGTAGAGAGCTTAAAGCTCTCCATGTTTCTTCTTATTCATTAAAATAGCAGCTCCTATCCCCAGGACAAGTACGAGGCCAACAACCCAGAAAAGAATGCCTGATCCTTTTTCCGTCTCAACAGGGTTTCCTTCTTCCTGGACAACATGAACATCGGTATCCTTCCCTTGTGTCTCAGCTGCTATCACTGGTGCCTCTTCACCATCGGTTCCAAACAGTGCATACAATGAGAAGTGGCTGATCATTGCAGTTGCTCTGCCGTTTTCCCAGTCAACTGTTGTCTCAAGGGCTATCCATCCATCTTCTGACGTGTATGTATAGATAACTGGAGCTCTTCCCTCAAAGTCTTCAGGATCGAAGTCCATCGTTATCATGACATCCTGGCTGAATGTAGTGCCTGATGGCCCGAACCTGAAGTACAGGCCGGATTCAACTACTTCTGCAGGAGTATCTGAAGGCAGGGAAGATGGTGTTGTGACAATTATCCTGTTTACTGGGTTTCCTGAAGCATCTACTGCTTTTGTTCCTTTGTAAAGGGTAAGCGTGGTAGCTGCATTGGATGACTTTACAACAGTATCACCTGTTACTTCTCCATCGTTACCTACCGGCAGATCAGTGGATCTACCCTGGCTTATTTCCCTTGCAATGACAGAACTACCAGAACGACTGGTAGAAGGTTCCGGATCTTTGAAGAGAGCTAATGTGGCTTCGTAAGACGCTATTCCATTTATTGAGAAACCATTTTCAGTAGAGGCCAATGTTGCGGAGACATAGTTGTCAGGTGTATGAAGAGTGGCATTTGGGATCTTTGTCCATTGAGTACCGTTTAGCTTGTAGAGTCCTATTGAAGATTCATCTGCTGTGCTCATTCCAGAATCGTCATACAAAAACTTTAGGTCCATGTTTGTGGTAAATATATTGATCTCAGCATCTAATGGCTGATCACGAATGTTAAATGAGTCCGGAGAATAAAATAAGTCAATATAACCATTGACATTTGTCTTTCCTGGCAGTGACACAGAATTTGAATCAGTGCCTTTCAAGTAAAGACTGTATCTATCGGTTGTGAAAGACATCTGTGCCTGGCCCTCGGTCAGCATCAGCTTGTTCACTTCTACATTTTCAGAATCGATGGTAGCAAAATCGTATTCATTGAGTAGAACTTGGTTCCCTGTCAGGACATTATTTGGACTGGAAGCTAAAAAGATACCAGAGCCATGTAGTAGTCCTATTTCTATAGCATTAATCGAAATGCTGTTTATGCTGATATCGTCCATAACCGGGTTCCTTTTACTGACAACGTGCTTGGTCTGCAGAGCGCTCTCAAAGAATCCAATATCCATAGATATGGTTTCGGAGAAGAGATCGCTGAAAGAATTCTCATTGCCAATATTATCTACCAGAATGTTATTGATCAAATTATCAGGGTATGTATCGTCTTCAAAAGATGCTGCGTTCATACCTGCATTTGTTGAGAAGAAAAAGCCATCGTATGCGCCATTCACGAGGTTATCTACCAAGGTATTGTTTGTTGATTCCAGTAGATAAATGCCACTTAAATAGTTTTCACTTGCATCGTTTCCTCTTAAGGTATTGTTGTCTGAGTTCCACAGATGAATACCTGATTCTCCATTGAAGTTTGCAATGTTGTTGATCAAACTGTTATTATTAGAGCCACCAAGGAAAATACCTGAACATGCCTCTTGCTCTGAAAGTAGACATGTTAAAGTGGCTATGTTATCGATCAGGGTATTGTTGTCCGATTCTACAACATAAATACCATCATATAAACAAAGTACAATGGTATTGTCATTCAACGTGTTGTTATTTGAACCTATGAGAGTGAGACCATAACTACTTAGGCCTACCGTAACATTTTCAATTCTTGAATTATCTGTGAATATAAACGCAACACCATCATAAGTACAGATCAACTCAAGGTCCTTGACAGTTATGTTGGTAGAATTGATAACATATACCTGACCCGCATCAGAGGGTATTTGGGCATCTGAGGCATTTATCCAGTAATAGAGTTTTTTAGTATTAATGGTGTTATTGTCGATGGTATGAATGAAATGTTCTAATTCGAATCCATCAACACCAAAACCCAGTAGAGGGAAATGCATTGTGTTATTGACCATAGTATTGTTCGTTGAGCGGTCAAAGAATATGCTCTGGAAATTAAAGGAAAAATCGTTGTTGGCTATTAGAGTGTTATTAGATTCAAATGTACGTAATCCTTCGTCGAATTCATATATCTCATTGTTTGAAATATTTGTATTTGAAACAGAATTCAAGTAGATTCCATCATTTTCAGAATAACCATTACCTCTAATGGAAAAACCATTAATAGTTACATTATTGGCAGTTATGTTGATTAGAGTAACACTGGATGAATTAGATATTATGCTTGTATATTGTGATCCATTCTCAGAAATAATTGTTACTTCCGTATCAATGATCAGATCATCTTCTGTGTAATTTCCATCGGTCACAAGGATAGTAGCGCCGTCAGTCGCATTTGCAAGTGCAGCACTGATAGTAGTATTTCCTGTTTCGCTTCCACTGTGATAGTTACTGCTGATGCCATTCCTATGATAGAGACAAAAAGCGTTAACAATGCAGCGTATTTAATCAAGCATGATTTGTTAATTGTCATGACCTCACCTGGATTGTAGTGTATTAGTTATTAAATATAATATTTAATATTATAAAAATAGAACTGTAGTAGTTAGAAATTAGGTTATGTGACTACTCCCTCCATTTCACAGGCTGTCCAACAATTCTAATTTCTGAGCAAAAGGTAAAAAAGAAGGAATATAGAGCTTTTAAGTCTCAAACGAAGGAACTTATTCATTACTGATAGTAATTGTCGGACAGCATGTTGAAGGGTTGGGATTTCGTCTAATAGGACGTTACTTAGGAGTGAGTCATGCCTCTGTTCAAAACTATAGTGTTCAACGCAACTTACTACACGTATTAATGTTTATCTTGTCTTATGGTGGGGAAAGAACAAATTCTGATTGACCGAAAGGTAACTCTCGACGAGATTAACGATTTGATTACACACGAGAACAATTCAAGAGTGCTGAAAAGGCTCTATTTTGTTAAATTTAGATATTTAGGGGATTCTGTAGAAGAAGCTGCTACTAAAGTAGGAGTGACTAAGAAAACAGGATATTGCTGGCAAGAAAGTTGGAATAAAGGCGGCTATGCCGCCTTAATGCCAAATTTTGGCGGAGGTAGGAAATCCAAACTTACTGATGAACAAAAAAAGGAATTAAGAGCTTTGTTGGAAAATAAGGATTACTGGACTACAAGAGAAGTCTGGAAGTTAATAAAGGAAAAATATGGCGTAGAATATTCAGAGAAACAAGTAGGAGTTATACTTCACAGTTTTAACATGTATCACTCAAAGCCATATCCCCTTGACTACAGAAGACCTAAAAACGCTGAAGAGATCTTAAAAAAAACTAACCGAAGCAATTCCAAAACATATTGGTCAAGATGAGCAGTATATCATAGGTTTTCTGGATGAATCTTCACCACAAACAAAAGCAAACACGCAAAGATTATGGTCATTTAAAAAACCGTTGATAATAAAAAATACGGATTACGTTAAAGCAAATGCATTTGCGTTTTATTCGATCAACGGGAACAGTATCATTGATTTTATGAAAAGCTCAAAAACAGAAGATGTGTGTGAATTCCTGGAAAAAATTGTAGAGCAAAACCCAGGGAAAAGAATAATTCTTGTTCTCGATAATGCAAGATCGCATCATGCAAAGAAAACGATAAGTAAAGCGAGAGATTTAAAAATAACACTTGTGTTCCTACCACCTTATTCACCTGATCTAAATCCAGTAGAATTTGTCTGGAAAACAATCAAAAGAGAAGTGTCAGTCAAATTTGTCAGATCAAAAGAACATTTGAGGGATATTATCAAAATGGAATTTATGAGGGTAGAGAGCTCATTATCGTTTGCAAAAAAATGGATAGAAACATTTAATGCACAAATAAAAAGTGTGATTTGTTGAGTTAGGGACTATAGATAAAGAGATCTGTTCAGGAGTTAGAGGAGCTAAAAAGATCGCTGTTGATAGAGCTGGGAAAAAAGAGAAACATATTAATACTGCATTAATGTAATGTTAATATGATATTATGGTTCAAGCACTGATCGACATCGATGATCGGACCAACCGAGTCTTGAATATTGTCAAGGCAAAGTATGGTTTAAAGGACAAGAGCGCCGCCATTGAGCTAGTGGCAAAACAATACGAGGAGGAACTTCTGCAACCAGAGCTAAAGCCTGAATACATTGAAAAGGCAAAAAAGATCGCAACTCAAGAGGCTGTGGATGTTGGTACGGTTGATGAGCTGAAGAATAGATTAGGCATATGAGATGTACAACCTTAAGATCAAGCCACATCTTGAAAACAAACTCAAGAAGCTGACTAAGAAAAACAAGAAACAGGTTGAGATCATTTTATCAAAGGTAGAAGAGATCCTTGAGGATCCTCATAGATACAAGAATCTGAGAGCTCCTTTGAATAACTGGAAAAGAGTGCATATTGACAAGCATTTCGTGCTGGCTTTTTCAGTGGATGAAGAGAACAAGAGTGTCACCTTAGAAGATTATGCCCACCATGATGATATTTATCTATAGGCACATTTAACTAATTATTATAAAGTTGGCAAGAAGTACGATTTTCAGATTAAGCCTAACCCTGAAAATCTCCTCTAGTTATATACAAACAAGGTTTTCCGGCAGCGTCCCACATTTGCTGTACATTACAAGTTAATTTTTTGTAAATCGTAGAGAAAATTGACCTCTTGATATTGGAATTTTAACTCTAAAACGTCTAGAAATTTGTAATTTGACATAACTTGTGTTGCACTTCCAAAAAAAGGATATATAAAAATCTGCTTATTTAAAAATTTAGATAAGTTTAAATACATGGAGAACAGACCCTTTACGAGGCATTAAAGCCTACTTAATAACAGGTGGTACAATAATGGAAAAAAGCAAAACTTATTTAAGTGTCCTTATTGGCCTTGCTATTATCCTTTCAATGATAATACCCGCAAGTGCCGCTGAAGTTACACCAGGAACAGTTGATCTGCAAGCAAAGACCATGGTCGCCCTTTCGAGCTCATCTTCAACGAGCCTCCAGCCAGTTGTGACAGAAACCGGCAAATATACTCTTTCTGTTGACGGGCTTGGCGTTTATGATGGCGTTCCCGGCATCATCCAGGTTGAAAAGCCGGCAGGCGCAACTGTCAAGAGCGCTTACATGGCAGCAGCCGACGTATGGGGTTCCGGGCAGATACCTGACGGTGCAATAACCATTGACGGACAGGGAGTCAACTGGGACTTAATAATTGCTGCAAGTGCAAACAACCACTGGGCAGATGTCACCACTCTTGTCAAACCCAAGATAGATGCCGCTCCTGCGGGAAGGGTAGACTTTACAATTGTGGAAAACTATTATGCTGACGGTGTTATCCTGATCGTGATCTTTGAAGATCCTAATGCCAGCGTCAACACGATAGTCCTGATGTTCGGTGCCCAGGCCACAGGCGGGGATACTTTCCAGATATTACTGGCTGAGCCTATAGATAAGAGCAATCTTAACCTAGATCTGATAATGGGACTCGGTATCTCATACAGTTACCAGTCTGGTTCATCTCAGTACAGCATCATTGATGTGAATGGAAATCGTCTAACATCATCTGCCGGTGGAGAAGATGATGGTTTTTCCGCGAATGGCGGACTCATAACGGTAGGAGGTCTGGATGACAGCACTGCCAACCCTGCAGATCCTTACCAGACAGCGTATAGTGACCCACGTCTTGACGATGAGCTATACAACATTAAAGGACTGGTAAACGATGGCGACACCTCTATAACAGTGTTCACACAGAATCCTTCAAATGACGACAATATATTCTTTGCATACTTCGACCTCAAGTCAACAGTGGCAGTGGTTGGAGAAGGTATTGTTCTCAGTCCGTCCTCAGCGACCAACAATGTTGGAACCTCTCATACGGTCACCTCAACAGTTCAAGACAATGCCGGTAATCCTGTGGTAGGCACATTGGTCTCTATTGAAGTAATATCAGGGCCTAACACTGGAGCTGGGATTTCAACTGTGACAGATAACAATGGCCAAGCTTCGATGACGTACACTAGTTACACTGTGGGAACTGATACCATTGTTGCCAGCTTTATAAACAGCCAGCAGGTGACCGTTTATTCGAACGAGGTCACAAAGACATGGATAACTGAAACAACACCACCAACAAACGAAATTCCTGAATTTCCAACAATGGTCCTGCCTATAGCAGCAATACTTGGTCTGGCCTTTGTACTGGGTAGAAAGAAAGAAGAGTAAAACTCTTCTTACTTCCTTTTTTGTTACTGAGCCTATTTCATAACCTCTCTGAACCCCCTTTTCCAGCACATCATAAAACATGCAATATCCAATAGTCCTTTGAACATTATACTAAGTCTTTCATACCTGGTTGCTAATTTTCTGACCCCCATCTTCAACCATATGCAAAGAATCGCTCTATTACTCCTCTTTTAACAAAACCATTTGTTATGCTGCTTGCAGCACTTCCCGTTGCAATAGGCAGAGCAAGTGCAGTTGGAGAGACTTTTGAAGAAGTATTACGATATGCATTCCCCCGTCTTTGCATGTTTACTCCTATGATTGCTCAAACTGTCCATATTCCTCTTTGTAAATTCCTCTTGTTTGCTTATGATTCTCTTTTTGAGATTTCTTCATCCCAGTACTGATTAGCTCCTGCCATAAACTCCTCATCACTGATTAATTCGGCATGAATTCTTTTACTGATAGCTTCCGAAACCTGCCCTTTGGTGACCATTTCTTTGCCGGCTTCTCGCAGCGCATCATAAAATTCGTTTATTCTCTTTTTGACACTCTCTTCAGGCCAATCCTCTAATACTCCTCCGCAATTACGGTAGACTTCCAGTATGGGATTCTGGAGCGCCATATATGTCTTTAATAAGTCAAAATTACGTTCGCCGGGAAATCCTGCATTTGCGATCATAAAAAAACGAGGATAGTGCATTCTTTCCTCATGGTAACAGCTTCCGTCTTCATTTTTGTGAATATGTGGAGTTGCAGTAGGCAGAAGTCTTTCATTGAATTTCTTTAGTATTGAGGTCATGAACAAGCCATAGACAGGAGTGGCCATTCCTACATAATCCGATTCAAAAAAAAGATCTATGAAATCGGACATATCATCATTGATCACACATTTTCCGGGGGTTTTAGTCCAGCAACTAAAACAACCACAACAATTATTAATATTATGCTCTACCAAGAATATCTCTTCTGTCTGAGCACCTGCTTGTCTGGCTCCTTCCAGTAAAGGACCAACGATTCGATGGGTATTGCTTTTTCTTCCTCTGGGACTACCATTGAAAACAGTTACTTTCATATTAATTCTCCAGTTTTGTTTTTGTTTTGCTGATTATTAGAAGATTTGGATAATAGATCAATTAGATATCATTTGCCAGTGCAAGAACCACTGTATCTTTTGCCCGCTGTGACCTGAAATTGTCAAGAATGATAACTATTCTCTTTCCCATGTTACTTTTTTGATAGTTGATAGAAATGAAGAGACATCCTCTTCAGATGTCATCGGTTAATCCCACCATTCATCTCTAAATCGTTGTCAATTGACATGTGAGTCAAGTGCTTAATTTGCTGATTCTAGTTTGAGCGGACGATACTTTAAATCGCCAAAGGATATTTACCTTTTATAGGCGTCATCATGATGAGAAAAATGTACAAGAAAAACGGTTTTTTCTTCAACGTCCACAGTGAAGATAAGCACAAAACTAGTCATAATATGTACTCTATAATGGCCAGAGAGTTCGTTACGTAATGGCTTAAATCGAGTTGGATTTTCAAGGATGTCTTTGATTTTCTTTTCAAGTACCGTTTGAAGCTGAAGGTTCTTCCTTGCCAGCTTCTTGATCTCCTTCTGACATTCAGATGAGATGAAAAGGGAATAACTCAAAATAATTCACCGATTTGATCACTTGAATATGTCAGATACTTTGTTAACGGTTACATATGATTTTTTATCGGTCTTTTGAATTTTCTCGATCAATTCTTGTTTCATTGGCAGTTCATCAACAGGATGCCAATCGCTCATCTCACAAAAATCAGCATCTTCCTCTGAAATAGTCTTATTCCGAATATAGATTTCAAGTATCTTTCGTTTTCTTATCCCCTCCTGTGCAACTTTAGACCATTTTACCCATGAGTGAATCTGAACCTTATCATAGAGATCGTCATCTATTGGAATTGTTAAAGTAGGCATTATTCCTCATAATTCCTTTCAAAGCATTCGAATTCATCGAGCATCTGAATCTTCTTCTGAATACTTTCTTTCGCAACTTGGGGCCAGTTGATATCCGGTAAAGAATCCATTTCTTTTTTGAGGTCTTCTGGTATGGATATGGTAAACCTTTTCATGAGCATCACTATTTGCATGGAAATATGCATTTGCATATATAATTAATTATGCTTTTGAGTTTGCATTATCAAAAAATACTGAAAACGAATAATAGTAAAAGGGTGGTTCAGAGTATCTAGTATCAGAATGCATAAAAATTTATATGTTCCACACAAAAATTTGCTCTGTGCTGGAGCAAGTTCCGGTATGGCAGTTTTTCCTGTAAAATCCTTTTTTTAGTGTAAGGAATATTAGTTCACTTGGTTAACTTTCAGATAAGACGGTTCACATGCCAAGAGAAAGTTGCTTGGTCTGTGAATTTGGAAAAAATGCACCTATCCCGCCGGCAGGCGGCATGTTCCGTTACCACTGACGATAAAAGAGATTTTGTTCTAGTTCAGAATATTATAAAATCCCTTACATCCTTCCCGGAAGCATTATGCCCAGCAGGCAGAACAATCCCGTTACGGCGTACATTGCATACGTTGCCTGTTTCTCAGTGACCCTGTAGTAGTATGGCAGTACCCATTTGAGGGTAAGTGGGTTGGGTACTTCCAGCGTGCCATCCTCGCGGGTCTTGCCAAACTTTGCAACGGGGAACTTCATGGCTCTCCAGTAGACGTACAGGAGGAAGTTGGCGGTGTGCGGTATCAGCATAATGAACCCGCTGATCACAAATCCCTGAATGACTATAAGTGCACCGATGGCAGCACCGATTGTCAGGGACCCCACATTGCCCCAGAATATCCTGGAAGGGTATCTGTCATAGAGGAAGAAGGCGAGTGTCGCTCCTGCTATGCACACCATGGCAAAGATGTTCTCTACATCCCCGATAAGTGCAGACCTTATGATAAGTGAGATCAGGATTATGGTAGAGAGACCTGAGGCCAGGCCATTGAAACCTGAGTGCATGTTGACTAGGTTTGAGGCTACAAGGACGAACGTGGGCACCACAAACTGCAGGTAAAGGATGCCTGTCTCAAAATCTCCAATGGACGGGAACACAAAGGCAGTGGTCGTTGCATACTGTATCAGCGGATAGGAGCAATAGTACATAAGCAGGAGCTTTGTCACCCTGCCGATATCTATCATGTCGTCCAGTATGCCAAAAAGTCCAAAGAGTGCCACCACGATAAGGGCAACGTAATTGGTCGTTGAGAACTTGAAAAAGAGAGTGTTCAGGGAGAAGCACACCATCGCTACAAGCAGTATGGCTATGCCGCCCCTATCAGGGACCATGGTGAGCTTCAGTTTGTAGTAATCCTTTGCAAGGATCCCTTTTTCGGTCAGTTTCATGATGAAATAGGGCATTGATATATACGTGGCAAAGAACGGTACCAAGAAACTACTTGCCAGAACTAATCCAAGGATCACGGAAGGGGAACTCATGTCCAGCATAACACAACACTCTTTTTTCAGGAATAATTATTTTTTAACTGTGTAGGTAAATGGTTTGAACTTCCTATACATGTATCGTATATATTTTTTATGCTGCGCGGGCACACTTTCCTGCCAATGCATTTTCTAATCATCATCATAATGATGAAGTTTTTACACTGTGCATATATTTATATAGAAGGTGTTAGCATAAAGCAGTTGAATAGGATCAAATGGGTTATTGTCTATTCACAGGTGGTATGCAGCATCTATAGGCGCTGCACATATCGAAGTCAATTGGTGGTAAATGTGAAATTAGTGGAAACGAAATGTGCAACATGTGGTAGTCCGATATACGTTTATGAGGATTTCATCCGTGAGAAGATGTATTGTACTCTTCACTGTATGATGTACTCAGGCTCTGAAGCAGTAAGCAGGGAAAGACTGGAAGTACTGGCTGGCTGAGCTGGCCTGCTTTGGACCTGCTTTTCTTTTTATTTTCTATTTTTGGGTTTTCTCTATAGTGTTGTAATCTTTCTTTCCTTCTTTCTGCGGCTACATTAATATTTTATAATTCTTCCTGTATTAACCTACATGGAAAAAATTCTGATCACAGGTGGTCTGGGGCAGATCGGAAGTTACCTTGTGGACAGGCTGCATGCATGCTCACAGGTCACAGTGCTGGATAATATGTCATCCGGCAGCAGGTATGTTGTCCCTGAAGGTGTACGTCTTGTAAAAGAGGATATCCTCTCCCCCATAGCCCGGGATCTGGCAGCTGACCATGATGTGGTGATCCACACCGCGGCCCAGATAAGTGTGGTGCGCTCCATGCAGGAGCCTGTTTTCGACGCGCAGAACAATGCATTTGGCACTCTCAACCTGCTTGAAGGTGCACGTCTTGGTGGTGCAAGGAAGTTCATCTACACCAGCTCTGCTGCCGTATACGGTAACCCTCAGTATCTCCCGATAGACGAGGAACACCCGCAGGATCCTATGTCTCCCTACGGTGCAAGCAAGCTATGCGGTGAGAAGTACTGCATCATGTATAACAGGGCCTATGGCCTGCCAGCCGTCTGCATACGCCCCTTTAACATCTACAGCCCGCGCCAGGACCCATCCAATCCCTATTCCGGTGTCATCTCCAAATTCATCAGCAGGGTAAGCCAGGGTTTACCCCCCATCATCTTTGGGGACGGTTCACAGACAAGGGACTTTGTGTCTGCCCATGACGTTGTTGATATGATCTCCATGCTCATGGATGATGAACAGCCCCAAGGTGTAGTGTTCAATGTGGGCACAGGCATAAGCACAAGAATAGATGAGCTTGCCAGGATGGTACTGGATGCTTTTGGCTCAGATGCAGGCATAGAGTTCAGGGACCCGGTTCAAGGGGACATCAGAGACAGCTATTCCGATATCTCTAGGGCGAAAAAGGCAGGCTATTCCCCGAAAGTGGATCTGCGAAGTGGACTTATCGAGGTTATTCAAGCGCAAAAGCCGGGTCAGGCATAGGCCAGTATAGGCCATGCAGGAGATAAGATCCGATAAAGTACGGGAAGATGTGGGCAAAATGTAGGTAAAATGTGGGTAAAATGAGGGCAAATTGCGGGATAATTATTTTAACATTAAGCCTGTTTATCTAATATCCTATGCCAAGCCTATTAGAGAATAAACTGGTCGCCCGGATAGTGCTCTGGGTGCTTCTCCTGGTAAGGGGTTTCCTTAATATCATTAACAAGGTATTGAGCTTTGATTACAGGAACAACAAGAAGTACATCTTCCTGTCAATTACCATTGCATATGCTGCAATGATATTCTACCTGTCATCACGGTCTGACATCCAGGTGCCTACACATATCTTCAAGATACCGCTGATGTACGCCATCCAGGATCTCCTTGAAGGTGCAGGTATCTATTTTGTCACGGATCTTGTGGAATATGCCTATCTGCATAAGGACAAGGTCGCCCACATGTTCCTCTACTTTGGACTGGGTGTCTTTCTGCACATGACCTTCAGGCACTCGGACAATCCTGTTATGAGTAAGTATGCAGCTCCTTTTGCTTTCATTGTGGGTATCCTTTATGGCATAAGCGACGAGATCCACCAGACATACGTACCGGGACGCACAGGCAGTGTACACGATGTGTTCGCTAACGGCCTTGGTCTCTTACTGGCCCAGATAATTCTCCTCTCGCTTATACTGTGGGGCCTGCAGGAAAGAAGAAAAAGAAAGCACGAAAAAGAAAGCACCGATTAGGTGCTTAGTTTAACTGCTGTTTTTATCGCATGCTGGTTCTTGTCCCCGCGGCCTATGCCCTTGTAGACAAAGCCGGCATCAATGAACCTGTCAGGGTTGATGACATTCCTGCCGTCTATTATCACCGGGTTACTCTTGCCAGTCAGCGCCTTCAGTCTCTCCGGGTCAAGGCCGAAGTATTCCTTATGGCCGGTAAGGATGACAACAGCGTCTGCTCCCTTTACGACCTCATCTATGTCCCTGTGTATTTCTACATCAGGATACTGGAGTACGTGTGGGTCGTGTACGATAACCTGTGCCCCTGCATCCCTGGCCATGTCCCTGTAAGGCTCAGAAGGCGGGTTGCGTGCGTCATCAGAATCGTTGATGAAAGCCCAGCCCAGCATGGCTATCTTTGAGCCTTTCACCTGCCTGTTAACTCTGACGAGGGCTGCCTCTGTGAGGTTGTACATGTGCATCGGCATGAAGTCGTTCACCCTTCTTGCAAGAACATAGATAGACTCAGCATCTGCAGGATAGTCCAGTGGCTCCTGGCCAAGTTTTACGCCGCGCTCAAGGTGATAGGTATCCTTGGTAAGGCAGTGCCCGCCCACCCCGGCGCCGGGATAGAGTATGGCCCTGGTGATACCCTCACCCTTAAGGCTGTCAATGCCTGCTCTCACATCGTATACGTTGATCCCCATGGCCTCGCAGTAGAGCGCAAGCTGGTTGGCGGCTGCTATCTGCAGGTCCCTGAAGGTGTTCTCGGCAGTCTTTGTGACCTCGGCAGCTGTTGCGGACATTGGTATCACTTTCCCCTTTGTCAGGACCGGAGAGTACAGTTCGACAGCTCTCTGTGTGCTGGGAGCGTCGATACCGCCCACAATACGGTCGTGCTCCTGGATATTGCGCAGCAGCCTGCCGACCATCACCCTTTCGGGAGCGTGGGCAAGTGCGAAATCCTCGCCTGCAATAAGACCGGATTCCTCCTCCAGTATCTCACGGCCCATGCCGTCGGTTGTCCCCGGCGTGATAGTGGACTCAAGCACCACAAGCATGCCCGGCTGCAGGTATTTTCCTACGTTGCGTATGCCATCCTTCAGGGCTCCGAAATCCGGCTCAAGGGCTTTGGAGTCTGCAAAAGGTGTCTGAATTGCCAGCGCCACGGCATCCAGTTCGGCTATCCTTGAGAAATCCGATGTGCACTCAAACTTTCCTGCCCTGACGACCTTTGCCAGTAGCTCCTCAAGTCCGGGCTCCTCTCCCTTAAGCGGACTCTCTCCGCTGTTGAGCATATCTATCTTATAGCCTGATGAAGGCGAAGCTCTCTGGAATCCCAGGACATGGTCGAACCTGTCCGAATCGGCGAACAATGCTGCTGCCGGAATGCCCACATATCCCATACCGATGACCCCTATCTTCTTAATGGGGCCTCTTTCCCTTAAAATATTTTCAAGTTTACTGCTCATAGTATCACGTAGACTTTAATTAAATAAATTTATCATGGAATTTGTCAATGGAAATACCATTTAACTATACAGATCAAATTTGTATCAATTGTTTCTCTTTATAGGACCTGATTGCAGACAATCCGACCTGCAGAGCGTGCATGCCATCCTCGCCAGCAGGATAAGGCTGCGTCCGGTTCCTTATGCAATCGATGAAATGTTCAAGCTCGTTCCTGAGAGGCTCTCTCTGCTCTATCTTGGCCTTCCTGACCCAGCCGCTGTCGTGGAGCTCCACGGTCTGGTCAACATAGTCCAGGTAGGCGACCCCCTTGACACCCACAGCCGTAAGTTTCCTTACTTTGTGCGGGGTAAGCCAGTTAACCTCCACAAGCCCTGAGAATTCGTTATCGAAACGCATGTGTATCGTGGCGTGGTCCTCCATCGAGTGGATGTCAGCTCCTGCCACAGCATAGACCTGGTTCGCATGCCTGTTATAGAGATAGGATATCACATCGATGTCATGCACTCCAATATCGAGGATGACTCCCACGTCCCTTATCCTGGGGTTGTAGGGGCCGACCCTGGTTGTAGAGATGGACACTATCTTTCCCAGTAACCCGGAATCGATTATTTCCTTGAGCCTGATGACTGCCGGATTGAATCGCTCTATATGGCCTACCATCACAAAGCGTTTGTGTTCCTTTGCGGAGTTGACTATGGCCTCTGCGTTCTCGACGCTGTCAGCAATAGGTTTTTCCACCAGCACATTAGCACCTGCCTCTATAGCGTCAATAGCTACCTGGCGATGCATCCGGGTTGGTACAACGATACTTACTGCATCCAATCCCTTTGCCAGCAGCTGTTTGTAATCCGTGAACGCCTCGGTCCCGTACTGTTTGGCAAGTCCGTTCACAAGGTTCTGATCAATGTCAGAGATACCTACAAGCTCCACACCCGGCATCTCGCTGTAGATGCGAATGTGGTTCTTTCCCATTGCTCCTGCGCCAATGACTCCTGCTCTTATCACCTGTTACCACTCCATTCCTTTATACTGCTTATGATATGGTTAATATCGCTATCTGTAAGCTGCGGATGTACCGGCAGTGAGAGGACTTCCCGGCTGGCCTTCTCAGACAGCGGCATGCTGTCCGTGTATCCCAGTTCCTGGTAGTAAGGCTGCCTGTGTATGGGAATGGGGTAGTGTATGCCTGTGCCTATGCCCTTGTCGTTAAGGTAAGCCGCAAGGTCGTCCCTTCTTGTCGTACGCACAGTGTACTGATGGAAGACATGGCCGCACCCGTTCTTTACTGTAGGGCATGTGATGTTCTCCGTACCACGCAACCCCTCAGTCAGGCGGCCTGCATTCTGCTGTCGCTGTGCTGTATACCTGTCCAGCTTCTGCAGCTGCACCAGGCCGATAGCTGCACAGATATCTGTCATGCGCAGGTTGTACCCTAGCATCTCGTGCAGGTAACGCTGTGCGGAACCATGGGCACGGATCATACGGGCTTTTTCAGCGACACTTTTGCTATTGGTCGTGAGCATGCCGCCTTCGCTGGTGGTCATGTTCTTGGTAGGATAAAAGCTGAAAGCCCCTGTACCAAAGGAACCGACCTTCTTGCCTTGGAAAGTGGCTCCATGGGACTGGCATGCATCCTCAATGATCAATAGATGCCTGTCTTCTGCTATGTCCCGGATAGCGTCCATCTCTGCGGGGTGGCCGTACAGGTGGACGGGCATAATGGCCTTTGTCCTGGGTCCTATCTTTTCGGCCATGAGGTCCGGATCGATATTAAACGTCTCAGGTTCAATATCTGCAAAGACCGGTGTTGCACCGGTGAACAGTACGGAGTTTGCAGTAGCTACGAAACTGAAGGGGCTTGTGATCACCTCATCCCCTTTACCTATTCCGTGGGCCAGCAGGGCTGCATGCAGGGCAGCAGTCCCCGAGTTCACTGCAACAGCATGTTCGACACCGTTGTATTCTGCGAAGGCCTGTTCGAAATCGGCAACGCGCTGTCCCTGGGCTATCATTCCCGAGCGCAGTACATCGCTGACTGCCTCTATCTCGGCCTCGTCAAGTTGCGGCTTTGCTACAAGTATCATGTTATCACTAAAGGTTTACAAATTTGTTAACACTATAACGTTAAGTTATATTTTGTTCAGGCTTTGCAGTCTTTCAGGCAGGTCTGTTATCCTGGCAGGACAGCCAAGGGCAAGTTTCCATGCAGGCACGTCCTTTGTGACAAGAGCGCCCGCTGCGACCATGGCGCCCTCCCCTACCTCTATTCCCGGTACCAGGGTCGAGTTGGCTCCGATAGAAGCTCCTTTCCTGATAACAGGACCTATAGGATGGTATTCTCCTCTCACAGGGTACTTATCGTTCGCGAGCACGGCACATGGTCCTATGAAGACGTTATCCTCTATGGTCACATGCGTCGGAATGTAAACGTTCCCCTGGATGCTCACATTGCTTCCGATACTTACATTGCCGTCGATTATCACGTTGGTCCCCACCAGTACATTATCGCCAAAGACCGTTTTCTCCCTGATCATGGCATTGTGACCTGTCCTGAACCTGCTCCCGGTCTTTACATTGCTGAAGATGGTCGTACCTGCCCGGATGAAAGAGTCGCTGCCGATATCACATCCTGGGAACTCAAAGTCCTCGATCATCTTTCCCTGTGAAGTTACCTGGAGCAGTATGTCGTGCTGCGGATATCCGAGGATCACATTCTCCATGACCGTACAATTTTCCCCGATGGTCGTGGAGCCATATATCTTTGCAGATGCATGGATATAACTGTTCGTACTATTGTGCATGTGCCCACACTCTCTTGGGTATATGTCGCGTTTACCATATAAAGATATTTCAGTTATGACGTATTGTTACATTTCATTTATATGTCTTTTTCGTTTCTGTTCCCGCAGAGGAATGTAGCCATCAGGACAGTTGCTCCCGCGACCTTTGCTATAATTAAGCTGCCTGTAGGTAGCGTATAATTGCGCAGGGGTCGTGAATATCTGGCCTGCTACAGCCTGCTACAATTACTTTTAACCATTGGAAATGGTAGCGATGTCTTTTTAACACCCAGATTCGTATACTTATAGTTCATAAGAGTCACAGAAAACTTCTATATCCATGTGACAAACAAAGTCAGCAATGTTTCCAAATGCAATTCCACGTATCGATAATGATTGTGGCGTTGTGATTTGTTGATATCGTTTTGATATGCTCTCCATGGAGCTGGCCAATAATTATATTTTAATTCAAAGAGTACCGAAAATGGCATTAGATCAAATTGTAATTATAGCAGCTATTGCTGCGATCTTTATTATTTCCAAGGCAATACAGATAGTCAATGAATACGAACGTGTTGTTATTTTCCGTCTTGGAAGACTAAGCGGCATTAAAGGCCCCGGCCTGTTCTTCATAATCCCTATTATAGACACAGTGGTAAAAGTGGACCTTCGTGTCGTTACCATAGATGTCCCCAAGCAGGCGGTCATTACCAGGGACAACGTTACCGTTGCTGTTGATGCTGTTGTGTATTACAAGGTTGTCGATCCTTCAAGGGCTGTCAACGAAATTGAGAACTACAAGTATGCGACCTCCACCCTTGCACAGACTACGCTCCGTGATGTTGTAGGTCAGATCGACCTTGATGATGTCCTGGCTAAAAGGGATGCGATCAATCTTAGTATACAGGAATCACTTGACATTTCCACGGACCCATGGGGTATCAAGGTAACAGCTGTAACTCTCAGGGATGTCAGCATTGACGATACAATGCTGCGTGCCATCGCAAAGCAGGCAGAGGCAGAGCGTGAGAAACGTGCCCGTATCATCCTTGCTGACGGTGAGTTCATTGCAGCTCAGAAGATGATGGAAGCTGCCCGTCTGTACGAGGAAGTCCCTGTAACCATCAAGCTCAGGGAACTGCAGACACTGGCAGAGATCGCAAGGGAAGGGAACATGATAGTTGTGGCCAACTCCATCGAGATGGGGGAGATCGCAGCCATGTCCAAGGCTCTCCAGAACAAACCCCGATAAGGGGTGATCTGTTTTTTGTAAAAGGCTTGTCACAAGCCTTCTTTTTAACTTGAATACGGGCTTCTACAAAATATACATTCTCAGTTTTAAGTTACCGTTTTGCCTTTTTTCGATTATGATCGTAAGAAAAGCACCATTGCCCTTTTCACGGGCAAGGTGAAAGTGATTATCTCTTCTTCCTGCTCATTACTAACAGGCCATAGCCTGCTGCGGCTATTAAAAGCACGAAAAAAGATCCATACAATAGCATCAACCTTTTATCTTTGCTGGAAGACTCTTCCTTTGTTTTAATGTGGTCTGGACCTTTCAGTGAAGCATCTATTATCGTCTTGTCTGTGTTACTATCAGAGACTTTTGTTGTTTCTCCTGTTATAGAGAAGGGGGAGAATCCGGGAACATCTGCAACAAAATAATAGTAGAGAATATCTGCATCAGCCATTACTGTATTCAGTTGACCCCATTTGCCATTGTTATATCTGTTCAACCTTATAGAATTCACGTCGATGCCATTTTCTTCCATCCATTTTTTCTCGACTTTAAAGGAGACCTTAGCATCCTTGAAATGTCGGCCTTCTGCAAAGCCGGCTCTATTAAACCAGATGTTTACATGCTTGTAAACTTTTCCTTCAGGGTCTGCATTCACGAATTGGGACCTTTCATGCAAGATCTCGACCCTTAGTTTCAATGTGGCAAGGTTCTGCAGGGCAGTGAAGGAGATCTCACTGAGAATGTTATCCTCTTTTTCAAGCTGATAATTAACAGGAACGCCACTCATAACAGATTCTGATCTCACTTCAACAACGTTTATATTTTCATGGGGTTCATTGGTCATTCCTCCTCCGCCTCCACTTGAGCCACCACTTCCACCTGAGCCACCCGAGTATACCGGAGTCTGGTCATTGAGCAGAGTTACCGGGAACACTACAGTAACAATCGTGGAATTGGCGGCATTGCTCACCGTATCTGCACCGGCAACTGTAAAGAAGTCTGCAGTCACCCCTTCTGATACAAATCCTTCTTTCTGGGTCAGCGAAACGGTTGCAGTGTAAACGGTTTTGCTTTGGAATGGTGAATGTGCAGGAGACCAGGTAACATTGCCGGTATATTGGCTGTTCTCACATATCGAGGATACAGGAAAAGCACTTGTAATCGGCTGTGTCAGACCGCTTATTTCCTGGATACTGATGGTTCTGTTCAGGACGTGATCAGGTACAATATCCCGGATTATAAAAGGATAGTACCTGAGTTGTCCGGGGTCGTTTGTTACCTGGAAATACAGATCGCCTGCAATTTGCTTGCTGCCGGTATTATCTCGTAGGTCAATATCCTGTATGCTCGTGAAGAGCAGCATGTTATTACTAATTGGTTCTACTTTAAGGATTCCAAATTCATCATCTGGCATAATTTCAAATGTATTTTCCCAGTCTATCATCCAGACACCCTTAATGCTAATAGAGTCCGTTACAGATGAGATGCTACCAACATGTATCTTCAGTACCTCGACATCATCTTCACCGAGAATGCCATCCAGTAGATATGTCCAGGTTCCGCTGGTGTCTATTATTTCATCGTCTATGAACTCTCCATCCTGGTAAAGTTTCAGCCATACCTTACTTCCTTCGATATCGATTTTATATGGAAGGAGAAAATAACCATTTGCCAATATTAATGACTGGTTTGATTCCATAATATATGTATTACCATCATTTATCAGGAGTGGTGCCAATTTGTCTGGACTGGTGTCTGTTAGTGGAATATATTCTTCCCCAAACAATCCAAGCTTTTGGAATTGGATCGCATCTCCACAGTATGATGTTTGCATCTTTGTCTCATAGAGGAGACTTCCTGCAGGAACAATTGTTTGTTCTTTCGTAAGGTCAGCTAGAATTAACAGCCGTTCAGAGTCGATATTGTCTGAATAAATATTATACTTAAACCCTTCAAAGTTTGAGGGAGTCCATGTCATGTTCTCGTCCTCAGCAAGAGTGCCACGTATCTTGTACTTTCCGGAAACGGGATTACTGGTCGCCGGCGCAAATCTGAGGGTACTGGTGTCTGCAATCACAAAACCGATAGTTCCCATAATAGGGATGGTCTCTCCCCGGTCAAGTGCAAAACATTCCCAGTTTTTCATTTCAACGTGTTTTTCACTTAAAGATGTGATCTCCATTTTTCCATGCCTTGTACCGTTTTCCAGTGCAAGGGTATTTTCGGATATCTGGAATACACCTGTTACGAAAGCACCGGGGATGCCTTCTGTATTACTTATGTTACCAAAACGGACCGCGATAAGTGTAACATCATCTATGTCCCAAAGGTCTGCGGTATATATGAAATCTGAATTGTCATTAATTATCGCATCATCAATCTCATTGCCTTCCTTTGACAACATAATCCACAATTTGTTATCTTCTGTATCTATCTGTCTGATATTAAGCTCATACCCATCCCCAAGGGCCAGCGATGAATCAGCATAGATGAGCTCCGACTCGTTTCTATCAATTAGTACCTTTGATACAATTCCCGATGAGAATATTTCCTCCTGACCGCTCAATGAGATCGAACTGGAAGTGTTTGCAGTATAGCCCGTAAAATATTTTTCACCCATAAGCCCGATAACTTCATACCTGCCCCAGCTGTCATATTCGAAGCATGTTTCCGCAGGTATTGTCTGGTATATAATGTCTCCACTGTTTACTATCCTGCCAGTATAGGGAATGGTCATTATCATTTTTTCTGTGTTTGTGCCCGTTCTGATATCATAATGGAACCCTGAAAAGCTGGTCGAATCCCAAATATAAGGATTGGGCATCCCCTCCTCCCATATCCTATCAAGAGTAGGCTCTACGGTAAATGCCTTGATACATATACTGCCATTACTCTCCCCGAAGTCTTCCCATAATATCCCATCGGCACTGGCAAAGCTCTCTCCGGTATTTGAGGTCGCTCGACTGCTAAAACCAGAAATAGCACTTTCTACAGGTATTGGAAATAGATATGAGTCGTGTGTGTAGTTAATGGCGATTGAAAATGTTGTATTTTCCGGTATCATGATGGGCTCAATTTCAATCGTATGGTAGCCGGTGAATTCTTTCGTTCCAGCATATGTTATCGAATGAATCTTATTGCTTAACGGCGATATGGTTGGGTTTTCCAGGTCCCGGTAAACAGATATCTCATAATCGGTATTTGGTGCAGTTGTATAGAATCCGATCGCTGTTATCACTTCATCTGCTTCAGACTCAAATACATTAGCTGCCCATGCAAACGGCTCTCCATAGCCGAAACTCCTGGTGTGGCCGAGCATGTCATATTGATAAATATTGCTGTAGATATTATCAGAAGCCCCCCGCAGGAAAAGAGCATTTTCCATTTTCCCAAAATACTGATCATAGTAGGAGATATAGAAGTATCCATCATTTACTCCCCATTCAGAACTCCAGCTGTTCTTGGCGATAAATGCACCGTCACCAGCGGGAATGGATGATCCGTTAAAGTTGGACCTTGAAAAAGTGTCGTTCCATCCTATCAGGGTAATTGCATGACCGCCATCAAAGTCCAATACGGGATTGTAATATGTTGTATATGAAGTCCCATAATAAGTGGCATTATAGGACCAATACATGCCACTATAAACCGCACCATGATCATAGATGGCTCGTTTGAGAATGTTGTTGTCAAGAGGGCCAGTTCGAAGAGGAAGATAATAACCATTTTGAAATGTTATAGCTTTTTCCAGGCCATCGGGAGACTGGTTATAGTGATCAATATAAGGGTCTTCACTTTCTAATACAGGTCCATCACCCCGGGTTAGATAAGCGAGGACCATCACAGCGTCTCCGCCATCATCATAATCAAATCGATTTTCGTAAGAACTGCCATCCCAGTCGTTCAGTAAGTTCTTCATATGGTTTTCAGAAAAGTTCCACTCTATTCCTGTAGCTTTTAATTGATTAGATTCAAGGGAAGCTATTGAAGCAAAAGCCCAGCATGCACCCACATATCCCTGGTCTTTAACAGAAGTAACGTTATTCTGCTCTCTGAGGTCAAAACTTGATGGTAAAGTGGACTGAAGAGCCAGTAGACCAGGAACTGAACTCTGGAGGGCGGATAAGTGGCTGAGATCAAGGGGGCCAGGTATTGCACCCAGGGGATAGTAACCTTCTATTGAGGATTGTGCGTTTAAACCTGTAGTAGAGATCTTGCTCTGATCATTTTCCAGACTTGAGATATATTCAATGAAATCCGGATTTAGAGCTGCCATTTGTGCTTCTGCAGATACTGCATAGATTGCCGTGTTCAAAATGCAAAAGGCAATCAGGGAAATAGAAAATATTTTTAAGACTATAAATTGGTTTTTCAAACTTGCACCTTTTAAATTATCATTAGTATTAAAGTAGAGTTGAGAGGCAGAATATCTTTTTTAGTCCGAATTCATGATTAACGAGTGACATTAATATTATATGCAATATTATTATATGCCAAAGACATATAATATTTCTCTTCGAAAGTTAATATCTTTGGCTCTATGAAAATCTGTAGTTCAATTTGAACTACCATAATTTACAGAGAGCACAGTCAACTACACACGGCTGAACAGGCTGTCCGGCAATTCGATTTCATCGCAAAAACCGAGGAAAAGAAGGCTTATAGAGCCTTTAAAGTGGGAAAAAAGGCTTATGGGGCCTTTAAAGTGGGAAAGAAGGAATTTTCCTATTACTGGTAGTAATTATCGGACAACCTGTAAAGAACCTAGGCTTTCTCTACCCCGACGCCCGTTAATCGTAACAGAAAGGAAAGACACCCGTACCGGCGCTGAATACATTATTCTTCTATCTCTTCATTTCTTCCAGAAGGCAGGCGTCAGCAGCACAATCACAGTGAAGACCTCAAGCCGTCCTATCCACATATTCGCGGTCAGAATCAGCTTGCCCATGTCAGGGATCGCGTCAAAACTTTCCATCGGGCCCACAAGACCCAGGCCCGGGCCGACATTGCCAAGGGTTGCAATGGAAGCACTCAGGGCAGTAACAAAATCCATTCCCATAAAAGAGAGTAAGGCCGAGCTGGTAAAGAATATCATGATATATATCACCATAAAGGATACGATCGAATGCATGACATCTTCGGGAACTATTTTATCGTTCAAACGGATCGGTGTGACAGCCTTGGGATGGATTGTCCTGAAGAGGACCTTTTCTGTGTGTTTTAGCAGAAGAAGCAAGCGTACAACCTTCAGGCCGCCTGAAGTGGAACCCGCGCAACCTCCTATGAACATCAGTAAAAACAGTATGAACCTGGATGAATCCGGCCATAGGTTGAAATCCGCCGTTGCATAACCTGTGGTTGTAAGGATAGAAATGACATGGAAACTGCTGTACCTGAAAGCATCAGTGAGTGAATATATTTCGGTCCTGAACAGATTAAATGCGAGCAGAAGGGTCGCAGTCGCAATTATGAAAAAGTAGAACCTGAACTCCTGATCATTTATCAGGCTTTTTCTATCCGAAAATATTGTTCTGTAGTGGAGGGCAAAATTAGCTCCTCCCAGGAACATGAAACACATGATAATGATCTCGACCAGAGGGTCGTTGAAAGCTGCTATGCTGTCAGAGTACGGGGAAAAACCTGAGCACGAGATGGATGTAAATGTATGGGTAATAGCGTCATAAGGGGACAACCCTGCGATGCTCAGGACAATGAATTCGATAAGTGAAAGCAGGATATAAATGAACCATAGGTTCTTTGCAGTCCCCCTGATCCTCGGGTGCAGTTTGTCTTCCTGAAGGACCGGAACCTCTGCACGGAATATCTGCCTTCCTGCTACACCGAGTTTTGGCAGGATAGCAACGAACAACATGATAATTCCCATGCCTCCAAGCCATTGGGTCATACTTCTCAAAAATAACAGACTTTTGCTATGACTCTCAATTTCAGTGAGTGCAGTTGCTCCGGTAGCCGTTACCCCTGACATGGATTCAAACAGGGCATTTATTGGAGGGACACCTTCGAGCATGTATGGAATTGAATAGAACACTGCTGCAAGAAGCCATGCCGATGCCACTATTAAAAAACCTTCCTTAAGGTTCCATTCTCCACTTTCTTTCTTAACGAATGATTTCAAAAGCACAGCAAATATTAATATCAGCAGCAGAGGGATTACAAAAGTATGCAGCGGCTCTCTATAATATACAGCAACAAGCAATGGAATTAACATAAACCCGGCAAGCAGCCAGAGAATAGAACCCAATACACCCATAACCACATTAAATCTCAAGCCAACCACAACACGTTTTATTTTAAAGTCAGCGCTTTTATGAGACCGTCCTAGATTAAGATTTTGATGTTACGGCTCCCAGTCGAAAAGATATGTTGCTCAAACTGTGATTAACAAGTGTCTAAGTGGGCATAAAAGCAAGATCAGGATTTGCGATCTCTTGTGGGTGTGTTTGCAGTCCTCACTTCATCTTTCAGGAGAGAGATCAGCCTCGGGGATACCGGGCATCTTGGCATGTTGTTCATCGTGGGGAGCATAGGCTCTCTTTTCCCGGATGTGCCTGCTGTGTGGAACTATTTCCTGCATGGCAACCTGAAGCACACCATGATAGGTCCGGTACCTACGCACTCGCTTTTCTTTGGAATTGTGGCCTTTGCTCTTGCCGTACTGTTTGGCTATCTTATCTACAGGAATATATCCAAGGCAACATCTATTGGCATCTTCGCAGAGGCAGCTTTCCTTTCCCACCTGCTGCTGGACGATGTGGCCGATGGTGGCCTGATGTATCTTTATCACGTTGAAGTAAGAAGACCACCGTTTTTAAACTCACGTTAAATCGAAGATTTAATGGGAGTTCCAGTTCTCTGAACTGGAGCAGGTGGATGAATTACGGCCCCTATTGGAACTTCCGTCAATGTATTTCTTAATTGTTTCAGCAGATACTTGACCATGTGAACCAACATAATAACTTGGTGACCAAAGATGATTACCCCAAAATTCTTTTTTTCGTAGTTCAGGGAACTTCTGGAATACTCTTTTTGTAGTCACTCCTACAGCAGAGCTTGAATAAGGCATATCCACTTATAGGTACAAAAGTTATTTAAACGTTGCTGACCTATAGGTATCTAATGCAGAAATCATATAAGTTTAGATTATATCCTGCAAAACAACAGGAAGTGACTTTGAATAAGACACTTGATGTTTGTAGATATATCTATAACGAATTTCTTGCAGACCGTAGAAACGCATACGACCGATGTAATCAGGGATTATCAACAATGGAACAATTATATCAGGTTCAATATCTTGAATTTGATATCGATGTTCATTCTCAGGTTAAACAGGATGTAATCAGGAGATTAGGCAAATCCTTTGATAACTTTTTTAGACGATGTAAGAATGGAGGTGCCAAAGCAGGTTATCCTCGTTTCAAAGGTAAGAACAGATATAATAATTTTACCTATCCACAATCTGGTTTTAGCATTTCTGGAAAAAAGTTGAAGTTATCAAAGATTGGAGAAATTAAGATAGTTCTACATAGAGAAATTGAAGGTAAAATCAAGACGTGTACTATCCGCAGAGATGGTAAACAATGGTATATTACATTCTCTGTAGTCATTGAGAATAATACAACACCTGTAGAACCTGTTACTTTTGTTGGTATTGATGTAGGACTTAATTCTCTGGTTACATTAAGTGATGGTACTCAAATAGATTCTCCAAATTATTATCGCAATACAGAGGATGAATTAAAGAAACAACAACGTAATCTTAGCAAAAAAAGGAAGTTTTCTAATAATTGGAAAAAACAATGTGACAAGGTAAACAGATTGCATCGAAAAATACGCAATCAAAGAAATGATTTTAACCATAAAATAAGTAGGGAACTCATTAATGCTTACGATTTCATAGCTTTTGAAGACCTGAATGTAATGAATATGGTTAAAAATTCAAGACTTTCAAAATCAATACATGATGCATCATGGAGTAATCTAATTCAGATTACAAAATACAAAGCGGAAGAAGCTGGTAAGTTTGTAGAATTAGTCAATCCATATAATACATCACAACTTTGTAGCAAATGTGGTCAAAAAGTCGAGAAACCACTTGCAGTAAGGGTACATAATTGTCCATACTGTGGATTAGTTCTTGACCGTGACCACAATGCAGCTATCAATATTCTAAATCGTGCTGTAGGAACTACAGTTCAAGCCTGTGGAATTGAGTCGTTGGATTCGATGATGAAGCAGGAAGCCACCCTATTCATAGGGTGGTAGTTCACCCAGTCTACAATGAGCCTCTGAGCATCTTTGTCTTCATGAATGTGAATCTGTCGGATGTGAATTTCTTCTATTATAATTTTGCATGTTTTGTATCCGTGTTCTTCATCTTCTGTGTAATGCTGATGGCCCTGCTGGCTTTGAAGGACCTGGGATTTGGTTTCAGGTACGAGCCAATGGAATGAATGGTAATTTCAATAAATGGGGTAAGGAAAGCCCTGTCAGCTTCGTGGAATTCCTTACTTGCATCCATCTCGAAAAAGAGAATAAAATAGATGGCTCTTGAAATTGGCTTGATGGGAAAGCCTTTAGTTGGAAATCATACAGCAGCCCATCCACCATCAACACAGATATGCTCGCCCGTCAAATAACTGGAATTGTCAGATGCAAGGTATACAAGCAAACCATCCATCTCACCTGGTCTGCCAATCCGTTTCATAGGACATCTTGATCGAATGAAATTCTGAAACTCATCGTCGGAGATGAGATCTTTCGTCATCTCAGACTCAAAGAATCCGGGCCCTATAGCATTCACCGTAATTCCGTATTGTGCCCACTCGCCTGCCAGTGCTCTTGTAAGGTTCACCTCTCCTCCTTTTGACGCATGATAAGAAGAGACCGGATATTGTGTATTTCCAATTACACCGTACATTGAAGCTATGTTGATTATTCTTCCATAGTTGCGTTCTTTCATCTTTCTGGCAGCGTGTTTTGCGAAGAAGAACACACCTCTGAGATTTGTATCAAGCACTTTATCCCATTCTTCTCCGGTCATATCTTCCGCCGGTGCAAAAGAAGACGTTCCAGCGTTATTTACCAGAATGTCCAGTTTCCCAAATTCTTCAACTGTGCGCTCGACCACATTTATGACATCAGCCTCTATCAAAACATCGCACTTTACTGCGAGACACTTTACGCCAATTTCTTCCAGTTCTCTCTTAAGTGCTTCTAACTTCTCAACTCTTCTTGCTGCAATAGTAATATTTGCTCCGGCATTAGCTAATGCTTTAGCAAACTGTACTCCCAATCCGCTAGAGGCACCGGTTACAATTGCAACCTTGCCAGTAAGATCGAATAGATTATTTATCATACGCTACTTACCCCCGATATGTAGAGCGTGATTGATCTTTGTCCTTTCTAATAACTAAGATCATACACACAAATGGACTTAGTTTGATTTTCCAAACTAATCCCTTTATTCTAGAGTAGAATTTCTACTTATATATCTATCTGCATATGATGGCTTTAGTGCCTGGTCAAATCTCACATCGATTTGTAGTGGATCTTATCCGAAATTCCTGGACGAAGTCCCGCTCAGCAGGAGAAGTAGGCGTTGAGCACATACTCCTGCATCATCCTGTGGGTATTGAAGAATGAACCGTTTATGGCGATGGAATAGCGCATCATAT
Source organism: Methanolobus psychrophilus R15 (assembly GCA_000306725.1). Taxonomy (GTDB): domain Archaea; phylum Halobacteriota; class Methanosarcinia; order Methanosarcinales; family Methanosarcinaceae; genus Methanolobus; species Methanolobus psychrophilus. Next base: position 674,406 of record CP003083.1, on the reverse strand, counting down.
CGATGAAACGCCCCCGATCCTGGTAATAGAGGGGAATGACTATATTTTCCATCTTGTAGTAGAGTGACTCCGCATCCTTTGAATGGTTGCGATCCTCTGCATTTTCCGGGATACCATTACCGATAGACCAGCCGGTCAGCCCTTCGATATGCCCTTCTATCCACCATCCGTCCGGCACGCTCAGGTTGGGGACGCCGTTAAGAGCAGCTTTCATCCCGCTTGTGCCGGAGGCTTCCATCGGAGGCTCGGGTGTGTTCAGCCAGATGTCAACTCCTGCAGTGATCATCGCCCCCAGGGTCATGTTGTAGTCTTCAAGGTACACCACCTTTACTTCACTGGCCAGTGCCTGCTTTGCCTGGAAGATACGCTGGATGAGTTCCTTGCCCCCCTGGTCTTTAGGGTGTGCTTTACCTGCATAGATGACCTGGAACTTCCCGGTATGGGCGGATATACTTTTAAGGCGCTCAAGATCCTGGAACAAAAGGTCGCCTCTCTTGTAGGTCGCAGCCCTTCTGGCAAAGCCGATGGTCAGCACTTCCTCATCCAGGTCTGAGCCTGTCTGCGCGTTGACAAATTCGATCAGTTTTCTCTTGGCCTGCAGATGGGCATCCCATACTTTATCCTTTGGGATGTTGAGGGCATAGCGGAGACTGAAATTATCCCGCTGCCACATAGGGATATACTGGTCGAACAGCTGCCTGAACGGTTCTGACACCCAGGTAGCAGCGTGAACGCCATTGGTGATGGAGTTGATGGAATAGCCGGCGAACAGTTGCCTGGAAGCTTCTCCATGCTTCTTGGCGACACCGTTTACATAGCGGCTCAGGTTGAGGGCCAGACGGGTCATGTTAAGGGTATTACCATTATGCAGTACTCCGTCAAGTGCAAAGAAATCCTCCCTTTGACCGATGATCATCTGTGCCATCTCCAGAGGAAACTGGTCATGTCCGGCAGGTACGATAGTATGGGTCGTGAACACGCATCTTCTCTGCACAGCTTTGTGGTCGTTCTCTATAAGCCGATCCCTGCCGGCTTTTTTTGCTTCCTCGTCAAGTAATTCCAGGGTAAGGAGTGCGGCGTGCCCTTCATTCATATGGAAACTCTGGATGTTCCTGTAACCAAGCTCCCTGAGCATCCTGATACCACCGACACCGAGGATGAGCTCCTGGCAGAGACGATAATAATTGTCCCCGCCGTAGAGGTGATGGGTCAGCGTCCGGTCCCACTGTGAGTTCTCCGGCAGGTCCGCGTCAAGGAAGATGATTGGCACATTAAAGCCCGTGATACCTTTGACCTCATATTTCCAGGCTCGCAAATGCACGTTTCTCCCATGTACGGTCACCTGGACCCTCGCGGACATCTCGTGCATGAAATCCTCCACCTTCCATGGTGCAGGCTCTTCATGTTGCCATCCGTCATCTCCAAGACGCTGGCGGAAGTACCCTTTACGGTAAAGCAGAGTGACTGCTATCATGGGCACTTTAAGGTCGGCCGATGAGCGGATAGTATCGCCGGCGAGTATTCCAAGGCCGCCGCTATAAGTGTGTATCCTTTCTTCGATGCCTATCTCCATTGAGAAATAGGCGACGGAACGTTTTTCAATGAGCAATTCCTGCATTTTCGTCTCCTGATCGTGCTGTTGTAAGTGGCTGGGCGGTTATATCATTTTTGCGTAGAGGCGTTCAGTGTCCTCTTTCCGGCACAGTTCTGTCCCCGGGGTCATGACAGCTGCAGAACCGGCAGCCAGTCCATACAGGACCGCCTCTCTAAGTGTCTTGTCCGTTGACAGACCCAGGACGATACCTGCGACCATGCTGTCGCCGGCTCCCACTTTGCTGATAATGGGCACTGTGGGCGGGACCATGCGCTCGACCATATTTTCAGAGACAAGGAGGGCGCCGGCCGCACCGAGGGATATTACTATTACTTCGCACATTCCATCTTTTATGATCTTCATGGCCGCGTCCAGAATCTGCTGCTCCTCCATGACATCCTGGCCTGCGAGGTTCTGGAATTCGCGTATATTGGGCTTGATGAGATAAACACCTTCCTGCAGGGCCTTCTCAAGTGCTTCACCGGATGCGTCAACGATGACCTTTGCACCTATGTCCTTCCCGACACGTGCCGCACGGGCATAGAAGTCTGACGGTACACCCATGGGAAGACTCCCGCTGGCTATCAGGTAATCCGGCGCCGGGCTGGCCGAGGACAGTTCGCGGAGGCACCGCTCCCATTCACCTGCCTGCAGCTGAGGACCGGGCATCCCGAAACGGTACTGTTGCCCTGTGGATCCCTCCAGCACTATAAGGTTCTCCCGGGTCATTCCCTCAATGGGCAAGGCCTTCTGTTTAACTCCTTCCTGCTCCAGAAGGTTACTGAGCATCTGTCCGGCCATGCCTCCTGATGGATATACCAGCAGCGATTCGCCTCCCAGTTTTTTTATGGCCCTGGACACATTGACACCACCTCCACCAGGCTCATACTGAGCAGGTTTGCAGTAGAGCTTATGCTCGGGTATCACATGTTCAGTGCTTGTGCTCTTATCAATAGCAGGGTTCATTGTCAGGGTAATAATCGTTCTCATTGGCATTTCTCCGCAAATTCATTATGAACCGCAGTCTTTATTAGATATTCAGTCCCATTTTATATGGGGATACAGCATTTACAGGTCTTTCATGTGAGGCTGGAAGGTAAAAGCGCATTAGTAGAGTATATCCTTTCTTTACTAAATAACCTTTTACCGTTTAGTGAATAACTTTTGCTGGTTACTGTTGTCTGCAGGGTGCAGCCTTTCATGCAACTTCAAATGTAGCAGCTCAGGTTATTATCCTCCCTTGAGTCAAGCAGTAATTATTAATATTATATGGAAAAATATATTAATTTATATTATCTCATATTCAGAGGGATATAATGATGTGTAAATTCTACCACGAGTGCGAGTACGCCAGCAGTGCGGCCTTCACGTGTACTGCCGGAGGAGGAGGGGACTACTGTGGCCATTACAGGATACTGGCTGCCACTTATACGGAATGCAACGCATCTCAGGCTAATCCACGATTACCTGCTCATGCAAGAGAGATAGTGGTTTAGCGAAGTTGAAAACTGCCCGGAGCCAGTCCGGTGGGCTGCCCCGGTATTTGTGCTCTTTTGATTAGTATTTGTACATCTTACAAGCATTTCTGCCACACCCTCTTTAGAAATCTTTCCCATGATCCTAATCTGCACTGATGAATGCAGATTATATTCTCTCAATGGGTATTTAAGTTGCCAGCCCAATTTTCAAATGAATGGGATATTTTCACTGAGGGATGTTTGTGGAAGAAAATAGGATATCGTATCATAAGTCAGTGCGCACAGCGTACAAGAGAATAAAAGAAGACGGCATGACAAATATCTGGGACCGGTATGAAGCTCAGGGAATGGGCGGAAACCCTGACAGGAGATGCAGCTTCTGCCAGGGCGGGATGCGCTGTGACCTCTGCTCCAACGGCCCCTGCCGTGCCGATGCGGCAAAGGACAAGAGGGGAGTGTGCGGGATAACAGCCGATGGTATGGCGATGCGCATGATGCTTCTGCGCAATGTCATGGGAGCTTCCACTTACCAGTATCATACTACACAAACCATCAAAACTCTGAGGGCCACTGCTAAGGGCGAGACCCCTTTTAAGATAGTCGAAGAAGAAAAGCTGAGAAGCTTTGCGGGCAGGCTTGGGATTGACAGTTCCGGCCCGGCAAATGATGTTGCTTTAAAGCTATGCGATTTTGTGGAAGCAGATCTTAACAGGGAATACGGGCATCCGAGCAGGATAGTTGAACTGCTTGCCCCGCAAGAGCGCCAGCAATTATGGAAAGAGCTTGGTATCTTTCCAGGTGGCATCCACACCGAGATATTAAGGGCCACAAGCTCTTGTCTGACAAACGTGGACGGGAATTACGTTAGCCTGGCCTTAAAGGCAATGAAACTTGGAATCGCCATGGCATACCAGAGCCAGATCGTCAATGAATACTGTCAGGACATGATCTTCGGGATACCCAGGCCGCATAATATGCGTGTGGATCTGGGAGTGCTGGATCCTGATTATGTAAACGTACTGCCCAACGGCCATGAGCCTTTCCTTGGATTTGCCATGGTCCAGCTTGCAAGACAGGCAGAGTGGCAGGAAATGGCAAAAGGAGTGGGTGCAAAGGGTCTCAGGATAATTGCAAATATAGAGACCGGACAGGAAATGATCCAGAGATGGGATATGGATGATGTGCTCTATGGTTTTACCGGGAACTGGATAATGCAGGAAGCCGTTATGGCAAGCGGTTGTGTGGATGTATTTGTGTCTGATATGAACTGTTCCATGCCTATAGATCCCCTGTATGCGGAAAAGTACAGGTTCAAACTCATTCCGGTAAGCGATCTGATATCCTTTGAGGGGGTCACGGACCGCATTGAGTACATACCCGAAAAAGCGAGTGAGCAGGCGGCACAGCTGCTTCAGATGGGAATCGACAATTTCAAGGAGCGAAGGTCAACCGTAGTGCCGATAACAGGACAGCCGCTCAGTGAAGCTGTCGTGGGATTTTCCACTGAGAGCATACTGGATGCGCTTGGCGGGAAACTTGACCCGCTTCTGGATGCCATCAAGGCGGGAACACTGCGCGGGGTAGCGGGCCTTGTATCCTGCACCACTTTAAGGGATACGGGACAGGATAACCATAGCATAGCCATCGCAAAGGAACTTATCAAACGGGATGTACTTGTGCTCTCTATGGGATGCGGTAACGGTGCCATGCAGGTGGGGGGACTTTGCAGTCCTGAAGCCAAAGAGATTGCAGGTCCGGGGCTTCGGTCCGTCTGCGAGGCTCTGGGGGTTCCACCTGTACTGAGCTACGGGACATGTACCGATACCGGAAGACTGGCAGACCTGCTTGCTGCGGTTTCTGCGGGTCTTGGCGGGGTTGCGATCCCTGACCTGCCTGTGGTGGCGACAGCACCTGAGTATATGGAACAGAAGGCTACCATAGATGCGGTCTTTGCCCTGGCCCTGGGACTTCACACGCATGTGAACCCGGTCCCGACGGTCACAGGGGGTCCTGACCTTGTGAAGCTGCTCACCCATGATTGCAAAGACATAACAGGTGGTCTCCTCAACGTGGAAACGGACAGCGTGAAAGCTGTTGACATGATGATGGAACACATCGAGGACAAGCGCAGGGCATTGGGTATTTGAGTGTCGAAGCACCTTGGTTCTGATCGGTATTTTGTGGGGATAAAACTTATTCTTCTGCCGGGTAACGATCAAAATCGGTGCTCACTTTTTGGTTCTTTACCTCTTCAGGTATATGGAATATATTGGGTGCTGTATCAGGGCTTACTGTCTGAAAGCATCAAGATGATAATGATAAGTATCATAACTTTTTATATTTATTAACAAAGTTTATATGCATTCAAAAACATTGGGGAAATATCTGTAATGTTGGAGGTATGGTATGAAATACGTATATTTGAAACAGATTTCTTTAATGTTGCTTGCAACACTGATGGTAATTGGAACCGCATCAGCAGTAGTTGCACCATATGCAGACGTAGAGCTCATAGAGGACGTTGAGTGTAGTCTTGATATATGGAGATATGGTAATGACAATGTCATAGGCCAGTACGATTCATATTTCAGCAGTTTTGTCTCAGGCAGCACATGGACGGATGTAGATGGAAGACTTGCTGTACTTGATAAGAATGGTTACATGCAGATAACCACACAAAACCCGACCGAGTGCTTCTGTATCGTGTTCGCCAGTGACAGTAATGAAGGATGGGCTAAGGTCTATGTGGACGGGAATGAAGTGTGGAGCGGTGATACCTGGGCTGACGTTGCTCTTGCACAGGATATCGATGCACAGAAAATAAGGTCATTGAAGATCACCGGCCTGGAAAACACTGAGCACACTATCAAGATAGAGAGAATGAGTGGAACCAATCGTGACGGTCATGTGACCATCTATAAATACGGTTACAACTGCCCTGAAACCACTGAGATCCCCGAATTCCCGACAATTGCATTACCAATTGCAGCAATCCTTGGTCTTGCATTCATATTCCAGAGAAAGCAAGAGTAAGTGACCATTAATGAAGCTCAACGAGCTTCATATCTTTTTTCCTGTTTTGATGTGAGAAGAGCTTATCAGGTGGCTGGTATAGCTTTCCGTTTTCCCGTTTCTGGCAAAGCAGCGGGACACTTGACATCGCAGGCTCTTTATCTCATCCTTGCATCCCTGCTCTTAAATAGTATCATCTATTATTATTTTAATAATTAAGGCCAACGGGTCAAAAGATGAAAGTAACATAAGGAGTTCATGCTATGGAGAACAAGCAAAGACTGACACGCAGCAGGGATGACCGTATGCTTGCAGGGGTGGCGGGAGGTGTCGGGAAATATTTCGATACCGATCCGACCCTAGTCAGGCTCATTCTTGTCATTGCTGCTTTTGCAACTGACGGGCTCATGATATGGATATACATACTCATGGCAATAATAGTCCCCGAGGAAGAGAAAACGAAAAAGGTACTCCGGGTAGATCCCGAAGATAATGGACCGGTCCCGGAAAATGAAAGGGTTGTCGTGATAGGTGAGCAGTCATCAGGGGAAGTGGAACCGAAAAAAGATACAGTTGATCCGGCAGTCTGGCTTGGAATCGGACTTATCCTGCTGGGTGCTTTCTTTCTGCTTTCCAGGCTGGGCCTGTTCTGGTGGTTCAACTGGGGTATTATGTGGCCGTTGCTTATTGTGCTTGTCGGGATATGGATAATACTTCGAAGCCGCAGGTGAGCTGATGAAATACCGCAACGGCATTCTGGATGGCCTGGCGCCCATCGCAGCCGGCGTCCTGCTCCTGGCCGGTAATTTCAATATGCTGCCCACTGGATTCTGGTGGGCCATGCTTGAAATGTGGCCGTTGATATTTATCCTGGCAGGCCTGGATGTGATGGCGAGCTATGTGAAATCGGACCTTGCAGCCTGGCTTTTATTCGCCTGTGAGGTACTGGTCCTGGTGGCGTTCATATGGATAGCATGGGCTTATCCTTTTGCACAGGCTCCTGAGTTCCTGCAGTATTTCCCGTTCATGGATGTCCTGGAGAACCTGGCGGAAGGTTTTGGGATCACATGGCCAAGAATCTGATGGGCCTGCTGCATCTCGCTTTTAACCGTCGACATCAAGCTGAAATGCCGGCTTCCGGGAGCAGTTACCCGACAAAATAGTCCATAATGATGGACAATGCATATATCAGCAAGCTGGCGTGGAACACAGGGAGAGCCTTCTGTCCGGCTTCAGGGCTTTTTCCTTTAAATTTTTGCTATTTGGTTTGCAGAAATGCTCATACAATGCATACTTGACAAGGTCAGCCATATAGTAGACAGGGTTCACAGAGAACCTCTTGTGCCTCCTTCTTGAGCTGTTAACTCTCTGTGTTCTCTGTAAGCTCAGTGGTTCATGTTTTTTCCCTGAACCCTTCTAACCTTGCACACATTGAAGTAGTATAAATACCATATATATGGACATGGCCACAGAAATGGAAAAAAGAGTTTCAGAGAAGCAAAACAGGATGCATGAGAACCGAATGAATAGCATTTGTCTGGTCTCTTCTCTGTCTTCTGATGAAATAATGATTCAGCATCTGCCAGCGGATAAAAGTTCGCAATGGTATAATGAGAACTGCATCGGGACGAATGAGATTCCTAAGAGTACTGTAAAAGGAAATCCGGGAGGAACACTATTTTACACAAGCAACGGAAAAATAATGAGGTCCGAATCGTCTGTACAAGGAGCACTTAAACTAACATTTAAGAAGTGATTTGAATAGTTCACTCGAACCTATGCTTTTTGTATATTCTGTTGCAAGTAATGCTCAGGAAATCGCATATACATCTCAAAACTGACCTCTCCTGCTGATCAATTCATGGAAATGGTTATTTCCAGTGTATGCGGTTGTGTTGTCCTGGTTTGTGTGCTCCAGAGGAGTTCGAGGTTTCAAGTTTTTTAAGGACATTATCTTTGTAAGCCAGTATTGCATCTGTGACAGAACCTTCAATGAAGGGTAGAACATCAATGTTCTCTGAAGTGATCATTGAAATGGCTTTAGCTCCAACACTCCCTGTGATAAGTGCATCTATAATATTCCATAGAATCAGCATCCATAATGACAAAGTACAGACCTCTTCCAAAATGGGAATCCACTGGTGAATCCAGACTGGCAGACAAGGCTGTTATGCAGATCTTCATTTAGAAATCTCCTCATGTGTTTCTATTACCGCATATTATGATCAATCTGTACTCTCAAATCTCCATAATATTACTCAAATGAGAGGAAATATAAATATATATTTCAAAACCATTATATCCCTATAGCACAAAAATAAATCCTCGTTATAAAAAAAAGCCGCTTTCTGCCAGCTCCGGTCACAATGATGATACTCAAGAGTTAGGCTCTTGCAAACAATCCGGTGGATGCAATATGTTCAGGCTATTCCTGAGGTATAGGTTCGGTATCAAAGAGTGATTACGTGCTATGATTTCAATTGAGGTCATCAAAAATTCAACTCTATAATATTACTTGTGTAATTCCAAGAAGTCAAAATATATTTATAGTAAGATGCAAATCCCTTATTGTGATCGATCAATGGCAATTGAAATAGGCAGGGGATACGAGATCCTTCCTGATAATAGCATTCTATTCAATATATGGATCACCAACAATACAGATTTTGTCATTAACGACTTAGAGGTTACACTTGATCATAATGAATCGCTGTTGAAATTACAAGGCGACAGGGTACAGAAACTTGACAGCATTCCACCTGCCGTTGCTCGTGTTGTGAAATTCATTCTCAAACCTCTTTCATGTATTCATAACGAACTAATTGAAGCTAATATCACTTACCGTGACCATCGTTGGGAGAAGCATGTTCTCACAATGGAACCTAGGGATATACATTGTATATTTCCTTTCTTATGTACAAGACCAATATCAATGGGTGAGTTCCTGGACCTTTCTTCCGGGAGTCGTTTGGCAGAAGCCGGTCTGAACTTTGAAGGCGTATATGTTGACCAGGTTCTTTTATTCCTCTTGCAGACGTGCGCCAATTGTATGTATAAGGTAGGAGAGCGTGCTGTGGATGGTGGCAGGATAGTGTACCTCTCAGGCGGATTCGCAGGTGAGGAATCTTATTACCTGCTGGCCGTTCTTATAAGAAAGAGCGATGCCCTTACTCAGGTAATGCTGAGGGCTGTTTCATCAAGAACTGCCGGTACACAGGATTTCCTCGATGAGATCGTTTCCAGGTTCCAGCGCCTCGTGGGTACTGCAAGGTCGTTAAAGGATGCAGGTGTCATCAAAAATGATCACTTCATCAGTACCGTTAACTCTGCTCTGAAACAAAGCATCTCATCAGCAGAGCAGGGTCCCTCCTCTCTGAGTTTCCAGGATGGTGCCATGCAGAGTAGCAATGCCGAGTCTTTGGCTGTTATGGTAAATACCGCTGATAATGTTGCCTGGCACGCTGATGAGAATGAAGACGATGTATGGAGGCAGGAAAAAGAGCGTCAGAGGCGCAAGCATGAGGAACTGGAGCGTTTGAGGAAAAGGGATGAGCAAAGGAAAGCACTTGAGACACGAAGGCTGAGAGAATGGGCGGCAGCCGAAAAGGCTGAGAAGAAAACTGCTCCCTCCGGAAAGTACAGGATGAAGTATAGCTCGGTTGCCTTGATCTTAATAGCAGCTTTTATAGTTTTTTCAATCATCAATGATGCTCCACTTACGGAGTTGATTATTCCGGACATCCTTGATCATTATAATGTAAGCCCATTTCCATCACAGGAGGGAGCAGTAGAAGCTGTGGTTGTGAACTTTTTGACCGCTGTCAATAAAGATGATCCTGGTTCAGCTTTTGCCATGTATAGCGGCAAGGATTTCCTTGCTCCTGGAAGTATTCCTATGATATTCAAGAACAAAGACATCCAGGCAGGAGGCATCAAGGAGATAAATATTACTTCAACAGAGATGTCTGATAACCTTGCGCTCGTAAAAGCCGAATGCTTGGTTGCCAGCCTCGATATCTCCGGGAGGGAAAAAGATTCGTTTTCCATACCTATCTACTTCAAGCTCCAGAACTCCGAAGCAGGCTGGATAATCACTCGCGTATCGTTCATCCCTCTGGATATGTGGGAAGGCAAGCAGTCGACCCAGGAAGTGTCATCCAACCTGATGGTCAAGAACATAGAAGGAGTGCGCGCAAAGAGTGATGCCGGTGCCATGTCGTCTACTGTAGACTTACTCAAGATTAATGTAGGGCTCAATGTAGGTAGTTCTCCTGTAGATCTGAATAATGTTGCTATAAAGGTGAACGACGGTAAGACCACACATAAGCTTGTTTACGCAGGTAATGATGGAAGGTATGGAAAGATGGCTTCTTTTGACTCGTATAGTGCCACGAAGAATCTGAAGAACCTGCTTACAGGCACAGGAAATCCATCCATGTTCTATACTGCGGAAAAGATACGTGATGAGGACGGCTCTTTCTCACAGGCAGATCCTGTAATTAATATGGGTGACTTGGTGACAATTTATATTGCAACTACTTCCACGAGTGCAACTGGCAATAATCGCATCGGCTCCATATACGTTGGTAATCTAACAAATTCCGCACTGAACATCGCTCCGGGAACGGCAATGCAAATAACATTGACACCTGATGCTGGTGCCGTTACAGAGACTGGATTTGTAACGCCCTCCTCGTATGGTACCCGGGAGAACGTGCAGTTATATCCTTGATGAATTTCTGACGGTGCTCATCCTATGGACAATGTCAAGTACATGTTTTTCTTTTTATGTATGGATTATTCTTAATCTATAGGAAGGATCATCAATGGATATGGAAGAGATACATGAGATGGGACAGCAGCTGAAAGATATCCTTAAACTGGAAACATACCCTGTCGCAGTGACCTTTATCAGGCCCGACGAGGAAATACCAGATACCATTCCGCGTGTCAAGGGTGAATTGCGACATTGCGGGATGGTGGACCGCGCCAGGAAAGAGAAGGAGCCATTCTATGCTCTTTTGGAGGACCAGGAATGCAATATCGGAGCGTCCTCACTGGGGATGGGCAGCAGGTGCAGCGAGATCTCGTCAGGTGAGTTCTATTATTCATTTGGCTGCTTCAGTTCCCTTGAGGCGGCAAAGAATGCCATCGACGAGATGCCCCTGATGCCTGCCGGGTCCGTTAAGGCTGTCGTGTACTCTGCCCTTGAGAAGGCGCCCCTTGTTCCGGATGTGGTGGTCATCGTGACAGGTCCTGATAAGATGATGAAGCTTTCACAGGCAGTACTATATCGTTTTGGCGGAAGGCTCCATGCGAGCTTTGCTGCCCTGCAGAGCATGTGCGTGGAGAGCGTGGCCCAGCCATATCTGCAGGAGAAGGTGAATGTGAGCCTTGGCTGCACCGGAAGCCGTGTCCTGGGCGGGCTTGCAAAAGGAGAGATGGCCATGGGCATCCCGTTCGCACAGATGGGGGATGTGGTCGAGTCTTCCAGACAGATGTTCAGGGTGTGAGGTCATTTTACCTCCAACTGTAAATTACAAACCTCTCCATCTGAACAGTCTGTCCGATAATTCAATTTCAGGCAAAAACAGAAAAAAGAATACATATAAAGCCTTTAAAAGATAAAAGCCAGAAGTACCAGCCCCTTTCGGGGCTGGTAGGTCACATTCCTTAAGTCATTGATGGTGGTAATATCACCTGGTCTATGATATGGATCACACCATTGCTGGCTTCAATGTCGGTCTGTGTCACATTGGCATTGTTCACCATAACATTTCCGTCAGTTACAAGGATAGCGATGTCTTCGCCCTGTACTGTTGTCAGGGATTCCATTTGAATAACATCACTAGCATTAAAAAGAAAAAAGCCAGAAGTCCCAGCCCCTTTCGGGGCTGGTAGGTCACATTCCTTAAGTCATTGATGGTGGTAATATCACCTGGTCTATGATATGGATCACACCATTGCTGGCTTCAATGTCGGTCTGTGTCACATTGGCATTGTTCACCATAACATTTCCGTCAGTTACAAGGATAGCGATGTCTTCGCCCTGTACTGTTGTCAGGGATTCCATTTGAATAACATCACTAGCCATATATTCTCCGGCTACAACGTGATATGTGAGCACAGCTCTCAGTGCTTCTTCATCTGCCAGCAGCGCATCAAGAGTTCCCTCAGGCAATGCTGCAAATGCTTCGTCTGTTGGTGCAAACACAGTGAATGGTCCTTCACCACTTAAGGTTTCGACTAGTCCTGCTTCCTGAACAGCCTGAACTAAGGTGTTGAACGAACCTGCACTTACAGCAACTTCTACAATATTCATCTCTTCTGTTTCATTAACATCTGTTTCATCAATCTCTGTTTCCTGAGGCTGTTCTGCACAGCCTGCTAAAAGTATAGCTGTTGTTATAATTAACAACATTAACATCTTCATCATTTTCATTTCTACCTCTCCACATGTTTTCGTTTAATTTTTGTAGGTAATTTAGTTTAGTACGTTAAAATATATAACTCACCCCCTAAATAATTATAATATATATCTCTATATATTGGTATATTTATTGACAAATTAATTTCAAATTAATATATATTCAATTGAAGTGAATTAATAATCTTTTACTTCTCTTCTCTAATTAATTTAAATGGATGAATGTTATTATGAGGAATTTCGGGTCTTTGTAGGCTATTGTTTTTGCCAGGAAACAAATGTTTCTACCACCATCCTGGAAAATGTCATAGGGAACACAGAAAAAGCAAGTGCCAAAGTCACTTATAATATTTGCCTGTACACTCTTTGATGGTCACCTCTATCACGGATGTTCCTCTGACCATATCATCGGGCAATGCTGCTCCCTTGAGAGAAGGGGTATATTTCTCTACGACCCTGTCCAGAACAGCCTCTTTTTGACTGTGGTCATCAATTATCACTGCTGTTCCAATAATTACAACGCTTTCATACTCCGTGTTGACATCACAAGGTGCTTCATCGAGTATAAGGCCCTTCATATCATGGACCTGAAAGCATACTTTCTCATTTGCCAATATATTGCTGATCTTCTGTCCATGTGGCAGCCCGTGAATGTAAATTCTGCCATCATGGTAAATGAAATGCACTGGAACAGCATACGGGTATCCACTTTTATCGATCGTTGCAAGATTGCCTACAGTTGCCCTTTCTAAGAGCCCTGTTATTTGCTCTTCTTCTAACTGATGCTCCTTCATCCGATTTTGCATGACCACTCCTCCACCTGTCAGAGAGTATCCTCCCGTTTTTCTGATATTGGATTATATGTCCATGTATCATATTTGATATTTCGCCCGTGTCAACGACCACCAGTTAAGGCCGGAGACTAGTGCTTCTACGTCTCAGCTACCGGAGCATTGCTTGCAGGGACGATACCTTCTAGAATGCTTGGGATATTGATTGATGTCTCTTTTGCTGTGACCGAAAGGATACTGATCTACAAGTATACACAGGGATGTGAGCTTGTTTCAGCTTATCGCATTGAACAAAACCAATAGAAGGCAAAAGAGATTTAAGTTTCTTTTCTGGATTTAAATGAGTGATGTAGCTACAATGAAAGAGTGAAATGTCTTTGTTGTCAAGAATAGTATATATCGTAGTAGGTCTTGCAGCAGTCTATACGATATACTTTGCTGCCACTAAGAAGTGATCAAGGTATCAAATAGGTTGTTACTAAGAAAAGTCGGCTAGTTCCATAGTAATTTAATTTTTTTGATTATGTGGTATCTTTCAACATTCATACAATATATTATATAGTCTTCAGTTCTGTATATAATGAGGGCAGAGTGCAGAAAACGAGTTTTGTGCTCTGCTTACAGGAAATAGGATCAGGAGGAGTAAAATGTTATTCTTTAGTACAAGCACGTGGGAACCCGAGAACAGTGACAAAATCATTGAACACTTTAAGAAACTGAGGCCACCAGCTGGTGTGACGATCAAGAACCAATGGGTGGATATCTCCGGTGGAAGGTATTTCATGCTCTACGAAACCGAAGATGCCAAAGCATTTGCTGAATTCAACCTGCCATGGTCTGATATTTGCTATATAGAGACCAGTGTAGTGATGGAATCCACAGAGTTCATTAAACTCATGAGCTCAAAGGGAGTCTGATCTCTCTTTTTTAATAGAAGTTCAGCTCTTTCTCCCAATGTTTCATCCCGCTTATGACATATCTATCTCCACAACATTCTGGAACTTGCTTGCAACTATATAGCTTTTGACCTCCATTCTCATCAGGGCGGATGACGGAGAGAGCAGGAAATCATGGAGATACGGGTGTTTTTCCAGATATAGATCTTTAAGTTCATCTGTTTTCTCTGCCTCCATGACTTTCCCGGTCGCATTAACAGCCATAGCATCCTTGAAATCGCTCTCGTTATTGGATCTGTTATCGATCATCATGGATGCTTTCTGGGAAGTTATGAGGTAACAATATTTCCTGGTAGCTACAGGGGTTACAAAAAATATGTATTTAAGATCGTCAGTGGCCACAAACCCCACAAGGTTCGTATAAGGCACATCCTCATGAATGCTTGCAAGTACAGCAAGTTTTTGCTCTTTGAGAAGAGACTTCAGACTTTCCACTAAATGCTTCTCTGACATTTCTGAACCCTCACTTAAATTTCTTTTTCATTTTGGTTCTTGCATATTTATCTCTTGGAAGACCTGCGTGTGCCTGTCGATTTCCCCGCTTTGCGTAGTCCTTTAGGACTGTAAAACTTTGAGAATTTGTTTTTCCTTCTTTTCTTCGTACCCTTTTTCAATAAAGAGTTGAAGAGCCATAAGACCACGTAAGCTACAATGAACATCACTGCAACTATTAAGAACCAGGCAACTCCATCGGGCAGATCCATATTTTTTCCTTCTTTTTCCTAATTGTATTGGATGACTATTATATATAATTCTGCTCTTTTTTCAAAGCACCGCTGTTCGGTCTGACCGGGAGTTTGTGATGGTAAAGCATATATTCTCATTATGAATATACGCTATGTCTTGATCATGTCTGCGTTTTTTGCTGAATGCAACAAGAAAAAGTACACTGTTGTCGCTTTTGCACGCCGGGGGCAGGTTGAAGATTATGAACATCTCAGATATATCGCAACAATTGACGCATGATGCAAGAATTATACTTGTGCCTGTGTTTTTAATCATGTTCGCAGAACTTTTGTTACTTGTAGGTCAGGATTATCTTTCTATCTGGGTGCATGTTGGCATTATCCTATGCTTGCCATTCGCCTGCGTTTATTTCCATAACAAGGAACTTACAATGGTCTTTCAGGCCCTGATGCTTTTATCACTTCTAAGACTTGTGAATATATCGATGCCTGTTTTCTTTGAAACGACACTATACATATTCATATTCATCTATGCTCCACTTATTATCCCGATATATATCGTTCTGACTGCACAGAACTTTCAGTTTTCATTTCGAATAAGTGATGAAGTGAAGAAAGACCGTGTAAAATATTCCTTTATTGCAGTCATCGTAGCACTTGCAATTGCACAAGGAGAATACGCTATTATTGAAGCTGGTTACCTCATACCGGATCTTTCATTCATGAGCCTGCTGCAACTATCGATAGTTATGATCATTTTTGTAGGACTTATTGAAGAGGTCATATTCAGGTACATCCTGCAAACAAGGCTGGAACAGACGCTTGGCATCTGGCCGGCACTATTGATAGCAAGTGCACTTTTTGGTGTCATGCACTCTGGCTATGGCACAATATATGAAGTTCTCATGACCGCACTTGCAGGTCTTATAATCGGATACATATATATCAGGACCAGAAGTTTGTATCTGATAACTATGGTCCATGGTCTCACAAACGTGTTCCTGTTCGGCATCATTCCCCATATTGGGCCAGGCCTTGGTTTATTTTGAGAACTCGAAGTAAACTGCTTAGAAGTCCTATCCTTAAAAAAGCATTCCTGGGTAGTAAAAAAGATACAACCCTCGTTGAAAAGTGTAAATTCAGGATAAAGGTTCACATAAAAGATATATGGAATAGTCAGACTTGAAGCAGATGTGTCAGTCTGAAACTTGATATATTTTCAAGCTAAAACAGCAGTTAAAATCATAAGCGTCAAGAAGGGAAACCTCTTGACTTCATGCATAAATGATATCTGCAACTTTGAATACAACTATTGCTACAAAAGCAACAAGCAATGGACCAATTCCCATATTGAGGGAATGGCTTAGGTCCCTGTTCCACTTTTCAGATGCAGAAAGTATCTCCTTTCCGGAGAGCAATGCGATCAGGGCTATGACTGCCAGCACACCATACACTGGTAATCCTGTGCCCGTGGTCATTGATATTGCCCCGGCTGCAGAAGACACTGCACTCGTTGAGGTTATTGTACTTGTTAGCATTCTTAATCCTACTTATCTATCTTTATTACAATTCTCCTAATCTATCATAGTACTTAAATCTATTGAAATTAATCTGCCCATAAAAAAAGTTAAAGTGTGAACTGCCACTGAGCTAAAAACTCCGTGTTTTTCTGCCCGACTCTTTGACCAGTTACTGTACTTGAATTTTATCTCCGGGGTAGTGTTGCATTCTTTCATCTTTTGATCTAAGGGACAGTGCCGTCTTGTTATTGCAGTTGTACCAAGGGACTTAACCAGGAAGCTCAAATCAGAAATTGTTATAAGGGAACAGGCACAGTATAATGTGTGGTAAAATGTGTGGGATTACAGGATTTAACTGGAAAGACGCGAAGCTACTTAAAAAGATGTGCGACGCGATAAAGCATAGGGGACCTGATGATGAGGGAGCCCATGTTGATGACACTGTGTCTCTGGGGCACAGAAGACTGTCCATACTGGACCTTTCAGAGAAAGGGCACCAGCCGATGTACAGTGAGGATGGTGACCTGGTTTTGGTCTATAATGGGGAAATATATAACTTTTTGGAAATAAAAGAAGAACTAATATCAAAAGGACATCACTTCAGGAGCAGGACTGATACAGAAGTTATACTCCATTGCTATCAGGAATACGGTACTGACTGTGTCCGACATTTCAATGGGATGTGGGCATTCTGTATATATGATAGATCAAAGAACAATCTTTTTTTGAGCCGGGACAGGTTTGGCATAAAGCCTCTATATTATCACTATGACGGCTCATCATTCATCTTCGCGTCAGAGATAAAGGCCCTTCTTGAACACGACATACCTAGGAAGGAGAACAGGGAGATAATCTTTGATTACCTGTACTATAACCTGACAGATCATACAGAGGATACCTTTTTTAAGGGTATCAGAAGACTGATGCCAGGACACAACCTCATCTTTGACCTCAATACCAATAAAATGGAAATAAGCAGGTATTACGATGTCCATGACAGGCTGACTGAAGGTGCAAACGATTGTGGTAAACTGAAAGAGATCTTCACGGATGCTGTACGTAAGAGGCTGATTGCCGATGTTCCTGTGGGCAGCTGCCTGAGCGGAGGCATCGACTCCTCAGCCATCGTTGTCACAATGAGGAAAGTTGACCCGGACGCCCGGATAAAAACATTTTCCCTGAGATTCCCGGATGTGAAGATAAATGAGACCGCTTACCAGAAAGAGGTCAACGAAATGGTCGACTCGGTCAGCTATTCTGTGACCCCTGAATCCTCCGAGCTCATGCGGGACCTTGAGGATCTGTTCATGACACAGGAAGAGCCCTTCAGCGGAACAAGCGTGTACGGGCAGTACCGGGTCATGAAGCTTGCAAAGGACAGCGGTGTCAAGGTACTGCTGGATGGGCAGGGGGCGGACGAGGTACTGGCAGGGTATCACTATTTCCATGGGTACTACTATTACGAGCTGCTAAAAGGATTCGATATTCCTCACCTGATGAAAGAAGCAAACCAACACTATTCCAAATCCGGTTCTCTTTCACCAATGATATACCTGTTACTTCGTGCGACCACTGATAACATGAAGAAACTTCTCTACAAGCACAGGAAGGTGCCTTTCCTCTCACAGGATTTCATTAAAGAGAACCACCAGCGTAAAGATAGCAGGTGGCATCTGTCATCACTGGATGAAGCTCTGTACGAAAGCCTTATGGTGTATTCACTTCCGCACTTGCTGAGGTTTGAGGATAAGAATTCCATGAGGTTCTCTATCGAGTCCAGGGTACCTTTCCTTGACTACCGCTTTGTAGAGTATGCTTTTTCCATGCCATCGGAAATGAAGATAAAGGAAGGTGTGACCAAGCACGCATTTAGGAAAGCTATGGAAGGAGACCTGCCGCAAAGCATACTTTCAAGATATGATAAGATCGGGTTTGCAACACCTGAGCAGAAATGGCTCCGGGACAAAGCAATGGTTGAGCTCATGCACAAGATAATAAGCTCAGAGAGCTTCAAGTCAAGGGATTTCTGGAACGCGGAGCTGGTTACAGATATGTATGACAAGTTATTGTCCGGGGAATCGTCAGGCATCTTTGTGGGTACCGATATCTGGCGATGCATTTCTGTCGAATTATGGATGCAGCTTTACATCGAAAAGCGGTATTCTGCTGCATCCGTGTACGCAGCGCTGCCTGACACCAGGCCGGTCGGGATGGTTTCACCTCGTGAGGCAGCTGTTGAAACATTGACATAAAAGTAAATGGAAAGAACAGACGGCTGAGACACCTGTCTCAGGCCGTTTTCTTTCTATGGACATTTAGATAGAACCATTCCGCCATGCTTCCGACAAGGTCTTTTTTATATATCCTGTAATTAACATACATGTCAGGATTGAACTGGGATTTGAATGCGCATAGCCGGGGAATATCCGCCCCCCCCATCTCTAATACCTGATAGCCTTCATTCTTGCTTTTCTTGATGAATTCCCAGAACAAGAATTCATTAACCGGAGCCTTTATAGCAGGCTTTACACTTCCCATCCACATGGTCACTTTCCTGTGCTCGGATGTCAGCACACCGCCAACCATGTTGTTATCGGCATCAAGAATAGAATAGACCTTAATACTCTCCGGATATAGCTGGCATAGTTCCTGGAGATATTCCTTGTTCACGATAGGAAATGTGAGGCCTTGTTCTTTGTACCTTTCCACGGAACTCTCATAGAACCTTGTTACGTCCTTACTCTCGATAAGCTTCAGATTATACTTGTCCATTTTCTTGACAGCAGTGCGCTTTGAGGTATTAAAACTATCACATATCTCGTCTAAGGATTGTTGCAGGTCAAAGTAGAAAGTATAGAGAGGATCTGTTATGAATCCGTTCCACTTAAAGGGCCTTACATCGGTTATCGATGGTGTAAGGGAAATTGAAATATAGTTCGGGGATAACCTGTCCACCTCATCGGAGAACGTTTTTCCCATCTCATACAGTCGTTGGCCCTTTTTGCTTAACTTCATGTTCATAAAGTTGCGACTCAACACGAATCCCAGGTAAGGTATCCCTGATTGAGGAGGAGGGGAGAACAGCAGCTTCACTCCTCTGATATTCTTGTAGAAAAGAGGGACTACACACAATATCTCGTCAGTAAGGTAAAAACCATAGGATAGAAGTTTATACCCGGTATGCTTTTCTACAGTCTTCAGAAAATCCCATTTATGGAAAACAGTCCCACCCGGACTCTGGTTAATGAATCTATCCCACACTTCACTTTCATGGATAATTGACATCTGCATTATTCCACCACTCATAAATATCCCCACAATTAGTGATCCATGCATTTTTCTGATTACAATAATCAAGTATTTTCTCATACAGCTTTTTCCACTCTTTCAACTGTGGAGAACTGTATGCATTATTATGCCACAACAGCGTTATTACACCGTTATACTTCTCCCCGGTATCCAGTATCTGCTTTGACATCTCCCATGCCCGCCTGAAAGAGCCGGCATATTCAAAGAGTGCTATATCCATAATGTTCATGGGTATCTCCAGGATATCCAGCGCTTTCCCCTCTGCATATGGCCTGAAAGGATGGCACATGCCATTCCTGAAGCCTACGACATTATTGAATCCCAGGGTAGTGTCATACTTGAAGCCTGCTTTGGAAAGTATATCCCAGGAGTCGCTTATCTTAAGCTTGAGATAATGGTTCCTATATCCAATGACATCTCTTCCCAGGGCCGCTTCCAGCCTTCGCTTCTCCTGAACTATGTTCTCGTAATTGTCATAGGAATAGTAACCACCGTGAAGCCCCACTTCCCAGCCCCTGTCAACAATATCCCCCATATAACTTCCTGCATCCTCGATGTTATACCTGAACCTCCGTGGATCCTTGTCCGCAGTCAGGAAGTAGAAAGAGGACTTTGCCCCATATTTTTCCTCAATATCCATTATTTCCTTGAAATTGAGGTATGGAGACTGCATTTTACCATTAACTCTCCATAAGCTGTGCTTCTTCAACTGTTCAATGTCTGCACCTTTGACCGAGTGCAGCATTGATAGAAGGGTGTGATGGAAGGGGGGATATATGTCATCGATATCATGGGTCAGGCATACCCCGAATTTCCGGTCTTCAGGGAACGTTACTTCAAGACCGTTTTTCACAAATTCCCGGGAGACTTCCGGAGAGAGTATCTCACTGATATCCCGTTTTTCAAGGTCACAATAGCTGTCCACGTATGAATGCTGGCCAAACTCATCGCCTTTAGCAGTAAACCTGTTCCAGATATCAGGACGCTGTTTTATTGATTCATACATATTTACACCCACAGAACTATGTTCTGGACTGGCTGGAAATGAGACCCAGATGCTCTACTATAAATCCGGTCACATCTATCTTATCCCGTATAAGCTGATCCTTCTTTATACCCCATTCATGTTTAGCCTGCTTGTTGCTGAGGATCTCCACAGCTTTTTGAAGGGCCTGCTCTGAATCTTTAAAGCAGTACATGAGCCCGTACTTTTCCTCGAGTTCGGTGAAGTTTCCCATTGTTCCCGCAAGAGAGGAAACATATATTGAAGGAGTTCCCAATATTGCGCTTTCCACTGCCGTTGTACCTCCATCCCCCAGGTACAGGCTGGCATAGTACAGCAGATCATGCAGTTTTTCCGGCCGGACCTGTAGTTTGTATCTATCAAGTTCCGGTTCTAATTTCTGTTCCGAAGTTATGAATACTTTTCCATATTTCTCAAGTTCCCGGACCATTTCCAGCTTATTGGTAACCCCATGCTGACCAACATCATGACTTGCACCCCAGGATACAAAACGAAGCACGATTATCCTGTCATCTTCATCCAGACCCAGGCTTGAAAGAAAATCCGGATCCGGGTGGAAGTAGGCAGGATGAAGATATGCAAGCTCATGATAGCCATTGTACCTTACCTGTTTCATTCCTATATCGCGATTGTAGGAAGTAGGAGTGAATACCATATCTGCAAAAGGAAGTGTGGCACGATTAGCAAGCTTTGCATGTTCGGTGTCGGTGAAGATCAGTGACCTCTTGTGCATAAGCCATGCCACATGCGCAACGCACGGATTGAGGATGCCCGTGAGGATATCAGGATCGAATTTATGGGCAACTCTGAGCAGTTTTATATCCCTGCCGGCCCATTCTTTCATCAGATTCCCTTTACCGGTTCCCATCTTGCTTATGACCTCATAATTGAAGCCATAGGAATCAAGCAGATCCACAGTAACATCTTTTTCTCTGGCCGTAAACAAAACATCATGGCCGTTCTTTTCCACCGCCCAAGCAATATTCTTATAAAAGTGAACATGGGCGGGATGCCCTATATCAACTAGCACTTTCATTTAACCCCCATAACTATAATACCGAACTCGTATATAATCATTTTTAAGTAGTCATTGGCAAATCTTTTTTGGTACGATGAGATAATATCAGATAGAGCAAATCTACTCCTTACAAAATAGGAGGGAGAACCAAATACTCATTCCATCCAAATGGGCCTGACTCTGGGCGCAGCATCAAGGTAATAAATCATAATAACTATTAATTCTATACTCGCAAAACGGATCGCACTGCAAAAAAGGATAGTCAAATAACAAAATCCGCTGAGCAATAACATGAGAATCCAAGAAACAGTCCTGTCCGGAAAGATCCGTTCGTCAAAAAAAATACTTTTACCCATTCTGACTCTTGCAATTCTGATAACGCTCTACCTTACCTATGGTTATTTCATTGCCGACAGGGATGAACTACCCGAAGAGATCGATATACTGGTTACGAAAAATCAAACGATCTCAGTTATACAGAACAGTACCGGGAAAGAATTATACAACGGGACAAGTGATGAAGAAGCTATCAGGGTTGCGGTTAACTCGATAGATAAGGGAGTCATCCTGTTCGATCAGGGAACTTACAATGTTGCCTCAGCGATAAAACTTAAATCGGATATCACAGTCATCGGGAAAGACTGCTCGATCATAGGATACAGGATATTCAGTATCTCTGATGCATCAAACGTCACGGTAAAAGGATTTGACTTCAGTGACCCTGATGAAAGCTATGCCCGCCATTCCGGTACCAAGAGCATAGTGGAAATAACAAACAGTAATGACTGTTATATCCTGAACAACACATTCCGGAATTTCGGTGCTTATGGATTATATCTTTCCACACTTTCTCCGGCCCACCAGAACACCCGTATAACCATAAAAGGCAATCAGTTCCTTGACTATGGTTACTGTGGAATAATGATCGGAAAACAGGCAAGCCATATCTTTGTAGAGGATAACCTGTTCAAAGACATAAATGCAAAAAAGATTAAACCAAATGCATACGGGGTTGCTCTTGCAAAGGGCAGTAGTACATACAGGTACTCGGAGTATATCTACATCCGTAACAACACTATCGAGAACAATCCCATGTGGGAAGGTATTGACAGCCACGGGGCTAACCATGTCTACATATTGGATAACACGATAAAAGACTGCAGGATACCTATTTCAGTTGCCCAGATAAACAGCGATAACATTTATCCCGAGCCGGTACATAATGTCACCATCAAAGGGAACTACGTGAAGGGGAACATGAGTGCTGCAAAGCAGGATTCAGGGATATACGTAATTGGAGGACGCGGTCCGGGCGGAAGTGTTCAGCCCTACAGGGATGTGGTTGTATCCGATAATACTGTAGCTGATGTGAATAACTGGCTCCACTCCAATGATGGGGGAATCGTGTTGATGAATGTTGACGGTGCTCTGGTATACAATAATAAGATCTCGAATGTCGGAGGAACGGGAATTAACCTGGCAGGCACCAATAATGTCCAGGTATATGATAATGACATAAAGGACATTGTCAGGATCTCCAAGCCTATTTACAGTGTGAGCGTGTCAAATGTAAAAAACAGTTATATCATCGACATAAGGGACAATAATATAGATCTAACGGACAGCTACATCTATTACGATGCCGACTATTCCTTTGCCCGGCAATAGGAAGAGTTTACAGGGCCTATTTCATTATTTTTTTCTGCTGATCGTTTTTTCCTCGATGTTTGCGCAGACCGGTAACAAGATCTTTGGTTTGAACCGGATCTCATATCTTAGTATGAGCGCAAAGGAATGCCTATTTTTATAAACACTTCTCAAATTAATACCTTATATAAGATATTCTGAACAGAATGCGACAATAACTTATGCTTTTTCTTCAATATGATATAATTTATATATAGGATATAGTATATTTAGAAAAGCCAGTAATAATATGTTTCAAATGAGGTTAATTTGCTCATGAATTGGTAATAAAGTGACTAAAATTACTGATAGAGTTATGTATGAGAAATTAAATATTGCAATCTGGAACATATTTTTAGCAGAGTAATCTGAAAACCACACTAAAACATGACATTATGAAAAACACATTGTGGAGAGTAAAAAATGTATATTCGGAAAACAATAAGCATTCTAGCTGTTCTTTTGTTCCTTAACCTTTGTTTAGGGACAGCAGTTTCCGCAGCAGCCACAACGGATGGTGTTGACGAGGTCAAATACTCGGTCAGCATTTCAAAAAATGCCGGTACGACTGTTGTAAAAGCAGCTGATGGAAAGACCATTTACAGTGGCACCAATGACGCTGAAGCTGTCAGGAGTGCGCTCAACTCTATCAGCCAGGGCGCTATCCTCTTCAATCCGGGAACCTACACAATAAGTTCACCGGTTGCGATCAAGTCCAATATAGAACTGGTCGGTAACAGCGCTGTTATAAAAGGCTACATCATATTCAGGACGAATGGTGCTACAAATGTAACTATCAGGGGATTTGAGTTCAGCAATCCGGATTTGAACTACCTTGCACGCTCCGGCGGTGTCGGTCTAGTCGATATTATAAACAGTAACAATATCATTATCCAGAACAACACTTTCCGTAACTTCAGGGATTACGGGGTTAATGTTGCAGTCAGCTCCACCTCTCACTCTAACAGGCAGATAACTATAAAGAACAACCAGTTCCTTGACTATGGTTATGCCGGAGTGATGATAGGCAAGCAGTCCAACTACATATATGTCGATGACAATATCTTTAAGAACATAAATACCAGGAAAATGAACGCTAATGCGTATGGTGTGGCGCTGGCCAAAGGCAGTGTCGCCTACAAGTACTCAGAATATGTCTATATCAGGAACAACTGGATAGAGAACAATCCTGTATGGGAAGGTATCGACAGTCACGGTGCTAACCATGTGTACATCCAGGATAACACAGTCATAAACTGCAAGATACCTATCATAGTAGCGCAGATCAACAGTGAGGGCACATATCCCGAACCGGTGCATCATGTGACAATCACCGGCAACTACGTTAAAGGGAACCTGAAATCCGCAGACAAACAGCATTCCGGAATACATGTGCTGGGCGCGCGCAACAACGTCCAGCCCTATCAGAATGTGATTGTTTCAGACAACACTATAGTGGATGTCAACAGCTGGCTTGTCAGCGATGACGGAGGCATAGTGCTCAGGGATGTCAAGGGCGCAACCGTTGAGAACAATCAGATATCAAACGTCGGCGGCACAGGCATTTACCTGCTCAACGCTGACAATCTGCTGATCCAGAACAACAATGTAAAGAGCATGTTCAGGATCTCGGGTCCCACCAAGGGTTTGAAACTGATGCCTGTCAACAAGGACTGTACCATCACTGTCAAGAACAATGTATTTGACAGTTCAGTTGAGTACCAGGCTTACGGTTATAGCAACTGGGGTTACAAATACCTGCTAAGTGTACTGGGACAGGACACGTCTAAATTCTATAATCCCAATGGTGTCCTTCAGCTGACAATACTGAAAGAGCCTGAAGCACCTGTGAACACTGACATCAACATCTACAAGAGTGGAAGCACTACAACTGTTAAGGGAATCGATGGAAAGACCATATACAGCGGAAGCAGTGATGTGGATGCTGTCAGAGCTGCGGTCAATGCTGCAAACAAGAATACCATCGTCTTCAATGAAGGTTCATACGCCATCAGCTCAGCTGTTGTCCTCAAGTCAGACATAGGACTGTCCGGGAATAAAGCGGTGCTTAACGGTTATAACATATTCAGGATGAACGGTGTCACAAACGTCACAATAACAGGATTCGTGTTCAGCAATCCGGATGCACTGTACCTTGGACGCGCAGGTAACAATGGTCTTATAGACATCCAGAACAGCAAGGATATCCTTGTCCGGGACAACACTTTCCGCAATTTCAGGGATTTTGGTATATTCCTTGCCACCCGCACAGCATCCGACCGTAACCAGGATGTCATAATAAAGGGTAACCAGTTCCTTGATTATGGCTACTGTGGAATAATGATCGGCAAGCAGGCCAGTCAGTTAAATATCGAAGAGAATGTGTTCAGGAATGTCAATACCAGAGCCATGTATGCGAACTCCTATGGAGTAGCGGTAATGAAGGCTGGCAGTACATCTGACTATTCCGAATACATATATTTCCGCAACAACACTTTCGAGAACATCCCGACAGGGGAAGCTATCGACAGTCATGGAGCAAACCATCTCTATATAGAAGACAACACGATCACAGACTGCAGGATACCTATGTACATTGTCCATGTAAACGATGATGATAAGTACCCTGCTGCCCTTAGCAACCTGTCAGTGACCGGAAACTATATAAAAGGCAATTATGCCGCTGAAAAGCAGGATCCGGGCATCTACGTTTTCGGAGGGCGCAATACTGCCGGGACGATCACAATGCCTTACATGAATGTGAATATCTCTGGCAACAGGATAGAGGATGTCAATAACTGGCTACTGGGAAATGACGGTGCTATCGTGTTAAAGAATATTGACGGGGCCATGATCGACAGTAACGAGATATCCGGTGCAGGCGGCACAGGTGTCAATCTGCAGAATGCAAACAACGTTGTCATGCAAAACAACGTAATCAGCAGCCTCAGAAATCTGGCCGGTTCAACCATCTGCCTTAAGCTGTTGCCTGTGGATGACAACTATGGCATTCTGCTCAGGAACAACAATTTCGATGCAGCTGCGGATTATCACGCCTATTCATACCCTACTTTCGGGTACGTATACGAGGTGAGTGTATCGGAGCAGGATATATCGAAGTTCTACTTCGCTAACGATGGAATGAATCTGATATTCCTGGACGAGCCTTCAGATGATGAGCTTCCGGTTGCTAATGCTGGCGCAAGATATGTCACCGCGGGCAGCCCCCTGACATTCTACGGCGGAGAATCAACTGACAGGTATGGCATAATCTCATATTCATGGGACTTCGATGCCTCCAACGGCATCCAGAAAGATGCCAGTGGCATGATAGTAACCCATACTTTTGAAAAGACAGGCAGTTACGATGTCACCCTGACAGTAAGCAATATGAGAGGACAGACAAGCACTGACACTTTAAAAGTGATCGTGAACTGAGAGCATAAATTCAGTATGGGCTGACGGACACATGGGTCTCTCAGCCACATTCTTTTTTAGACATTTAATGGACATCATCTCTTCAGAATGATCTCCCTGTAAGCAGACAGGCAGGAGATGATAGCCGCCACCAACCATCCAAAGCCCGCAAGCGGCTCTTTCTGTATAAACAGTCCTATAGCCAGAGCCAGACATATTACCGTTGCCAGTGCATACATATTAAGGCTCTTGCTTATTTTCCTGATCTCTTTCATGTTGTTCCGTTTAGCTTTTATGATTTCGGTGTTCATCGTACCGCCCTTTAAATTCCTGAGATGGGATTTGTAATGCTCATAGAACTATTTATGTCCACCTTTAAGATAGTAAATGCAAAATAAGAACGAAAAAAATATAAATATAATATTTGTGTGATATTTATTTTTCAAATTATCATTATTGGCAGGCTGAAAATCTAACACTAGCTACTTTTTGAATCTGACAGATTATATATACTTTTAAGAATACTTACGATTAGCTTGTCACAATATATCATAGGAGTGATGAGTTTGTTCCAGCAGCTATGGATAATAGCACAATTTATGCTTCCCTGCTAAGGAACAAACGAAATATTCCTGTGCGTTATTGTACACAGGTTGACCTAACAACTAAAAACCCTATTTGTGAAAAAACGTTTAAGAGGTCAGAAATGTATTGTAAAAGAAAAACAGCAAGCCTTTTATTGGCTTTTTTAGTCCTTAACATAAGTTTAGGGGCAGCAATCTCTTCAGCAGCTGTCAGTGGCAGCTCTGCAGAGGTGAACTACTCAATAAGCATATCTAAAGACGCCGGCATTACGCGGGTACAGACAATCGACGGCAAGACACTATACAGCGGTACCAACGATGTACAGGCCTTTAATACCGCGGTCAATGCTATCAGTAAAGGCACTATCCTTGTCAATCAGGGAACGTACAATATAGCCACTCCCGTTGCACTCAAATCCAACATTGAACTTGTAGGAAAGAATGCAGTGATCAAGGGGTACAACGTATTTACGATAACCAGTGCGACAAACGTCACAGTAAGGGGATTCGAATTCAGTAACCCTACTGCAACATACACTGCAATTGCTTCCAGCAAGGGCTTTATCAACATTGTCAACAGCAACAACTGTGTGATAGAGGATAACACCTTCCGCAACTTCAGGGACTACGGAATTTATATCGGAGTCAGTTCCACATCCCACTACAACAAGAATATAGCCGTGAGGAATAACAGCTTCCTTGATTACGGTTACTGCGGAGTGATGATCGGCAAGCAGTCCAACTACATATATGTGGAGGATAACACCTTCAAGAACATCAATGTAAGGAAAGTGAATGGTAATGCTTATGGCATAGCAGTTGCCAAGGGAAGCAATTCCTACAAGCACTCAGAGCACATCTATATCAGGTCCAACTGGATAGAGAACTGTCCGGTATGGGAAGGTATCGACAGTCACGGCGCTAACCATGTGTACATCCAGGATAACACAGTCATAAACTGTAAGGTACCCATAGCAGTATCCTATCAGACTAACGAGGGTACATATCCGTTGCCTGTGCACACCATAGTAATTACCGGGAACTATGTCAAAGGGAACATGAATGCCCCTGAGAAACAGCATTCCGGGATACATGTACTTGGTGCGCGCAACTATGCAAAACCATACACGAATGTGACTGTTTCAGGCAATACCATCATCGATGTCAACAGCTGGCTTGTCAGCGATGACGGTGCCATTGTTCTCAGAGATGTTAACGGGGTCGTCGTCGATAACAATCTCATTACCGGCGTAGGCGGAACAGGAATTAACCTGTTGAACACAGACAACGCTCTGGTACAGAACAATGACATCAAGAACCTGAAAAAAATATCCGGCTCTACGATGGGTGTCAAAATGTCACCTGTTGCAAAAAGCTTCAGTGCAACTATCAAGAACAATAAGTATGATAGCACTGTGAACTACCATGGCTATGGATACGCCAAGGGAAGCAATGTATACGTCGTAAACATTGTGAACCAGGTCCAGTCCAAATTCACAGGCGCTTTGAAACTGAACGTTCAAACAGACTCCAATGTCGTTACTTCACCGTACACACCACCACTCACACCACCACAGCCTGGCACCAGGACCGAGCCAACGGACAATGCTGATGTCACTAATTCATGGATAGGCATTTCCAAGAACGCCGATACTACTGTTGTTAAGACCGATGATGGTAAGATAGTGTACAGTGGAAACAATGATGTTGAAGCTGTTAAGGCAGCTCTGAACAACGTCTATCAGGGAACTATCGTTTTCGAGGAGGGAACCTATGCTATCAGTTCAGCCGTTGCTCTAAGTTCAGACATGGAACTGGTCGGGAACAATGCTGTGCTGAATGGTTACAACATATTCACAATAAAAGATGAAACAAATGTCACGATAAGAGGATTCGAGTTCAGTAATCCTGATGCTCAGTATCTCGGACGCGCAGGTAATAACGGGCTCATAGACATCCAGAACAGTGAAGATGTCTTTGTCCAGGATAATGTTTTCCGCAACTTCAGAGACTTTGGTATATACCTCGCCACCCGCACAGCATCCGACAGCAGCCAGAATGTCACTATAAAGGGTAACCAGTTCCTTGATTATGGCTACTGTGGAATAATGATTGGGAAACAGGCAAGCAATGTGATCGTTGAGGACAACCTGTTCAGGAATATCAATGTAAAGGCCATGTATGCGAACTCCTACGGAGTTGCGGTCATGAAGGACAGCAGCACATACGACTATTCGGAGTATGTCTATATCCGTGGCAACACTATCGAGAACAACCCCACCGGGGAAGCTATCGACAGTCATGGGGCCAACAACCTTTACGTTGAGAATAACATCATCACAGACTGCAGGATACCTATATACATTGTTCATGTCAATCAGGATGACAAGTACCCTGCTGCCCTGAGCAACCTTTCAGTGATTGGAAACTCTGTTACAGGAGACCTCGGCCTCGAGAAGCAGAACTCCGGTATCTACATCTTCGGAGGAGTAAGCAGGGATGGTACCATCGTCCAGCCCTATCAGGGATTGAACATCTCCGGCAATGCTATCGTTGATGTCAACAACTGGCTGGTCAGTGAGGATGGAGCCATTGTACTGCGAAACATCAACGGAGCTGTCATTGATAACAATGATATATCCGGCGCCGGCGGTGTGGGTATTAACATGGAGAATGCGGACAATGTGGTCATGCAGAGCAACACCTTCAGTGGCATGAGAGAGATCTCAGGTTCCACCGTAGGAGTGAAGATGCTGGCAAGTGGCATGGATCAGCATGCTACTCTCATAAGCAACATCTTTGACAGCTCTGTAGGATACCATGCACGTGCCGAAAGTGGATCAGGACACACATACGAAGTAAGCGTAACGAATCAGGACATATCCTTGTTTGACAATTCAAACGAGAGTATGAAACTGATAGTTCTTGAAGAGCCAGCACCCCAAGAACCTGCAGATGACCTCCCTGTTGCCAACGCAGCAGGCAGAGTAGCTGATGCAGGAAGTACAGTGATATTCTATGGAGGCGAATCCTTCGACAAATATGGAATAGTCACCTATTCATGGGACTTTGATGACTCCGACGGCATCCAGAGGGATGCAACCGGTATGATAGTGAACCACACTTTCGAAGAACAAGGCAAATATATCGTCACCCTGACAATAAACAACATGAAGGGACAGACAAGCACGGACACTTTAACAGTGATCGTGAAATGAAGACTTAAGACCAAATCAGGCTGGCGGACCAATGAATGAGTCCGCCATCCATATATTTTTCATTAACACATTTTTCTGCCGTGTGCGGGCATCGGGCACCAGCATTTCTACAATTATCTGCGCATCTGCAGCCAAATACATTCTTTTCCTAACCGCAGGGTGCTATTAGAAACATGTAAAAGGTACTATTATCACCTCTTTTCCGGTATTAGGGTCTTTGAATGACATGTAAGCCTATTGACTCTTCAATAGTACTTCATTTGCCACTAAGAGGTATCATGGTGCTGCCAGAAGATTTCAAATATGTTCCATGGCAGCATTACCTGATCAGGAGTCATATGTCATCTCGTATGGAAGGAACTGTCCTATAGATAACTGAAAAGTCATATTGTTACGTACCATATAAAACAAAGCCTTGAACTATCCCAGAATTGGCTTTAAAACAACACAAGCGTTTTTTTGGGTCTGCCAGACTATATATACAGTTAGCAGAATCTACGAAGAGCCCGTCATAATATGTTCATAATAATCACATTTTGTTCGTAAAGGCCAATGGTCTCCCCACGGATATTTCCCCATATCCTGACCATTTGTTCCCTGACGACTATGCTGATGGAATCATATTGGCAGGTAAATGACCTAGCAGCTTTAAGAAAAGCCAGAACTAGCTATAATAAACACGTTTAAGAGGTCTAAAATGGCTATCAGATGGAAAACCACCACAAACCTTTTAATGGTTATATTGTTCCTCAACCTAAGTTTAGGAGCAACAGCCTCTGCGGCTGCTATCAGTCCTGCAGAGACAAATGAATCGATCACCATATCAAAAGAAGCCGGCACTATAAGTGTCCGGATGACCGACGGAGAGGTCATATACACCGGAACAGATGACGTGCAGGCCGTGAGATCTGCGATCGACGCCATCGATGAGGGTGTTATCCTGTTCAACCCCGGAACATACTCTATCAGCTCACCTGTGGAACTGAAGTCCAATATAGAACTTGTTGGAGACAATGCGGTCATGCAAGGTTATATCATATTCATGATAACCGGCAAGACCGATGTCACAATAAGAGGTTTCGAGTTTACCAATCCGGCTGCACAGTACACTTCAATTGCTGCCAACAAAGGCCTCATAGATATCACAAACAGCAAGAACTGTGTGATAGAGGACAATACCTTCCGCAATTTCAGAGATTACGGTATCAACCTTGCAGTTGGCTCAACTTCCCACTTCAACGAGCAGATAACAATCAGGAACAATGAGTTCCTTGATTATGGCTACTGTGGAGTTATGATATGGAAGCAGTCCAATAACATATATGTCGATGACAATGTGTTCAAGGACATCAATGTCAAGAAAGTGAATGGTAATGCCTATGGCATTGCACTTGCCAAGGGAAGCAATTCCTACGCGCATTCGGAGTACATATATATCCGGAACAACTGGATAGAGAACAACCCCGTATGGGAAGGTATTGACAGTCACGGTGCTAACCATGTGTACATCCAGGACAACACAGTCATCGACTGCAAAGTACCTATAGCAGCTTCCTACCAGACCAGTGAGGGTACATATCCCCTGCCGCTGCACACCATAGTCATTACCGGGAACTATGTTAAAGGGAACATGAATTCCCCTGACAAACAGCATTCCGGAATACATGTGCTTGGTGCACGCAACAATGCCGGACCACACCAGAATGTGACGATCTCAGACAATGTCATAGAGGATGTTAACAGCTGGCTCGTCAGCGATGACGGAGGCATAGTGCTCAGGGATGTGGACGGCGGTGTCATTAAGAATAATACGATATCCGGCGTCGGTGGTACAGGTATCAACCTGAATAATGCCAACAATCTGGTACTTGAAGAGAATAGTATCAAGAACATCAAGAGGATATCGGGCTCCACGTTCGGTGTTGAGATGATGCCTGCTGCAAAGGATTTCAGTGTCACGATGAAGAACAATGAGTTCGACAGTTCTGTGGACTATGATGCCTTTTCAGCTCCCGGTTACGGTCACATATATGCCGTAAATGCACAGGAACAGGATACATCGAAGTTCGCTGCATCCAACGGTGCAATGAAACTTACGGCCGAACCTTCCCAAAGCACTGCTGAGGCAGTAAATAATGCTGGTGTCACAGACGCCAGCATTTCTATTTCTAAGATCGATGGTACAACAACTGTCCTTACAGGCAGCGGAGAAACTGTATACGTAGGTGGCAGTGACACTGACGCTGTGAAAGCTGCGGTCAATGCAGTTGACAACGGGACCATCACATTCGAACAGGAAACCTATGCTATCAGCTCACCTGTGGCCCTTAAGTCAGACATAGAACTGATAGGGAACAATGCTGTGATCACAGGATACAGTATATTCACGCTAACAGACCTGGAAAATGTCACAGTCAGCGGTTTTGAGTTCATCAACCCTGACAAGGAATACCTGGACCGAGCAGGTAACAACGGTCTGATCTACATCCAGAACAGCAGTAATGCCTTTATCCGGGAGAACACTTTCCGCAATTTCAGGGATTTTGGCATATATATGGGAGCCAGCTCTACATCCGATCGCAACCAGGACATAACCATTCAGGATAACCAGTTCCTTGAGTATGGTCACGCAGGAGTGATGATTGGCAAAGGAGCCAGCAATGTGGTAGTTGATGATAATCTGTTCAGGGACATCAATGTGAATGGAACGAGCCCTAACACCTATGGTGTCGCTATAATGAAAGGCAGCAGCACTTACAGATATTCAGATCATATATACATACGCAACAACACTATCGAAAACAATCCCGCCGGGGAAGCTATCGATAGCCATGGAGCAAACCATCTTTATATAGAGGACAACACGATAACAGACTCCAGGATACCCATACACATCGCCCACATCAATGATGATGACAGATATCCGGTGCCTTTGCATCACCTGACGGTAGCAGGTAACAACATTAAAGGGAACTTCGATGCAGAAGGTCAGGCCACAGGCATCCGGGTCATTGGAGCGACCAAGATATCAGGTGATATCGCAAAATATTATCAGCATGTAATTGTTTCTGGCAACACCATTGAAGATGCCGGTAACTGGAACAACGGAGATGAAAAAGCTATATTAATGGAAAACGTTGATAGCCCTGTAGTTGAGAATAATGTGTTCTCCGGTGCAGACGGCAAATAATCTAATTAATAGTTTACTCAACTTAGAAGCATACAACAGTAAAGAGCTTACGCTCAAGTCATTTGCGTACTGTCTGTTGGCAGAACATGTTTATGCTTTTAATGGGTGTTGAATACTAAATAGAAGAACTCCGCCATTCCCTGCCCGGGATGGCGGATTTTTAATCATTTTAAATCCTGACTGCTTTTTAATTTCACATGATGCTCAGAGACTGACATCCATTGCTCTGTAACATTCCTTCATGTCAAAGAACATTGCGAAAAGGGTCATCTGAAGCCCGGCAATGAAGAACAATGCACCAATCAGAGGCAGACTGGCAGGGATATACCATCCGGTGACCAGGCCTGATAATAGTATGTACAATCCTGTGAGTACTCCCAGTGGCAGGAATATCATCCCGAACACATAAAAAAGCACAAGCGGATGAAAATTGGTTATAGAGTACTTGATCTTAAGCCTCCACAGGAATTTCTTAAACAGCATGACGGATACCTTGGACATGTATCTGCTATACTTGATGCTGGACTTCTCTTCCCCATAGTGCGCAGGCATGGTGACATCCTGGGTCTTGAAACCAAACGTGTTGAGCTTGACCAGCATGTCATTGCAATAGCCGTAATAAGTGTAAAGAGTGTCGATCTCCATATTGGAAAGAGCATGCTTTGAGATGGCTGTGTAGCCATTCTGCGGATCAGTTATGTGCCAGTATCCGCTTCCGATCTTGGTGATCAGGCTCAGCAAGGAGTTTCCAAACAGGCGCCATGAGCTCATACCGCAGCGGAATTCATCACAGCCCAGACGATTGCCTTTTGTATAATCTGCCTTGCCTTCGATGATGGGCATCAGCAGGCTGGGCATATGTGCCGGATTCATCTGGTTGTCTCCACCCATTACGACCATGATGTCCATGCCTTCCTGAAGTGCACGCTTGTAGCCGTGAAGGATAGCTGCACCCACACCCTGGTTCTTCTCATGGGTGATGACAGAGAGCCGGGGGTCATTTACCGAGTTCAGCACTTCTGCTGTGCTATCGGTGCTGGCATCGTTGATGACATATATGCGATTGACATAGCCGGGAATTCCTTCAATGGTTGTGCGTATCAGTTTCTCTTCATTATATGCAGGCACTACAACGCCTATTTTATGTTTATAGAAGATATCGGTGTTCTTTTCCCTGACCTTTTTAACGCTTACTTCCTTTAACTTGAACCCTGCGTTCAAGGCGTCCTTCACCAGACAGAGCTCCTCGGGCAGGCTGTCCTCAGTAAAGGTAAGGGAAGCTGTCGAGAGTGACGAGAAGGCGGTGAAGCCGATATTCTGTGAAAGGTACTTTGACAGATACTTGCCATCTGAATCAAGATATGGGGCCATATCGATCAGTGACTGCAGATCAGTGTTAATACCCTGTCCCGGGTATTCGTTGTAACCCACAACAGCATCTGCTTCCATCCACATGACCGGAGTTATGAGCTTGGGTATGGCATCAGGATCGTAGAGATCATCGGCGTTTATTATAATGACCGGACCATTCCCGAATTTCTGTGAATACCTGAAAGCTGTCCGGAGTGATTCCATTTTCCCTTTATGATTATCGTGCTTTATTACGTGTGCATCCATTTTCTCAGCTATGTATGCAGTGGAATCTATGCTTCCATCGTCCACAACTACAATATTATCTACATATAGGCCTGCCTTTTTGATGACGTCATGTATGTTGGCCTCGTCGTTATAGGCAGGGATTATACCTGTAACTCCCATTTGTACTCCCCCGTTAAATATAATAATGTATTCAAGCCCCCTTGAATACAATTCCAGAAGTATACATGGCAACTGCTATTCAATAGCCGTAAATCCATTCCACTCCAATATACAAACATTGCTCTACGTTTATAACATTATCGCGCGTTAAAGGGGAGTAAGCATTTTAAGAAAATTTAAAAAACTACTCTATAGGAATCATTGTAAGATTTATAAGTTTGGAAGTAATGTTCCTGAGCATTTTGTATTAGATATTTCAAAGCACTTATAAAGCAAATCCTTGTCCTTTAGAGGATAATCCGATTAATTAATGCCGCAACACGACATAATAAGTGTTTTCACAGAGTACAATGGTTATATTTCCATTTATTCCGCAGTATGCACTCAAAATGCGCGCAACATGAACAGGCTATTCAGGCCTGTCAGCCTGACGGGGTCCAGCCTGTTCTTGCCCAGGGCACCTGTGATGGAAAAAGTGATACAGACCAATATAGGTTGTGCTCAGACAGGATCAGGATTCATGTCCTATGTCAGAAGAATCTTCCCCGGGCTCCCTGACGCTGATCCAGAGATGAAGGTCCCTGTAAGGCGCTGTCATGTTGTCTTTTCTGTAGAGCAGGTATTGCAGCTTCATGTCATTTCCTGTAAAGGCAGGAGAAAACGATAGAGGCATCTCCCAGGTGGCATTATGCTCAAGCGATATATGCCTGAAGCTGGACGGAATATCCATTATTTCATTATCAAGTCGCAGTTCAAGGGAGTAGTTGACAGTCGCATATTCATGGTTGACGATGCCGACTATCACATCGGTGCTCTCGCCTGTTACAAGGCGGGTGTTATAGTTATCTGCCAAGCCCTGTGTGCCCAGTATGTAGAACTCCGTGAACTTCTCACCTTGTTTGGGAGTTACTACCACATATACAAGAGTGATGACAGATAACAGGATCGAGATAACAAGCACAATGCTCAGGATGCGGTCAAGTTTTGACTGTGGCTTTGAGCTCAGTTCATCTCTCAGGGATGTATACATCTGCATGAAAGGAACCGAAAATGCATCCTCACCCGCATTCTTTCTTCTGTAGGAAGATATCAGGGTCATGGCAAGGGTGAAGGCTGAGACTGCTACAAGTACGGGGACAAGTCGTATGCCCCAGGGAGTGTAATTCAGTCCCAGTCCTATGAGGGGGACCACTGCAATGCTCAGTCCAAAACTTAAGGCAATGCGTTCTATCCCGTCCAGATCATCCTTAGAGGGGAAAAGGGCAGCTATCAAAGCATAGCCCGGAAGAAAGAGCACCATGGGAAGGCCCAGTAAGGTACGGATGGGACTGTTGCTCAGAAAAGGGATGAGTATGAAAAGGTCTGTCATCAGGACAAGCGCTATGACCATTTTCAGGTCTGAAGGTAAGCAGGTTTTTGATCTCATGTTGTTTTTTACACCAGTCAGTCGTGTTTGTAAAATACTTGGCAGTGCAGCTAAAGTGTTATTAATGGAACTTAAACATTAAGAGTTTTGTGCATATGGCATCAAATTATGTGGCGCATTGTCATGCAGACCAGGTAGCGCAAGGAACCCAAGATTATAAGGATAATAATGACAGGCTCTGTAGAAAACCTACTTCCTACTGAAAATTACTTGTTGCTTTAAAAATGATAAATCCCCAAAGTCTTACTTGCAACGGAAAACACAAAGGGGATGATTAGTGTTTTGATTAATAAGTACTTAAAGTTTGTTGATACAGCGCTAGCTGTATCAGGAAACTCACATTTGCAGATATACAGTTGTAAGTATTCCAAGAGGACTTATACGCAACATCAGCTTCTGACACTTGTTTTATTGAAAGAGTATCTTGATGTTGACTATAGAAGTACTGTTGAACTTATTGAAGTGATGGATAAGGTGCAGCAGAAAATTGGGTTAAAACAAATTCCACATTATACTACGTTGCATAAATTCACTCGAAGAATTAAGTCCGTTTACTTCAATGGACTATTGAAACAAACACTTGACCTGTTCTATTCACATGGAGAAAGAATTGAAGTTACTGCTATTGATTCAAGTGGATTTACCAGTGGCCACTGTAGCTACTATTATTCGCTCAGAACTGGAAAGAAACGTAGATCATTCTTGAAAACAAGCATTTCTGTTGATACTGATAAGTTAGTCATTACTGGTTTTAAGATATCAGGTAAACCTGTTCATGACGCAAAACATGCAATGGCATTGATTAAGCAATGTCATCAAACTAGAAGATCAAACTACTATGTGATGGATAAGGGCTACGATTCAGAAGCCATACATTCACTAACAAGAGAACAATTAAATGCAGTAGCTATGATTCCTCTAAGACATAGGAAGAGAAAAAGAATCAGAGGTTACTATCGTAGAAAAATGATATTCGAGTTTGATGAAGAACTTTATCATAAAAGAAACCTGGTTGAAACAGCATTCTCAGTCCTTAAAAGGAAATATGGAGAAGAAATCAAGTCCAGGAAGTACTGGAATCAGGTGAAAGATATTAAAATTAAACTGATAGTGCACAACCTTGGCATACATGCCAAGGTTGTCTATTCAATTCAACTGAGGATTTCTACAGAGCCTAATGACAATAATCAAAAAATAACCGGTAAAAATATATACAGTCCCGACATATATTTAGTATCATCTATAAAAAAGCAAGCATATATAAGTGATATTTTCCTGATAGAATACATTCAGATAAAGAGGAGATTGATATTAGACTTATATGCGCGGGACTCATATAGACAGACTCAAATACGATCTCGGGTGAGAAAAACCAATGTTATACAATCCTTTTTCAGAAAGAAGAGTGCTTGTCACCGGCGGAGCAGGATTCATAGGGAGCCATATAGTAGACATGCTGGTAAAGAAAGGCAACGAAGTGACAATCTTTGATAACATGACCTCTGGAAGCCGTGGATTTATAGACGATCATCTTGGGAATGAAGGTGTATATTTCATAGAGGGCGACCTGCTGGATACCTCAGAGCTTAGCAGAGCCTGCGAGAACGTTGACTTTGTGTTCCACGTGGCTGCAAACCCTGACGTAAGGCTGGGTGCAACTGACACTTATGTGCATTTTGAACAGAACATCACAGCTACATACAACCTGCTTGAGGCCATGCGCCTTAAAGGTATAAAGGATATTGCTTTCACTTCCACTTCGACGGTCTACGGGGAAGCGACCCTCATTCCTACGCCTGAAAGCTACGGCCCTCTTGTGCCGATATCCCTGTACGGGGCTTCCAAGCTGGCATGTGAAGCACTGATAACATCCTATTCCCACACATTTGACATGAGATCCTGGATATTCCGCTTTGCGAATATCATAGGCCCCAGAAGCACACATGGCATCATCGTGGATTTCATTGAGAAACTGGAGAATAACCCCAACTCTCTTGAGATCCTGGGTGACGGCAGGCAATCCAAATCATACCTGCATGTAAAGCAGTGCGTAGATGCAATGGGTTTTGCCATTGAGAACAGCACTGGTGATATCAATATTTTGAACATCGGCTCGGAGGACACCATCACTCCGAAGCTTATCGGTGAGATAATAGTTAAGGAGATGGGACTTAAGAATGTCGAGTTCCAATATACCGGCGGAAATCGCGGATGGAAAGGCGATGTCCCAAAGATGATGCTGTCTGTGGACAAGCTAAAAGATCTGGGATGGAAACCTAAATGGGGCTCAAAGAAGTGCGTGAAGGAAACCGTGCGCTCTTTGCTTAAAGGTGATTGAGATACAAACTAACCGCCAGGAAATACCTTCACTCCAGTAATTCAATAAAAAACAGTAATCCAACAAAAAAAGATATCCGGGACCATTGGCCCCTTTGATCAGATTTATTCCTTGCGGCGCTGCATGAAGAATGCAAGACCGAGGATTGCTGCTACCGGGAGTGCAAGAGTTGGGAACTCAGGGATCTCGACATCTTCGGGGCATTCCTCGATAGTTGCTGTGAATTTACCAATAACAGGGATCTGCCCTTCAATCAGTCCGCTAGCACTGGTGGATGTATATTCTTCGCCGTTACCTGCAAGGTTCATCGTTCCCTGGAACTGGTATCCCATTTCAGATACACCAGATGCACTGAGAACAATGTTTTCTTTATAAAGACTGATTATATTCAGCTCAGTAATCTCCATGGCAGGGTCGCTGTTCAGACTAGTGACTGTAATATCCTCTCCGGACTTACAGACCCTGGCATCTACTTTTATGGGGTATATTGTAGGAACGGTTATCATTTGTACACTTGCAGACGCCGGGATCAGGGCTAAGCTGTAATTGCCTACAAGGTTCACACAGTAGCATCCATCGTCAAATTCTGTCAATGCTACCACTGCACTTGCTGTCTGTGTCATGGACAACAGCAATACAGCAAGCATAATTAATATACTCATTTTTTTCATTTGTACCACCTTTATTTAAGTATTATTATTCAGTAGCAGATATACATATAGTATATCTTTGGACTGTATATTACATTTACACTGATTAACCTATAAATATTTATCGAATTGAACGCTAACTTTTGTTACCTGGTCACGTGACCCTATATGAAGGAACGGATGCAGTAAACCTATCCATGTTGCCGGCGGAAACATGTGGGAAAAGACAGGAAAGTCATCAAAAGATCCTAATGGGATTCAGCAAAAAAAATGTAGGGTACTGGCCCTTAGGTTTTACTTGTACTTGTTCTTCCTGTACCCAACAAGGATGGCACCCAGGGAGATAATTCCAACAAGCACACCCATTACTCCCAAGTCAGGTAATTTATCCATTATACCCGAAGGCACCGGAGATAGTTCATAGCCTTCCACATAATTATCCGAAACGGTGTCTTCGCCGGGCGCATGTGATACTTCAGATGTGTCCACATCGGATGTACCAGCATCGAGAGTGTCTGCATCAACTATGTTCAGGTCAGTACCTGTGCTGCTGCTCTTTTTTGTCGTCGGGGCAGAAGGTGGGTTGTTTTCCGTGCTCCCAAGCTTCAATTGCAAAGGCGTACCGCCTATATTGATGTTAAAATTGCCTTGCGGTATGTTATCTGTCGTGTAAGTGTATGCAAAGTTACCATCTGCATCAGCTGTAATGCTTGCCTTTGCGTTAAAGGAAAGAGTAACCTTATCGTCCGGCGAATTGCCGCTTAATCTGATATCATACGTACCGCTATTGATTTTACCAGTACCGAATGTAGCAACATGGCCATTGATATTTATCATGCTTGTGGGAACTGGTATATACCCCAGGACCGGCAATCTGACCTCGATCTTCAGATCGTCCACACCGGTTGCCTTAAGGCTGAAAGATTCAGAGCCTTCGGGGATGGTCACGGCGATCAGGGAATAAGCATAAGTGCCAGCTGAAACGTCCTGCGCTTTTTCAAATGAAATGGAAACGGGTATGACTTCATTAGGGGATGCTTTGCCTGTTACGGTCACCGTCTCTCCGGGAGAAGGATCTTGCGGGGATATGGAAACTTCCGTCACCTCTGCAAGAGCCGTGGACGATATCACCAGAAAGAGCATAGTCATCGCACAAAGCAATACTATGGTTGCCCTTACCTGACCTTTGCACCGGTAAGGGAGGAAGGTTTTTTTGATCATTAAGAATACATCTCCACATATAAGTTACACTCACTCCATAGACAGAAGTGAACCTGTAACAGTTTAATCCATTAATTATATAATGCAGGTTGACGTCAGCCAGCTCAGGCAAGTTGCTGCGTGATCCATGTCCGGATATATCAGGGGCCTATGACACCTGCATGAAACTTCTTTACTTATAGTTACAACTTATACGCATCTTCATGAATATATGAATGATGCTCCTATCAAAGAGGCAGGAGGATTTATCATCGGGTATTGTTCGATATGGTCTCCTGTATGAAAGGATGGATGGGCTTGATGATCCCATATCACCTTTGCAGATGACAAGCAGACCATATATAGTAAAAAAGTAAATGGAAGAAAGGGAAATATATATGTTATTATGGTAGCGACAATGGTTTGAGGTTAGGATATGGCTGATGAATGCCCCGGTACATTTGAGATGATAAGGGCCTACGGACTGCTGGCTATGGTGGCACCCCTGGTGATAAGCACAGCTGTCGCCGTGATCGTGACGGGGGGATTTGACCGGTTAGGTCTTTTGTTCGCGGCTGTTGTCGGATTCAGCATCCATGTCTCCATGAACGTATACAATGACATATACGACACGAAGCAGGGTTGTGACACCCTGGAGTCCGGCCAGAGCATGTTCAGCGGAGGATCAGCGGTAATAGTGAAATATCCCGAGCTTGAAGGAAAGATGTTCACAATAGCCAGAGCCGGCCTTGTCGTTGGTTTCCTGGGGACTTTAGGTCTTTTGTACATCTCAGAGAGAGATATGTGGCCTTTGTTCATCTTTCTGTTTTTGGCCGCTGCCTTCCTTAGCAAGTATTACACTGCCGGGCCTTTCAAATTTGCCTACAGGGGCCTGGGCGAAATAGTCGTATGGCTGGGCTTTGGACCGTTCGCTATCCTGCTTTACGCGGCTGCCCAGGGTATTCCCTTTCATCCGATGGTAGTTTCAATAATGCCCATTACAGGCCTGAGCACGCTGATATTTGCCTGGGGTGGAGAGATGGTTGACATGCCCTGTGACAGAAAAGCAGGAAAGCGCGGGCTTGTCCTCAGGATGGGACTGAAGAACAGCATATACGGACTTCTGATCCTGCATGCATTGCTCATAGCCAACGTTGTCTTTGCCGCATATTTATTTACCAATGGATGGATCCTACTTTTGGCGATGGTGCCATACCTGCTATTATTGCCGAAGATATTTGCCTTGTTGACAGCAGGCCTTGAAAATGGAGAACAGATCTACGAAGGTGCGAGACTCAACTTCTTTAGTCAACCAAATCCGCTAAACATGGTTAAAAGCAGTATAAAAAAGATACTGATTATATTGCCCTGAATCCCTTCAATCATCCAATCTTTACAATCCCCTGAAATTGTCCTGACAACGCCACCAGTGCAATTCTAGGAGTTTCTGGCAGGGTTTAGGAAGGTATTCCAATCTATCCAATTTATGCATCTTACTATTACCGAATGTCCTTGCCTAACCATCATAGGAAATCATAAACAATACAAGCAAATATGTAGGTACTGTCACTAATTGTACTGTAAGTTTAATGATGTGGGAATTTGAATTGTTTTCTACACCATTATTTATTCTGCTTTTAACAAAAGATACTTTTTAATATGATTGATGACATATATTATATTGTTCAACGCAGTAGGTACAAAACCAAGACAGCTCATCGAAAATATTGCAACCGAAAAAAACCATGAATGGAGTTAAAAAATGAAGGGAATTGATGCTGCAACTAAAGTCTTAACAGAAATTGGTTGGAAAGGATATGATGAAATTGTTGAATCTGATAGGGTTGCGATATAT
The DNA here is from genome assembly GCA_000306725.1 of Methanolobus psychrophilus R15. GTDB lineage: Archaea > Halobacteriota > Methanosarcinia > Methanosarcinales > Methanosarcinaceae > Methanolobus > Methanolobus psychrophilus. The sequence goes on along the minus strand of CP003083.1, from coordinate 631,269 downwards.
TCACTCTATGATGAAAAAATCAAGTATGAAAGAATTTCTGGATTATCTCTTGAGGAATATGAAGGAAAAATGTATTCCATTAGCAACAGATGGAATGATTTTTTCGTGCCCCCTGAATCCTCATTAATATTAAAATATATAAAAAGTACAACTCATGGAAAGAAATTTACGGAGGACACTTGGCACGTTGAAAAAATAAAAGATATCACTCCGCATGGTGGATATCTAATCATCAATTCCGGTGAATATGATGGTGAAATTGAAATAGGCGAATTTCAGGCAATGTTAATTGGTTGGATAATTTCAACCGGATATAAAAATGATGATGGTGTAATTGAAATTCATCAATCAATTGAGTCCAATAAAGAAGATATGGATATATTGTTCGACATGTTAAGTTCATTGGAAATTGAGCATACAACTGAATCTGCAAGAACTACTGTTGCAAACGAGTGGTTTGAAACTCAAATCGTAAAGATTGTAGATACAAAAGAAAACAAGTGGATTTATGATAGCTTTGACGAAAAGTTCAGACCAAAATGGAATCTACTTCATCTAAAAAACGAAGAATTAGGAATGCTTTATGAAGGAATGAATCTTGCCAATAACGCTTACTTTGAAGGTGACAGGATAATATATATCAATAACAATGTTTCTGTTCAAGAATTTTACAGAGTATTATGTTTGCATCTTGGCTATATAACTCATTATGTCATAAAGAGAAGGGCATATTCAGCTTTGACTATCGAAGTGGATGAAAGAAATTATTCAAACGTATTCCATGCTAATTATCACGATACTTTCAAAGAAATAGAAAATTTCAAAGGGGCATTGTGGCATCCAAAATTGACCAATCAGCATTTTGTTGTAAAAAGAAATGATAAAATATTTATTGTCGGAGTATAACTTTGTTTCTACTATTATACGTTAAATAGATATTTCTTTATATGCACATTTGCTTCGTTTAAGCGGTAAAAGTATAATCTTTTCATATTGATGCAATAGAACATCATTTTTTTAATCGTATAAAAAGGCTTATCTTTTCTAATAGGCTTATTCCAGAGCTTAATACTACTTTTACAGACAATTCTCTTCCGATTCCCTTATTTTTAATTTTAAATCCTATAATCTCCTAATCTATTAAAACACTAAACAAAAAATAGGGCAAGTTGTTCTATTATTTAAATACTACTATTGTTTATTTGACATAAGTTTAATCCATTGCATAAATTTAAATACAATGAATCACATATAATGACTTGTAATAAGACAGAATATTACAAGACAATTGAAGAACTAAAAAAGGACTTTAAAAATATGAATGAAAAGCAAAATAAAACAAATACATCCCTAAGGATTGAAGATACGTTGTTGGACAGGATAGAGAACACAAGAGGCATGCTTTCACGCTCTGCTTGGATTCGGGTATTGTGTGATGAGCAATTGAAGATTATGGAGAAAAACAGAAAGGAGTAATAAAAATGGAAAATGGAATAAAGATTATATTAGACAAATTAGGATTAGAAGAGTCAAAGGTAACAACTTTTGAATACACATCATTTCAAGCAGTAGAAGACGGTATTTTCTATGATACAAAAATGATTCCTTATATCAATCATGATGAGTGTCCTTTCAGGTTCATCACTACAAATCTTTTAAGACAACATGGTTATCTAACTGAAAAACCGGATGAAAATGGGAGTGAATTGCTTAATATTCCTGCAACTTTAGATTTAATTATAGCGTGTAATAATCAATGCTCAGAACAATCTAAAGAAGACCCTACAAGCACTTTTTTTGTTTGTGATATTGAATCTCCAAAGGGCGAGAAATTCAAAGCATGGGTTAATCATAGTGACATTCCACACAAATTTACAATAATGAATCCTGATGATTATTAGTAAAACAGGTGTGGTAACAAATTATAATGCTAATAACTTGATAACAATCCTGATTTGACATCAGAACTGGTGTTAAAAGTTATATAAGTCATTAGTGACATATAAAATAGACTATAATGGTAAAACTTCCAGTGGCACATGTACTATGTGCTTGCAGTATATAAAGATATGGATTAAAAGGTGTATAAAATGATTGCAAAAATAACAGAAGAAATGCTTAACGATATGATAAGGAAATTTAGGGTTTCCAGTAGCGAATATTTCCATACCAGAGGTGGTAATTCATGGGTAGATATATATGCATATGTCAAATCTGATGATGCAGATGTCGAATCTGAAGATGCAGATGTCGAATCTGAAGATGATTGCGAATCTGATGAAGATAATGTCAAAACTGATGATGCAGATGTCAAAACCGAAGATGATTATGTAACACTTTGTGGTATTGATAATGAATTATTTTGGGAAAAATATCCTACAGTAGAAAGATATGTTCCAAAAGGCACAGATACATCTGATACCCTACTGGAAGAGGATACAGAAATGGAAGAGAATATTGCCTACAATGAGGGCATTGATGAAAGTGATTATGCAAACAGTTACGATTATAGACATGCAGTTGATGCTGTTATTAAGGAAAAATATGAAATGGTTGAAGTATATGAAGATAACATAATCGGTTTTTATGCAGATAACATACTTCTATTTGTCTATGATGATGTTGAGGATTTTGAGAGCCAAATCGTTAATTATGAAATTAAATATTTTCTAAAAAATCTAAAATATTTCAAAATCAATGATGTCGAGTATAAAGTATGGGGAATAGAAGATATTGATGGCGGTTTTGAAATTTATTTTACAATAGAATGTAGAGAGTGAATAATATGACAACATTAACCATAACTAAAAAAATGCTTAACAACATGATAAAGAGATTTACGGTTTTCGATAGCGCATCCAGTGTTATCCACTGTAATTCATCGGTACGAATATATGCAGATTGCGAAACCGAAGATGATTATGTAACACTTGGGCGTATTGATAATGAATTATATTGGGAAGCATATCCTACAGTAGAAAGATATGTACCCAATGGCACAGATACATCAGAAACCCTACTCTTTGACGAAACACTATCCTTTGAGGATGTTGCTGAAAAAGAAGGCATTGATGAAGATTCAGTTGATGCTGTCATTAGGGAAAAATATGAAATGGTTCAAGTATATGAAGATGATGTGATTGCATGGGAAGGGGAAAGCAATGCTCTCTATGTCGGAGACAGTTTTTGGGATTTCTGGAAAAATTTGGTTACAGAAGAAATTAGACATTTTCTGGAAAATTTAGAAACTTTTGAAATTAATGATGTAGAATATGAAGTATGGAAAGTCAGAGAAATCGATGGCGGTTTTGAAATCGAATTTGATGGTGAAGAAGATGAAGAGGATGAAGAGGATGAAGCAGGCGACAATGAGGTCGAAATCATATACCCAATTAATACAAAAATATTAAAGAAGATGTAAAGAAATCAGAAAATGATTCAGGTATGCAATTTAATTATTAGTTAGTTAAAGTGCTAACAACCTGATAACAAACTTTAAATAACAGATTTCAATACAAGTCTGATAACAAATCTGCTTTCAAAAATTTATTTAAAGTTTGCTCGTATAAGATATAGACTCAAATGGTAAAACTTCCAGTAACACATTAACAACATGTTCATTGAATATAAAGGTATGGATTAAAAGGTGTATAAAATGACAACATTAAAAATAACTAAAAAAATGCTTAACGACATAATAAGGAAATTTACTGTCTATAGCAGTGAATACAGTATAATCCGTAATAACTCATGGGTAGATATCTATGCAGATTGCGAAACCGAAGATGATTATGTAACACTTGGGCATATTGCTAATGAATTGTATTATGTAGAAGAATCCACAGTAGAAAGATATGTACTCAAAGGCACAGATACATCTGAAACCCTACTCTTTGATGAAACACTATCGGAAGATGGTGTTGTTAAAAAAGAAGGCATTGATTATGCAGACCCTTGTGATTATAGAGATGCAGTTGATGCTGTTATTGCTGAAAAATATGAAAAGGTCGATGTATATGAAGATGATGTGATTGCTTGGGTGGGTGAATGCAATGTTCTCTATGTCGGAGACCGTCTTTGGGATTTTGAAAAGGCGTTAGTTAAAGATGAAATTGAAGAGTTTTTGAGAGATTTAGAACATTTCAAAATCAATGATGTAGAATATAAAGTAGGAGAAGTCAGAGATATTGATGGCGGTTTTGAAATTTATTTTACAATAGAATGTAGAAGAGGATGAAGAGGATGAAGAAGATGAGGAAGATGAAGAGGAATACGTATGAAAATCAAATTTATAACTAATAATAATAATGAAGAAATTTATGAATTGGATACTGAATATCTAAATATTTTTAACATTGATGAATTGCGAATGATTGAAACAGAAATGAGATTGATGCATATATTGACTACATATCCCAAATATAAGACTACAGAAACGACAGACTATAGTAAATTAAAGCAGGTGTTATTGTGAATTTTCATAAATAACAGGTTGCAATTATTGAGAGTATTGGAAATTATGAAGAAACTAAATGAAAAGGAAAAGATTAGGCAAATTGCTCATCAGAAATATTTAATTCAAAAACAACTTGACTTAGTTTCTTAAAACATTATTGGGAGTACTCGAAATACTTCCAAAGGAGAAAAACAATGGTTAATAACAACTATAATCCAGAAGTATATAAATCTATCCTTTATGAGGATAGTACACAGTTTCCTCAATATCTGAGCAAATCAATACATGATTCCCGAATGCAAGGATTAGGCAAATCTTATGATGTAATTCAAAAAGTAATTAAAAATAGAAATAAAAATAATTTGGTTATTGCGCCATTTCATGATTTACTAGATGAATATGTCACAAAATTTACAAAAGCAGGTGTTGAAAATGTCAAAATCATCGGGTATGAAAAATCATGCTTGTTGATGCAAAATGTATTAGACAAAATGTATAAAGACATTAAAAAAATGCATCAGGAAAATAATCTATCCCCATCTACTATATGCAGACTGATAGAATGTGGACTTTCAAAAGATTGCCCATTTAAACAGGCATGGACTAAATACATAGAATTCAGGGAAGTAGGCACACCAATTACTGTCTTAATTCCTATGGATTTAATAATTGTTTTTGATTTTCGGGATTTCGACAACATTTTCGTAGATGAGGTTAATGAAAGACCCCTAAAATTAAAATTTTCCGAATCAAATATAATTGACCAACTTACTAAATTAATTAAGATTAAACCAAGAGACAAATTCAACCATCATGAAACAATGCATTATATTAAGGATGAAGAAATGGCAATCGTTATTCAGGCGATAATTGACCGAAACACTGCACCCCTATTCAAATATAAAAATGTTTTGGAAAATACAATATATTTGCACAATGAATACCTAATCACAACAAAATTAAAGGCAATAAAAAATAAACTAACGGTTGCCAAACAATTATGCAATTTGAGAATTTCGACAATAATTACATATCTTGAATTTTATAACCGTAAAGCCAGAGTAGAGCAAAATAATCTGTCATGGAGATGGGAATGCCTGTTAGAAAATGGATTAAGGCAACTTGCAGCAGTTGCCAATGAACCTAATGCATTATGCCTCCAACATGATATTGTTGATGATATGATAGTCGAAGGTGCAAAATGTGGATTTCGTTTGCCAACATTCAATTACATGTATCAATTCAATTATGATGAAAATCCATTTGATGCAATCGATGCAATGCGAAATTATGAAGTAAAAAAAGTGGAACCTATTACTTTAGATATCGAATTACAATTCCATGAGCTTATGATGTATAAGCAACTTGATTATTTCAAAACGATTACATATATAGATGCAACTTTCGCAAAAAGAAAATCACTTTATAAGGAATTAATTTTGCAATTTAAAGAATTATTCCCTGAATATACATGTATTTGCGAAATTATTGAACAAGATGCTGAAATAAATTCAAATATATGGATTCCTAAAAATTTTAACTGCAAATTTAACAAAAGCGATATGCAAGATGATTTAAAGGCTTATCAAAAAATAATTCAGAACAAAATTACATATTTAAAAAATTTGGGCAAGAAGATATGCATCCTGACATATCAAAATCAAATAAAGAAAGATGATAAAACACTCTTTGGTTGTCCTGCATTGCATTTTGGTTCGGCAGGTGGAATAAATAAATTTGAAAACAATGATGTATTATTTGTCATTGGCACTTATAGACCGCCTGAAGATTGGTTCCGTAAGCAATGGAATTTATATTATGCTGCAAGGCATGGGGAGATGCCTTCATTAAGATGGATTGTTGATGAAAAGAATCGAACATCATATCCATCTAATGAGATGCTTAATTATTTATTCCAGAGCATTTGGATTCCCATACAAACAGAAAACATAATCCATCGTGTAAGACCATCAAGGCATGATGTAGACGTTTATTGGTTTGGCTACAATATTCCAGAATCATTTAAGAATTTGTTTAATGTCAAATTCTTTTAATTCTTTTGTCATGTAGTCGGTTGTTGTTGGTCGATGGCAATGCACAACGGAAAAAATGATTTGCCAAATCTATATAATATATTAGGGGTCTGAAGTGCCTCTTGCTATCGGAAAAAACTTCTCATAAGTTCTCATAATCGTTGGTTTTTTAAAATGAAAAGTTTGATAATTCGATAGCAATCGGTACTGTCTAAAACATTCAGCAAAAACAGATTTGAAAATGCTGAATCTTTTAGACAGTTGTTGCCAATTGTGGTTTTGAGATGGGTATCCTCATAGCGTTTTTCAGTTTAAGGTCTAATGCAGTGGGTATTTCGTTTTTATAGTTAAACACCTTTGGTTTGGAACTTATGAGTTCTAAAACTATGTCCTGTTGAAAGTTATATCAATACCATAAGTTTCAAACAATCGGTTCTTAACTATAATCTAACCTGATAAAGATGTTGCATTTGTTTTATATATCAACAATATATTATATTTAGTAGAAACTATTGAAAATAGGTGTTATTTATGAATTATGAAATTACCATGGTTGCTAAACGAGAGTATTTGAAAGATGCAATTTGTAGCGATTGCATATTTTTTGAAGTTGACAGTATTGATGGATATAATGAAAGTGGAAGATGTAAGAAAAATCCTCCTCAATTAGTAGGCCATGAAATTAAAACTGAACAACTTGACCCAGAAATTGCTGTAACAGATTCTGAAAAAGTAAAAAGTATTGAGGCCAAAATCAATGATTTCCTAAAAAGAAATATGAAGAATCCTAAACAATTCAAATTTCAACGCTCAAAGTCTTACTGGGTATCGAAATACAATCATTCGAGTATAGATGAGTTAGGCTCGTATATTCAACAATTTGAACCCGTTGATTCAGATTCTAGAGATTTTTCAAGACTTGAGAGGGTGTATGGAAATGATTTAATTTGCATTATTTTGAGAATGATATTACACGAAGATGCTTCAAATAATTCTGATAAAAATAATTCATCATCCCAAGCTCACAACAAACTATCTATTGACGAATGTGTTGTCATGTATGAGAAATTCTTTAAGGAATTGAGAGGTATAATTGGTGCAGATGAGATTCATTTAGAGTGGTGTGGGGAATTTATTAGGAAATAAGATTTTTAAGAATAACGTTAATTTTTCCTTCTTACTAATTTCCAATTTCATTTTTATCATTTATTCCCAATCTATAACTTCTGCTCATTCATATTCTATTCCAAGTTCAACAATTTCTGAATTATCAGAGTCATGGAAGGAATAGGAAAATGTTCCTAACAATGCAGGTTCTACAGGTATTAGGAGCAGTATAACGCTTATAAAGAATATAATGGAACGCACTGAAACTAATGTAATTGTTGTAATCTCTATAAATAAGATAATTGAAAATACAATATTTACGAAAAAGTTGATAAATATAGCAAGTTTACCGAAGTTTCTGATTATTATTTTACTTTTTTACGAATCTATATATATAAATAGCATTAGAATATTGATATTGAATATATGAGGCTCAATATAAATCAATTTATAAACAAAAAACCATTGCATGTATCGTATGTTAAATATCCTTTAATTCTTCTCCTCTCATTAACTCTTCTCATATCAACTGCTTCTGCAACACCTGTATTTGAAGGGGATGGTAGCTCTGATAATCCATATCAGATATCAAATATTTCTCAATTACAAGCAGTGGCACACGATTTATCTGCAAATTACACTCTGATAAATGATATTGATGCATCTGAAACTGAAAATTGGAATAGTGAATCCGGAATTTTCAAAGGATTCAAGCCAATAGGGAACAATAGTGTAAAATTCACTGGTACTTTCGATGGTCAAAACTATACGATAACCGGACTGTTCATTGACAGAACCACTGAGGATTATGTAGGTCTCTTTGGACGCACTGATGCTGGTGCAACAATCAAGGATGTTGGGTTGGTTGATATTAATATTACCGGAGAAAATAATGTAGGTGGCCTTGTTGGTGAAAATACAGGTACTATTGAAAACTCATATTCCACAGGTAATGTGACCGGTGATATTAGTGTCGGTGGCCTTGTTGGTCATAATCTAGGTACTATTGAAAACTCATACTCCACAGGTAATGTGACAGGTGACAATATTGATGCATCTGAAACTGAAAATTGGAATAGTGAATCCGGAATTTTCAAAGGATTCAAGCCAATAGGGAACAATAGTGTAAAATTCACTGGTACTTTCGATGGTCAAAACTATACGATAACCGGACTGTTCATTGACAGAACCACTGAGGATTATGTAGGTCTCTTTGGACGCACTGATGCTGGTGCAACAATCAAGGATGTTGGGTTGGTTGATATTAATATTACCGGAGGCGATAATGTAGGTGGCCTTGTTGGTGAAAATTATGGGGGGACTATCACAGATTCACATTCCACAGGTGATGTAACCGGAGAAAACTACGTAGGTGGCCTTGTTGGTTATAATGATGGTGCTATTACAGATTCATATTCCACAGGTGATGTGACCGGAACTGGTGATGATGTAGGTGGCCTTGTTGGTCTAAATACAGGTACTATTGAAAATTCATATTCCACGAGTAATGTGACCGGAACTGGCGATAATGTAGGTGGCCTTGTTGGTATAAATTATTGTGGTACTATCACAAACTCACATTCCACAGGTGATGTAACCGGAGAAAACTACGTAGGTGGCCTTGTTGGTTATAATGCTGATGATAAAAGTAGTGGTGGGGGGACTATCACAGATTCATATTCCATAGGTGAAGTGAATGGAACTAATTGGGTAGGCGGACTTCTTGGATTAAACTATTTAGGAACAATAACCCAATCGTACTGGGATAGTGAAACATCTTCTCAATCAGAAAGTGCTGGTGGAGAAGGTAGAACAACTTCACAAATGAAACAACAATCTACTTTTATAGATTGGGATTTCACACATAAATGGGAAATTCATTGTGCTGTAAACAATGGTTATCCATATTTGCAGAATTTAACTACATCGTATCCTATATTTGAAAATGGTGATGGTAGTGAAAACAATCCATATGAAGTATCTACAATATGCCAATTACAAGCCATGAATTTGGATTTATCAGCACATTACATTCTGATAAATGATATTGATGCATCTGAAACTGTTAACTGGAATGATGGTGCAGGATTTATACCTATAGCGAATGCTTATTTCGGGGAAGAGATGGAGGACATGGAAGACATGTTCAGTGGTTCTTTTGATGGCAATGAATATCATGTGAATGATTTATTCATAAATGTACCAAGTGAAGATATAGTAGGAGTAGGATTATTTGGATATCTTGGTCCAAATTCTGTCATAAAAAATGTCAGAGTTCATGGTAATGTAACTGGTGGTTTAGGAGGTGTTGGTATTCTGGCGGGCTTAAACTTAGGTACAATTATCAATTCACATTCTTCTGGACATGTAGATGGTGGTCTTCTTATTGGAGGACTTAGTGGTTATAATGGAGGAATTATTGAAAATTCAATATCAAGTGCATCTGTTGAAGGAGGTTTAGGCATAGGTGGACTTGTTGGTTTTAATATTGGAACAATTGCTGAATCTTTTTCATCAGGGGATGTAATTGGTGTTGCTGGTGTGGGTGGCTTAGTTGGAATTGTAGGCACAGATGTACTTATAGGAGCGAATAATGGAACAATTGCTGAATCTTTTTCATCAGGGGATGTAATTGGTATTGATGATGTAGGTGGCTTAGTTGGAGTCGAAGCAAGTGGTACAACAATAATCAATTCATATTCAACTTCCAATGTAACTGGAAATGAGAGTGTAGGCGGACTTGTTGGTGTGATTAGTGAGCAGAGTTCCATTACAAATTCTTATTCAATTGGTGAAGTTATAGGTGATTTAGGTGATTCAAATGTAGGAGGACTAATTGGATTTTACTATTCAGGAACAATAACCGAATCGTACTGGAATACTGAAACATCTTTCCAATCAGAAAGTGCTGGTGGAGAAGGTAGAACAACTTCACAAATGAAACAACAATCTACTTTTATAGGTTGGAATTTCACCAATATATGGAACATTCATCCTGAAATCAACAATGGATATCCATATTTACAAATTCGATATGATTCAGATACAGTAGTTGAAGATGATGATGTGCCAAAATCTTCAGGCGGTTCAAGACAACAGAATATTGCAGATTCAAAATCTCCATCTGAAAACATAGATACACTTTTCAGTAACAGGCAGAACGTTGGTGTTGGAAGTAAGGTTGAATATCATGTAACTGCTGATGATATACCTGTAACTCTGATAAGTTTCGATTCTAAGACCAATGCAGGAATAGTTGAAAACAGAATCAACCTTTTGAACAACGTTCCAGAAGGAACTCCTTCAAATAATGCTCCGGTTTATAAATTCATGGAGATAAATGTTGGTAGAACTGGAACTATTGGCAGTCATAATGCAGATAATATTTTCATCTATTTTAAAGTCGATAAAAAATGGGTAGAAGAGAACAATATTATTCCGGAATCCATTAGAATGGAGAGATTGAATAATGGTGGTTGGGAAAGATTACCAACAGAACAACTGGATGAAGATGAAGAGTTCTTCTATTTCGTCGCACAGACTTCCGGATTTTCTATATTCTCCATTGCAGGCGATGAATGGACTGTTGTAGAAGAACCCGATATGGTTGAAAGCGTAGAGGTACAACCAATCGATATTGTTGAAGATGAAAACAAATCAAATTGGTACATGATAGTTGGTGTATTGATTGTAACTATTGTGGCAATTGGATTTGCAATATACAAAAGGAAAGATTCAGGATTGAAGTGATATTTCAATCCATTTTTACTATTTTTATTTAGGTGCTCATTTGTATAATTATATCATTAACAAGCAAGTACCTTTGCAATTAAATATTTCATTTATAGGAATAGATATATATATCATCCTTACCTAGAGGAGAGTGCTTTTAGAGTTTGATACTGATTTGCTGAATTATAGGTTTAGATAGTATTTTCCACATTTACTGTTTTCCTTATTTTCAACCAAATGGTTGTATTTCTTTTTAAGCTAATCAATTAGGACGTGAAATATTTGTTTAGTAACATGAATTCAACTGCTCCAGTAGAAGCTGGAATAAATTATGATGTAACAATTGAAGATATTGCAAGAGAAGGAGACGGAATCGCAAGAGTAAGCGGATTCGTGGTCTTTGTCCCTAACACCAAAGTCGGTGATGAAGTAACTATCACAGTTAACAAAGTTATGAGTAAATTCGCTTTTGGCGAAGTTGCTTAAACCTTACAATTAATTAAACATATCATTGGAAATCACAATTTTGGTTTCCATCCTTTTTTTAATACAATTTGAAATAAATACAAATCTAATTAGTTCACTCACCCTTCTTGCAAAGATTCCCTGCAAGGATAATACACATTATTGCCCCTGCACCATATATAGGAATCAACTGTGTTAAATAACCCGATTCCCTCAGTATAAATGCAGATGCAAAAATAACCGCTGCCCATATTATGGCAATGCCAATAACTGTCCTACTACACTTTGTTTCCATACTTTCCTTCAACATTCTTAATCATTTAAGTATTTTATGTGAACCTTGTATGCCATGTAATGCATACATCCATTGTATGCTTCTCAACCTTTCTGGTACTCAAATTCTCCCTCTTGCTATCGGAAATTTATAAATTCACTCCCCTAAACCTCTAACACTTTCTTTATTAATTCATTTCCGGTTTCCCAAATTATTCCAAAAAATACTGTTTCTCAAATTCAATTTTTGACTTCCTGCATGCTATTGCACTTGGTTTCATGAAAGAACTTTTCACACAAAGTATATAAGTGCTGCATGTATAGACGACACACGAGTAAAAATAAATGGAGGAATTTATGAAAAAATATAAAATGTACGAATTAACTGAACAGATATGCAGAGCCGTCAATGAAGGCTATAATAAATCAAGAACCATTTATGAATTTCTTGAGTATTCAGGAACATACTCTTCCTTCAGAGGTTCCTTGACAAAAATCAAAAAATCCGGATACATCAAATTCGATGATACTAGAAGTTCGTTGCCTAAAAATCCATTTCACAGGCAACGAACCTATGTTCTTACTAAGAAAGGTCAGCAGTTCTTGACAAATCCTAAAGAACGATTATTAAAGAAACAGGAAAGATTGCACAATCACTTGATGTCCTTATTGGAACTACATCCACAAATCCTACAACAATTATCCGAACAACGTGCTGTTATGCCTCCTGAGAAAATCATAGAATACGTAAATGCAAGCGTGGGAACCAATTATACGGACATAGGTCAGGTTGACCAGCTCCTAGAAGGGATTAAAGGGTTTAAAGAAGAGAGCGTTGTTGAAAATCCAAATGAACTTGATGAACTAAGAAGAAAATATAATGCTCTGGTCCTTGAAAATCAAAAATTAAAAAATCTTGCAGTAACCAAATATGAAATCCCTAAAAGAAATAATCCGCCATCTATTAACCAACCTGTAGAATCTGGTAAAAATAAATTAACTGCATTACGGGAAGAATTAGCCAAGGAATACTTCAACAAAAACTATTTAGATATTCGGTTTTTCCATTTATGGCAAAATGTAACTCCGGTCAGGATAAAAGGTGCAAAGATGTTTGAGAAAAATTCTGTTGAATTTATCTCGAAGTCTAATAAAGAATTTAGAAGAGGTCATGCTAAAGAGATGGACGCTGAACAGGTTTTCAATAGTTGTTTCTTCATAATGAAAATCGATGATGATGGAATCACTATTGGTGGAAAAGGTGTTTCAAATACCGGAGAACGAATAAAATTCTAATTTTACCTATTTCCGCCTTTTCTTATTTTTTTACCAACGGCATCATAGAATTTCAGTTCCACAACTGAATCAATAATATTCTCTAGTTTGAATTCATCTTTCCTCATACGAAGTATCTGCTCACGCACTTTAGGACTAATTTTTGAACTAATTTTCTTTTGTTCTTCTTTCATTTCATCAACCATTCCAAAATAGATGTTTCAACATTTTGTATCCATATATTAAATTACATACTGCTTTCATCATCCAGCTTTAGTAATAACAAACATCCATTCTTATTGTTCCTTCCGTCACAAGTGCCGCAGGCCAACCGCCTGACAATAAGAACTACCAAAACCTAATGGAATAATGCCTCCAAAATAATTAATCAATTATAGATTCATTTTATCTATCAGTAATAACAAACCCATTCTCATTTTCCTCCGTCACCAGTGCCGCAGGCCATCGCCTGACAATAAGAATCAGGAAAAGCCTAAACTATCACCAACACATTATATTATAAGATTCTTCATTAGCCTATGGAGGTTAAAACTGTTACATCAATAATTTATGAAGCTAATGGTCGAGCAAGAGAATATTCAGAACTTGCTGCAAATTTATATCGTGGATGTAGTCACGGATGCACTTATTGTTATGCTCCTTCAGCAACTTTTAGAAATAGAGTAGACTTTTCAATACCATCTGTTAGAAGAAATGTAATTGAACAGCTAATAAAAGATGCGGAAGAACTACAAGAGTCAGATGAAACTAGGTCAATACTCTTATCTTTTACTACAGACCCCTATCAACCTATTGATGTTGACGAAAAATTAACAAGACAAGCTATTAAAATATTACATGAACATAATCTCAAAGTTGAAATACTTACAAAAGGTGGTAAAAGGTCTGAAAGAGATTTTGATTTATTATCTAAGAACCCAGAACTTAGTTGTTATGGCACAACAATTGTTTTCACGAACGAAAAATTAAGGACTGAAATTGAACCTTTTGCTGCTACAACAAAGGAACGAATTGAAGCGTTAAAAAAAGCCCATGAAATGGGAATATCTACTTTCGTGTCACTTGAACCAGTATGGGTAGTAGAGCAAACACTGGAAATAATAGATTTAACGCATAATTATGTAGACTTATATAAAGTAGGTAAACTTAACTATAATAAGAAGCAGTCAGAGATTGATTGGAAACAATTCAGAGAAGATGCAATTAATAAATTAAGCCAGTTCAATAAAAACTTTTACATAAAGAATGATTTGCGAAAGTTATAAAAGCATCAATATGAAATAACCTATGTAGAGCGAAAAGATATTTCACAACTAACAAGGGAGTGTAAAATGTCTGATGAACTGGTTATTTATGATGATGTAGCGTGTGAACCTGTAAAGTGGTTTACAAAAAAGAAACACGCTTTTTTGCAGGAATATTTTAAAATCTGGATTGAAAGAGTCGGAAGTAATGGAAAAAGCATTCCTTCTTTAGACATTGCTGACTTATACGCATCTACAGGATATTGTTTTTGTGAGAAGGTAGATGAAATGTGGAAGGGCAGTGCTATATTAGCTGCAGAATGCCTTGAGAACTACAAAGGTGGCAACCGTCTTTTTTTAAACAGTTATCATCCTTCAAAAGAAATTTCCTCTACTCAAGTGAATGGCTTGCAGGCTCATATCAAAAAATATCCAAAGACATCTTCTAAATGTAAAATAACATCACTTACAATTGAACAAGCTGTAATTGAAGCAAGGAAGTTCATCAACCCAAAATTCCCAAGTATATGGATACTTGACCCATATAGAGCGCCAGATTTACCATGGGAAGTTGTTGAATCAATTTGCACATTTGAAGGCACTTACATTAAGAAAGGAAAGTCTGTTACAAGAAAACCTGAATTATTCATAAACTTAATGACATCGGGAATGCAAAGAAATGTTGAGATAAATCCTGAAAAAATCAGTATTGCTCTAGGGATGGAAGAAGATATTTGGAAAAGAAAATATGATGAACTAATCGCTGAAGGCTACAACGCAAGAACTGCAATAATTAATATATATACTGAGAGGCTTGCAGAATACTATAAAAAGCCACCTATTGTTGTTGAAATAAATGACGATACTGAATCTGCTATTGTCTATTGCTTGTTCTTATGTACAGATTCAGATGCAGGGCATTATGTAACAAAATTACTAAGTCTTCCGGAGTATGAAAAATGGAAGGTCTTCGAATGGCAACCCACTGCAAAAAGATTACGTATGGGTAAATCACAATATAGCATTTTAGATTTTGGTTAAAGTTATCGGTCATATTCCCAATATCTTCCCATTAATCCTCAACCACTCTTTCCTTTTTTCATAATCCGGTAGTATCGTCTTAATTGAATCCCAATACTCCTTTGAGTGATTCTTATGCTTCAAATGGCACATCTCATGAACAACAACATAATCAATGATTGATGTAGTTGCCATTACAATTCTCCAATTGAATCTTAACTGGTTGGTCTTTGAACAGTTTCCCCACTTTCCTTTCAAATCTTGAACTTTAACCAATGAAGGTTCATTATCGAAATATTTCAAATACCTCTTTACCCTTTCACTGATGACCTGCTCTGCCTTCTGTTGATAATATTCCATAAACAAAGGATGTAAGAGTGCCTTATATTCAGATTCAAGTACATCTTTAGGAACAGTGGCAATAAACCTTCCATTATTAAATTTCAGGCTTACATCATCGCCCTTAATGACCTTAAGCCGATACCTTCGACCCCTTAACAGATACTTTTCACCACTGATAAATTCCTTATTTGATTCATGAATAATTACATCATCCATTTTATCCAAATTATTAATTATCCACTTGGCCTTCCTGAAGAGATTTGTCTTGACTGCATCATCTTCCATTCCATGTGGAGCTTTTACAGTAAGGTGTCTATGAAGGTCTATTGTCAACTCGATAGTTTTCTTTCGACCTGTAAAAATCAGTTCATATGGTACAGTAGTGTTTCCAATATCAATTGAACGCATTATAAATTAGCCCTTGCAAGGTGGAGTATGTTCTTACTTTCCTTTTCTGCAGTAGTTATGTCATACTCCAATTTATATAGTGCTCTCTTCACTCTTTGCAACATCTTCTTTTGCTGGTCTTGTTTATGTTTCCAATCAATAACCGCAAGTTCATCCAATTCTTTAAAAATAGATTTAGCAACGTCAGTAATCTTCTCATCATCTGAAGATGATAGAATTAATGATGACCCTTTCATTTGTACATATCCTGCCCTTATCATCTGATATATGGCAAATTCTTCGGGTTTCATGTTATGTTGACGTGCAACTTTTTCAACATCAAGACCGTCTTTCACTTCAT